>LUZA01000044.1 GCA_001603455.1 Bacteroidales bacterium Bact_09 | reverse complement strand
GATGGGAACCAGGAAGGGCAGCACTGCTCCCAGAAGTACAAAAATCAACGCCAACCACATGTTGGAGTTGGGGTCGTGGATGAGACCTTTCAGCATTTCAATAAAATCTACTACCATGGTGTTTATAATTAGTTAAATGGTTAAAAATTCAATGAACAAGGCAAAGTTATAAATCTTTTTTTAACTACCAAACACAATACCATCAATTATTATGCTCTTTTCGCAACAAATCCATAACGGTTTTTACCGGGTTGAAAGTGCTTATGGGAACTTCTACGAACGCCGTATTCCAGCGGCTCATGCCGCCGTTCCAGAGCCCCGGAAGTTCCAGTGCCTTCAAATCCCTCCCTTCCAAACTCTTATACGTAATAAGACCCGTATTGTCATCCCGGAAGTCAGTCAGCTTGTACGCAGTACCGTCGTAGGCTTTGAAAGAACATACGATATCTACCGGATTAAAGTGGGTGGATTCGTATTTTTTGCCCTGCAATTGTACGCTTTCCAGTATTTGTAGCGATTCGCTCCCGTTCTTGTCCCTTACCCGAAAAGGTCCTCCGCCGGGTTCACCGGTCGCGGGTACCATACCGCAAATCCTAATGGGTCGGTTAAGCCTGCAGAAAAGATAAGAACGGAATTCTTCCCCCTCCATGCGCGGGTGGATAAAACCGAAGGTTCTTTCCAGAAATACCGCCATCTCTTTTAATCGCAACGTTCCCGCCCCCTGTTTGAGTTCATTGATATATGCGTATACCTGTTTTCTGCACTGGAGCAGGTATCCGGCCATCACTTTTCTCCAATGAATAACCGGCTCAAGTAACGATTCGGGAACTACATTGTCAATATTGCGAATGATGACCATGTCTTCTTCCAGACTATTCAGGTTTCCAAGCAGTGCCCCGTGACCCCCGGGACGGAAAACCAGAGAGCCGTCATTTCTGCGGAAAGGACGGTTGTCCATACCGACAGCCAGGGTATCGGTAGCCGGACTTTGCGTAGAAAAACTGATAAGGAACCTGACACCAAACTTTTCTTCGTAAATCTTTCCTACTTTATGCCACAGTTCCGCAAACAGAGGCCTGTGTTCCTCAGATACGGTAAAATGGACTCTTACCGTCCCATCCGGCTGGGCAGAGCTCAGCGCCGCTTCTACCAAATGTTCTTCGAACGGAGTCCTGGCTGCTGCAGGATATTTATGGAATGGTATGAGACCTTTGGGTAAAAAGGCGTAATTGAGCCCGTTCCTTTCCAGTAAAAGGTCAAGGATCCCATATCTGTCCTGCAGATCAAATCCATCCAACCCGGATAGTGTGGGATAAAAGGCGAATTCCTGCAATCTGTCATAGAATTCCTCCATGTGTTCAGGAAGCCGGGCATGCCTGTCCCGTGAGAGCAATTCCCTGGCTTCAAAAAGATCTTTGAACATCCGGCTGGCAGCTCCCGAAGCGGGAACAAATTTTATACGACTTCCGTTCCACTGCTCGTATCGCCGTACCAGCACATCCTGTTCTTCTCTGTCAAGACATACAATCCCGTTCCCCGGTACGGCCGGTCCTGTAATATCTAACGGGGGAAATCCGCTTGAAAAAGATTGGAGCTGTGATTCAATGTCTTTAACCGTCAACCCCTTATGGTTGATCAACTGGAGATCTTGTGCGGTAAACATAAAGTCAGTTGCCTGTATTGTTCCGGTGTCCATTCCCTTCGGAAAACATATGCGTTTCTCAAGTGTTCAAATTGTTCAGGCGCTGTACGCAACTGTTTATCCTCTACAAATATAGGAAAACATCGCGTAAAAAGCAAGTCCTGCGGCACCTGCCCGACCGTGGGCAAAACAATGGAATAATCTTTCAGATCATCCCATCCATAATGCTTTGCCAAAGCCCTGACCACCTGCTGTGAGGCATTCCTCTTTCCCTCCAGGGAGTACCCGGCTATATGCGGAGTGGCAATGTCGGTAATGCTGACGGTCGCCGGATCTATATGCGGTTCACCATGCCAGACATCCAGTATTATCCCCCCAAGGCGCGGAGAAGCTTCCCGCAAAGCCCCCTCATCCACCACATCGCCCCTCGAGGTATTAATAAAGCAGGCACTTCCTTTCATGGAAGCAAAAAAATTTCTGTGGGCCATGCCCCGGGTGAGCGGATCCAGGGGAACATGCATGGTCACAATATCGGATTTTTCAAGCAAGAAGCCAAGGTCCGAAAATCCGTGTGGACCTTCGGCCCGGGCCCTTGGGGGGTCATTAAGAATGGTATGCATGCCAAGATGACCAGCCAAAGTTGCAACCTTTTTACCTACGTTTCCTACCCCAATGATCCCCAGTGTCTTGTTCCGCAAGTCACATTTTCTGGAACCAGCCCATGCGACAAGCGCCGTAAAAACATATTGCATCACCGCCCCTGAGTTGCAACCGGGCGCGTTGGCAACTGCTATCCCTTTTGCCTTACAAAATTCCATATCTATGTGATCGGTTCCAATAGTGGGTGAACCTATGAAAGATACAGAACTGTCCTGTAACAACGCAGCCGAACAAACGGTACGTGTCCGGACAATGAGGGCATCGGCATTACGTATGTCCCGGGCCTCTATCAAATGTCCGGGCTTCCGGATAATCCGGGCATGTTTGCCGGTTATACCTTCCAAAAAAGGCACCTGATCATCAACAACAATATACGGTCTTGTATGCACCTTTAAAGAATGATAATTTCCTTAACCAATGGTTTATTAAGCAAGGCATTCAGCTTTCCAGTCAGTAAAGATTTCTGCATGTCCAGCTGGCATCGGAGTACAGAAGACTTTACTTTTACTGTATATATACCATCCCGGAAAGAACGCCGACCGCATTCCCTGGCAGCAGTTTCTCCAATAAGCTGATCCCATGCATGATGGATTCGGAGTATTTCCAACCCCTGGCTCAAACCGGTATCCCGGAGTGTTTGGTCAAGGACCTCTTGTAATGTTTTTGTCCGTTGTCTTTTCATTTGTAAAAAACGCCTTCTTTCACCCTGTAGATCCTGTGCGGTCCGTCCAAGGCATGTATAATCTCTTCTACGCGGACTTTGTTGCTATCTGTAAGAAAAATCTGTCCAAAACCGTCTTTGGCCACCAGGTGCAGTAAATGAGACACCCTCTGGGCATCGAGTTTATCAAAAACATCATCCAGCAACAGGATAGGTGAAAGTCCTTTCATTTGCCGGATGAGGGCAAACTGTGCCAATTTCAGCGCCAGCAAATATGTTTTCTGCTGTCCTTGCGATCCGCAAATTTTTAGGGGATGTTCTCCGAGTGAAAAATAGATATCATCGCGCTGTATACCCGTACTGGTATACTGTAACGTCATGTCTTTCTGCCTGTTACTGACCAACAGTGTCGCCATATTGTCGCAGTTCAGGTCTGAGTCGTAGCGCAGTCCCACTTGTTCCTTCCCGGCAGAAAGCAGGCTGTAATAATGAATCACATGGGGTTGGAGCAGGTGGCAGAGTTCAGTTCTTTTGGCATGTATCTGATCACCTCTGGAGGATAATGCCGCATCTACTGCCTCCAGTACATCGTACGGCACATTATCCGATTTAAGAAGCCTGTTCCTCTGGTGGAGCAGTTTTTTGTATTCGAGGATCATTGGCAGATAGCCCGGATCTGTCTGCG
This sequence comes from Bacteroidales bacterium Bact_09, assembly GCA_001603455.1. Taxonomy (GTDB): domain Bacteria; phylum Bacteroidota; class Bacteroidia; order Bacteroidales; family UBA932; genus DMER64. Next base: position 3,823 of record LUZA01000044.1, on the reverse strand, counting down.
AAAGGAGAAAATTCATATATTTGCGCCTCTCTTCGCCAGATCCGTATACAAGCGATGTGTCCTGCGGCGAGACCATCACTACAGGGATAAGCCCCACGTGCAGGGATAGCTTCTCGTACCTTTTGCCGTTTCTATTAAAGACCTTATCTCCCTGCCGGGATATGGTACAAGAGATTTTTTCCGGAATTCCGGAATCCATCTTGTATTCGCCAAAAAGCGTTGCTTCCTGACTTTCATAACTGATGACATCCCTTTCCGGAACAGAAAGGAAACTCTTGCAAACGCTCAGGTAATAGATGCCGTCCAAAAGGTTGGTTTTTCCCTCTCCGTTATCTCCGTACAGGACGTTAATCCCGGGTGAGAATTCCAAAGAAGCATCATCAATGTTTTTAAAATGAGAAAGCAACAAACGGGATAAATGCATAGAGATTCCTTCAACAAGTATGCAAACATAGCAAAATTTGCGTATATTTGCCGCCTCAAATCAAAGACCTATGTCAAAAAAGAATACCGGTTCAAAGAACAAGCAGAAGAAAGAAGAAAAGGCAGTAGTTGCCGAAGCTATCAGCAAATCGGAAGAATTTCTGGCCAAGTATAAAAAACACCTGATCTATACGGCTGCCGGGATCATTATATTTTTCGGACTCTGGTTCGGATACATGAAACTGATCCGGGAACCACGACGTGAGGAAGCACTGGCCCAGTTGTTCCCGGCCGAACAGTATTTCCGGGTTGATTCGTTCTACCTGGCCCTCAATGGCGACGGGAACGTATTGGGCTTTAAAGACATTATAGATGAATATAAAGCCCTCCCCGGCCAGGCAGTCTATTTTTACGCTGGTATATGCGAGCTTCAACTGGAAAATTATCTCCAGGCCATTGACTATCTAAAAAAGTACAGGTCCAGGGACGAAATCATACAGGCACGTGCCTATTGCAATATTGCAGATGCCTACACCGGTCTTGACGATCTGGACAATGCGATCTCATGGTACCTGAAGGCTGCCCGTTACAAGGATAATGCCTACGCGGCAGGTTACTACAAAAAAGCAGCCATACTAATGGAAGAAAAAGGAAATTACCAGGGTGCGATGGAAATGTACCGTACCATAAAGGACAAGTACCCCCAGACTATCGAGGGATTTGATATCGATAAATACATTTCGCGTCTGGAAATGTTGATGCGGAAATAATATTTTGTTATGGGAAGGGCGTTTGAATACAGGAAGGCGAGAAAATTAAAACGCTGGGGCAATATGTCCCGTACCTTTACAAGGCTTGGCAAAGAATTGACCATAGCCACTAAACAGGGTGGCACAGATCCCGAGAACAATCCCAGGCTAAGGGCCATAATACAAACCGCCCGGTCCGAGAACATGCCAAAAGAAAACATCGAAAGAGCTATCCGCAGGGCTGAGGAAAAAGACAAGGGAGATTACCGCGAAGTCGTTTACGAAGGATACGGACCACACGGTGTTGCCATTCTCATAGAAACAGCCACTGACAATACAACAAGGACAGTAGCCAATATTCGGTCCTATTTTAATAAGAGCGGGGGAAATCTGGGCACTTCCGGAAGTGTGGATTTTATGTTCGATCACAAATGTGTGTTCCGTGTTAAGGCCAGACAGGAAATGGACTTGGAAGAACTAGAACTGGAACTGATCGATTACGGTGGTGAAGAAGTTTTCCTTGATGAGGAAGAGGAAGTTATTATGATTTACGGTTCTTTTGAATCCTACGGATCTATCCAGAAATTTCTGGAAGAAAAGGATCTGGAACTGATAAGTGGTGGCTTTGACCGCATTGTTAACGGAGAGCTCAAAGAGTTGACTCCCGAAGAAAAAGCCGATATTGAAAAACTTCTGGAACGCATAGAGGAAGATGACGATGTCCAGAACGTCTATACCAATATGGCTTAAATCCCTGTATGTAAACGGTCATCCAGCAATCTATTGTTGTATTGTTGGCGAAAAGCTTTAAGAAAGAGCTCATTGGAGGGCTCTTTTTCTTTCGGGTCCCTCATGATATTGAATAAGGCCGGATAATTCACCACAAAAGGTGTAGTCAGCGTATCCAGAATACTTCTGCCAAAGGCAAAAAAACCGGACGGATAATCCAGAATATCCAGCAAGGTAGGCATGATATCGATCTGCTGTGTGTACCCGGTATAGGTTTGTCCTCCTTCAATGGCTAGTCCTTTCGGATCATAATATATAATGGGTATGGACATGCTTTCCGTGTGGCTTTGATACCTGGGATTTATCTGTGAATACGATCCGTGATCAGCGACCAGAACGAACAGGGTATTCTTATACCATGAACTTTCTTTTACCCTGTTAAAAAACAACCTGAGGGAGTGATCCGTATAACCTATGCACTGGTGAATAGGGAGGCTGCCTTTGGGGAACTTCCCTTCATATTGGCGGGGTATAACAAAAGGATGATGGGAAGACAAAGTGAAAACGGCGGCAGCAAAAGGTTGCGGAAAACCATCCAGTTTCCGGGCAAAAAATTGCAAAAAAGGTTCGTCCCAAATGCCCCAGTATCTGTCATGATAGGATCTGTCACCGAATTCATCCAACCCATAATAGGCATCGAATCCAAAGTGGCGTGACATCCCGTCCAGTCCCAGGGAACCGTTAGGCGCACCATGGAAAAAAGCAGTGTGATATCCCAGGATTTTGAGTACATTTCCCAAACCCTCAACCCGATTGAGGGCAAAGGGAGTCAGGGCAAAGGACTGTTCCAGGCTGGGGATACTTCCCAATACAGATGGAACGGCGTCAACCGATTTACGGCCGTTGGCATAGGCATTGGTACATGTGAGAGAACAAGCCATAAGTGAATCCAGGAAAGGCATATAGGATGGAAATCCCGGCGGATTCAGGAACCTGCTGTACTCTTTTGAAAAACTCTCCAGAATGATTATCACAACGTTCTTTCCCTTTCCATAGGAAGTATGATTTGCAGACAGGGTGTCCTTAAAATGCAACGGCGTATAAATACTGTTGAGTTCTTCCTGGTCATCAAAAAAATCAAGTCTTTCCAGGGAAGGTTTCCCAAAAGTACGCAGGATGCAGAACGGCGTGTTCAGAACGATTCCCATTTCCAGAGGCTCAGATACGTAGGCAGCCGCATTGCCCAGCGTTATGGGCCTGGTCGTTCTGTCTGTTCCTCCACGAATGGCAATTACGGCTATACATGCGGTTATACAAAGGGTTAGCAGCCTTGTTGTAAAATAACGTAAAGTCAGGGGCGGTCTTGAATCATAGTGCGTTCTGCCATAACAAAACCATATTAAGACAATCAACGCTGTCCAGACAAGGAAAAAAACAAGGTATTGTTGCAAGGCTTGCAGGAAAATATTCCCCAGATTCGTTTCATTTCTGAATTCCCTGAAGAAGGAAAAATCAATCCTGCGCAGGATCGTGCGGAAATAAATGAAATCGAAGAGCTGGAAAAAAAATCCGGCAGCATTTACTACCACAAAAAATATTTTAAGAAAAAACTGGTATGCCCGGTAAAAAACAAAAGGAAAAGGCAATAATGCCAGGATCAGGTACAACGTATTAAGATAGAAAAGGGCTGAAAGATCAAAACGTATCCCTCCGCGAAAAATTAACGGTATGTCCTCCCATCCTGTTCCTGGAAAAAGATACCCGTTGTACAGGTAAAAAGCCAGCCTGCTGAGCAGCAGTAAAAGAAGTATCAGGGCAAGCCGTCCGGAAAGTGTAATAAGATAGAATATTCCGGTACGGTTTTTGGATCTGTATAGGTTTTTCATATATAGATGCAAATGTAAAGAATCTATCATTATGTT
>LUZA01000043.1 GCA_001603455.1 Bacteroidales bacterium Bact_09 | reverse complement strand
TTGTTTTCAAGTATTCAGTTCATGTCATCTATAAAGAAACATCCTATTCTCCCCATACCGGAAGAGGATAAAATCGCTTTTTCATTTGAAGGACAAACAGTTTTCGGACAAAAAGGATTTACCATTGCTGCTGCTTTGCATCAGGCAGGATTGCTGGTCCACAAACACAGCCTGGAACACAGGAAAAGGAGTCTGTCCTGCGGCATTGGCAAGTGCGGTGCCTGTGAAATGCTTGTAGACGGAAAGGTTCGCCGTATTTGTATAACAAAAGTGGATGGTGTCCGTGATGTAAGACGGATCCCCGATGGCTTTCTATCGGAAGAGGGAGCCATACCTGAATCCCGGCCCGAAGTGGTGTACAAAACCATTGTGGCGATCATTGGCGCCGGACCTGCTGGTCTGGCCGTCAGGGAAGAACTTGATCGTGCCGGTGTTCCCAACCTGGTTATAGACAACAATGCCCGCATAGGAGGCCAGTTCAATATGCAAACACACCAGTTCTTCTTCTTTGAGAAAGAAAAACGCTTTGGAGGCATGCGCGGATTCGAAATTGCGGCTACCCTGGCAGGTGAAAACCACACGGGGATATTGCTTAACAGTACCGTATGGGATATATTTGACAATAAAAGACTTGCCATCAAGAACATAGAAACACAGGAAGTGTTTTATGTAGATGCAGAATACCTGGTCATTTCCACAGGTGCCGTTCCTTTTATGCCTGCATTCCGCAACGATGACGTACCCGGGGTATATACGGCAGCTGTTTTCCAGAGGATGATGAACAGCGAACTTACACTGCTTGGGAAGAACATTCTGACCGTAGGTGCCGGAAATATTGGATATCTAACATCTTACCAGGCTAAGCAGGCAGGAGCCAATGTGAAAGCCATTATAGAGGCTATGCCGCATGAAGGCGGATTCCCTGTTCAGGCCAACCGGGTAAGGCGCCTGGGCATACCCATCATCACGTCTCATATACTGCTCGAAGCGATACCAAATAGCGACAGTACCGGCATTACAGGTGCGGTGATTGCCGAATGCAGGGATTTTAAAGCTGTACCGGGAACGGAAAAACGCCTGGAGGGTATAGATACTATAAATATATGCACTGGTTTGATCCCGGACGACCAATTGTTGCTCAAAGGAAGGGAAGTGTTTGGGTTCAGGTGCCATGGGGTAGGAGATGCCATTCGTATAGGGGAAGGCACTTCTGCCGTTCTCAGAGGAAAACAGTGTGCTTACGAAATCAGGCAGCAGATGGGGTTGCGTATACAATACGATGACTACCTGGCAGTTTCCAAGGAATATATTGATTCCCAGCAACATCCGGTCAGGGTGATAGACAAACCCATATTGCCTCTACCGGCCCGGATGATGGAAAAGCCTTTTGTGGTGACAGACTGTTTGTATGGATTTGCCTGCAATCCATGCACATTCGCCTGCAAGTACGGAGCCATTTCCAAATCTTCTACTTCTACAGTGCCTTGCGTAGACTATGACAAATGCATTGGCTGTATGGCTTGTGTAAGCCAGTGTCCCGGACTGGCTATTTTCGGTTATGACCTGGCACGTGGCATATTGTTTCTGCCGGTAGAATATGAGGTTAAAGAAGGAGCCGGGGTGTACCTGGTAGATAACTCCGGACAGAAAAAGGCGGAAGGAATCCTGGAAAAACTCCTGAAGAAGCCTAATAAAACAAATGTTGCCCGGGTGAAGGTTGAAGGATTAAAAGCCGCGGAAATGCTAGAGTTGCGGGGCTTTATAGCCAAAGAGGATTATCCTGCGCCGGTAATCATGAAGGACGCCCGGGTATCTGAAAATGGTAAAACGTATCTTTGCCATTGCGAGGACGTGACACTGGAAGATATCCTGAGACTGATCGGAGACAGGACATCAATCACGGCCGATGAGCTCAAACATATTTCTCGCATGGGTATGGGTGCTTGCCGCGGTTCGCGCTGTATGCCCCGAGCGGTGCAAACCCTGAAGAATTACGGGATACAGGTTATCTCGGAATTAACCCCGAGGGGACCGATGGCCAATTTGGTACAAATGGGAGAGCTTTATCCTTCCGGTCAAAGGCAGGTAACCATTTTGCCCGGCGGAGTGAAAACCGGACCCGAAAGTGAAGAAACAGGTGCCTTCATTGCCGGAGGCGGTATTGCCGGGAGTGCTTTGTTCCGATACTTGGCTCAGGAAGGTTTTAATCCCGTGATGGCCAACAACGACAGGGGGAGTTCGTGGAGAAACATAGCCGGCGGCCGTCCGGCCTTCAGTTTGCCCGCATTGGCAGATATTTCTACGCACAACCGGGAGATATTCCAAGAGCTGAACAAAATAAGCAGCATTGATTTCCATCCTTCACGCTATGTGAATTTTGTCCATGACAGGGATACATATGATTCGCTGGAGACTTCCAAAGCCTGGTCCGATGCTATTATGGTAGAAGCCAGAGATTTTCGCAGGGAAGTTTCTCCCGCTTTCAATTCCGGGACATCGGCCTATTCTCATGCACTGATAACTAACAATTGCTGGCAGGCGAGCCCCGGGAAAACACTCGATTTAATCAGACATCTGGGTACTGAAGGCGGAGGGCGTCTGCTGGAACAGACCAGGGTCATAGATGTGGAAAAACAGGGGGATACTTACTATATACTTATTCTGAACCACAGGAACCAGTACAGGATGTTCCGCACCAGGCTGTTTATCAATGCCTTGGGACATAACGGAGAACAATTTGCCCGGAAACTCGGGTACATCACCGGTCTTTATCCTGTCAGGCACCAGGCCTTCATTACCAAACGGCTGTCCCTCCTGGGAAAGAACGGTAAAGCCCTGGATATGTTGATTGACCGCCGTAAGTACAAAGGGTTCTCTGCCGTTTACGGGCAGCAGTTGACCGATACGGGACAGATCATCGGATGTGCTTCGCCTTTGACAGATATGCAGGAATCGGGAAAGAACCTAAAAGTAAACACAGAAGATTTTCTGAACATTGTCTCCGAGGTGTTCATACAATGGATTCCGCAACTTTCGACTGCAGGATTCCAGGCATTCTGGAGCGGTTATTACACCGAGCCGCGCTACATAATCGATCCCGAAAAAGGATTGTTCCTGGGTATGCGGGGCCACGGGTTCATGCTGTCCCAATACCTGGCAAAACTGTATGTAGATCAGCTGCAGGGCAGAAAAGTCCCGGATTATTTCAGGCAGCTGGCCCTCGACGGTCCGGGATTAAGTGAAATGGCCTTTAAATAACCAGCCTAATCACCGCAACATCGCAGCTGACGTTTCAGGAAGGTCTTCATATTAGAGTACACTGAACGAACAGTGGCTTCACTTTCATACATCCGGTAGTTGTCAACGTATAGTTTTCTTATGTTGCCCCCACCATCTACAAAGATAAATGCCGGAACGAAATTCATAACTTCCCCTGTCAGCAGGGCATCTCCGTAGAACAACCTGGAGAATGCATTCACCTTTCTGGCTTCCACGGGGTTGAATACCGGTCGGTTCATCCAGCCTTCCGCATCTTCCAGTCCGTTGGCGGCAATGTAATCGAAATATTCCTGCTCCCTTCCTTCGATCTCCATGGCCACACCGTAGATCTTGAATCCGTATGGTGCAAATTCATTGTACAATTCTTTGACTTTAGGCATAAAGGTAGTGCAGTCGCGACACCACGATCCCCACAAATACAGCATGGTGATGCGGGCTCTTGTATATACATAGCTGAATGCCAGATCGGAATCCGGCACGTCCGGAATGGACAATGTAAAATTCCTTACAGGCGCACCAAAATCGTGGAGCCCCATCTGAGAGAATGATAAGGTAGTGGAAATGGATCCTCCTGCAGATACCGTAACGGTCCCTTCCCTGCCTGTCGGCCTGTCAACATCGGTAACGGATACGAGCAATGTGTCTTTATCCTTTTTGGCAGATAACCATTTTTTTGCTCCTTCGGAAACAGAAACGGTCCATCCGGGAGCATTTGTGTTGACCAGCAGTTTAATCGGTTCCACATCAAAGGGATCAACATTAAAGTAAGGATCGGGATTCCCGAAAAATTCAAGATAATAGGATGAGGCTCCGGAATTGTTCTGTTCCACGGTCAACGTCTTTTCAATACCAGAAGTGGATTTTATTAAGAATATGGCAATTCTTGGTTTGTTATCAGGTAAGGGTGTTACGCTCAGTGTGATCTGCGTATCACCCGGAGTACCTTTATCCGGGTAAACAGTACACCAGTCTTCATGTCCCACCTGTTCTATATACCAGTTTTCAGAGGTTTTGACCCAAAAAGTCTTTGTGTTAGACACGGGGGCAAGAGTAAATTTGACAGGGGTCACCACCAGGTACCTTGCTTGATCCGAGGGAACACAGGACGAGAACAACGCCAGTCCCAAACTGGCGATAACAATGCATTTTGTTAATAAATGTGCTTTCATTAGTCGTGCATATTATGATTCGGTAAAGTAAAACATTTTTCATGACAAACCAAAACACGCTCCAAATGTTTACCTTTGCACCATCAACATCCGATGGTCATGTCTGTTGTTACAATTACCAGTGATTGGAATAAAAAAGATTTTTACGCCGGGGCGCTTGAAGGGAGACTGCTGGGGATTGCCCCTGTCTGTGAGATTACCCATCAGATCCACCCCTTTGACGTACGTATGGGGGTATTCGTACTTCGGCAGGCTTATTCCTTTTATCCCTTAGGGAGCATCCATATCCTGGCAGTACAGGCGCAGGCGACTGACCATCTGCCTATGTCCGTTGCTTTTTACGAGGGTCATTATTTCATTACGATTAATGACGGTCGGTTTTCGTTGCTCTTTGATCATGAACCGGAGTGGATCCGGGCCGTTTATTCAACTTCCGGAACATTTTCCGAGATAGAGGCTTACCTAAAGGCCGTGAAGGCCATTGTGGAAGGGAATCTAGAGGACAGAACGCTGCCTGCAGAAATGAAAACAGAGGTCAGACCTTCTGCCGTGGCCGAAAAGGATTATATCATGGGACAAGTGATTTATATAGATTCCTATGGCAATGCCATTACCAACGTATCGCGTTCACTATTCCGGAAAGTAGGGGCAGGAAGAAGTTTTCGGATCTTTTTACAGGGACCTTATACCCGGATTGAAAAGTTATCCGAAAATTATGGAGGTGTGCGCCCCGGGGAACTGCTGGCCCTGTTTAACAATACCGGACTGCTGGAACTGGCCGTTTTCATGGGAAATTTGTCATCCCTGGAAAATATAGGACTATACGATGAAATACAGATACAATTCAGTAATTATGGATAGAACAAAGATTTTGGAGAGTTTTGGAAGGCTGCTGGATATTATGGACAGGTTGAGGGAGAAATGTCCCTGGGACAGGGAACAAACATTGGAAAGTCTCCGCACCCTTACCATAGAAGAAACGTATGAACTGAGCGAGGCTATATTGAAAGGAGATTTGGATGAATTGTCCAAAGAACTTGGGGATATCCTCTTGCATATCGTTTTTTATGCAAAGATAGGGCAGGAAAAAGGGGCCTTTGACATAGGAGATGTTATTGACCGTCTTTCCGACAAGCTCATATTCCGTCATCCGCATGTTTTCGGTGATGTGAAGGCAGATAATGCCGGAAAGGTTATACAAAACTGGGAACACCTGAAAACCAAGGAGAAAAACGGGAATAAATCAGTGTTATCGGGTGTCCCTGCAGGATTACCCGCACTGATAAAATCATATAGGATACAGGACAAGGTCCGGGCCATGGGCTTTGATTGGGAACACCGGGAACAGGTGTGGGACAAGGTGGCCGAAGAGGTGGATGAATTCAGGACAGAATGGGAAAAAGGAGATCAGGACAGGATGGAGGCCGAGTTCGGGGACCTGCTTTTTGCCTTGGTCAATGCAGCCCGGCTTTACGGCATCAACCCCGAAAATGCCCTAGAAAGAACCAACCGAACATTTATATCGCGTTTCAATTATCTGGAGGAAAAAACCATAAAGCAGGGCCGTTCCTTGGAAGATATGACACTCCAGCAGATGGACCAGATATGGGAAGAAGCGAAACTTAATTCCGGCAAATAACCTATGGAACACTGGCTGAGCCGTTCTGAATGGCTTATCGGAAAAGACGGGCTGGAAAAATTAGAAAAAAGCACCGTACTAGTAGCCGGCCTGGGGGGTGTTGGTTCCTATGCAGCCGAGATGCTCTCCCGCGCCGGCACCGGTCACCTGATTCTGGTAGATAATGATGTGATCACTCCCACTAACCGCAATAGGCAGCTACCGGCCCTTATCGGGACGGAGGGTAAATTAAAAACGGAGGTAATGGCCGGGCGGATACGGCAGATCAATCCGGATATCGTTCTGGATATCATTGACCAGTACCTGGAAGAAAAAAACATTCCCGGTATATTAGACGGTTACCAGCCGGATTATGTGGTCGATGCCATAGATACCCTTTCGCCCAAGATCGCCCTGATATGTTACTGCATGGAACGGCGGATTCCCTTGGTCAGTGCCATGGGTGCCGGAGCCAGACTGGATGCCACAGCTGTCCGGGTGGATGATATTTCACGCAGTTACAACTGTCCCCTGGCGTTCATGCTTAGGAAACGCCTGCGAAAATTGGGAGTTCACAAAGGGTTTAAAGCTGTTTTTTCAATTGAATTGCCTGACAAAGAGGCCATTGTGCCTTATGAGAGCAAGAATAAAAAATCCCAGGCCGGAACCATATCATATCTTCCTGCCGTTTTTGGTTGTGTATGTGCCCAGACGGTCATATGTGATATGTTGGAAATTCGTACCTTTGAAAACCCTTAACGGGAAAATCATGAGTTTTGAAATTAAGGAAATTTCTACAAGAAAAGACATGAAGCGGTTTTCCCGCTTTCCGCTGAAATTATACAGAAATCATCCCCTGTACGTTCCTACACTTGTCATGGATGAGGTCCGGAGTATCCTGGACTCTCCCAGCATGAAATACTGCAGCCGCAAGATTTGGATAGCTAGTGATCCTAAAGGGGAGATCATAGGACGGGTGGTCGGGATCATCAATCCCAGGGCCAATGAACTGTACGGATATGAAAGGGTCCGTTTTGGCTGGTTCGATGTGGTGGAAGATTTTAACGTGGCTTGGGCACTCCTGGACAAAGTAATGGAATGGGGCGCCTCCGAGGGGATGACCGAGATTCACGGACCGCTGGGCTACAATACATGGAACAAGCAGGGCGTGGTCGTAGAGGGATTCGAGAACCTGCCTCAGTTCAATTGTCTTTATAATTACCCGTATTATCCGGAATTCCTGGAACGTTTGGGTTTTTCCAAAGAGGTGGACTGGATCCAGTACATCATGCCTGCCCGGCAGCCTGTCCCCGATAAGATAGAACGGATTAACGAGATGATTTTAAAGAAGTATAACCTGCGGATTCTCAAATGGAAAACAGCGCAGGACTTCAAACCTTATATTGACGATTTCTTTGACATGTACAACAAAAGCTTCATGACAGTCCAGAACTTCATTCCACTAACCCCGGAAGAGATCAGGTCAAGTACGCGTTTTTACATGAAACTGATCAATCCGGAGCTGTCCTGTTTTGTTATAGACAGCAACAACAAGGTAGTGGCTTTTTCCATTTCTTTTCCAAGCATATCAAAAGCATTGCAGAAAGCCAAGGGATATATTTTTCCGTTCGGCTGGTTCCATTTGTTGAAATCTTATTATTTTTATAAGGATATCGACCTTATGATGAACG
>LUZA01000042.1 GCA_001603455.1 Bacteroidales bacterium Bact_09 | reverse complement strand
CCTTAGACCACTCGGCCACCTCTCCTTTTGTAATAAACATTAAAAGCAGCGCAAGTTACTTAAAAAAGTTTTAATCCAAACATATACGTTAAAATTCCCCATTTAAAGATTGTGAAAGAAAATATTTAACCTTTTCAATATCATCATATTGCCCTGTTAATAACATAATTTTGGCCACGGCGGCTTCGGTTGTCATATCATATCCACTCAGAACACCTGCTTCTCTCAACCTCATACCGCAGGCATAGGATTCCATCGAAACGCTCCCGGCCGGACATTGGGTAATGTTCAGAATAATGATCCCCCTGGACACTGCGCCTGAGAGAATATCCAGCAACCACTTGACAGACGGTGCATTTCCCTGTCCGTATGTTTCCAGTATCAGAGCACGTAATCCCCGTATATTAAGGAAAGCTTCCACCATTTTCCGTTCAATGCCGGGAAATATCTTAAGTATGGCAACGTCTGTCCCCAGTTTTGTATGGATGCGGAGTGGTTTTCCCCAGTTTTTCGGGTAACGGATGAATTTCCGATTGTATTTTATCTGGATCCCCGCTTCTGCCAGAGGGGGATAATTGGGCGAGCGGAATGCGCGGAATTCTTCTGCATTATACTTAAATGTTCTGTTGCCCCTGAACAGCTCGTCCTGAAAGAAAATGCACACTTCGGGAACCAGGGCATGTCCCTCTGCATCCACGGCAGCCGCGATCTCTACGGCAGAAATGAAATTTTCTTTTCCGTCTGTCCGGGGGAGTCCTATGGGAAGCTGGCTCCCGGTAAGAATGACGGGTTTTTCCAGATTTTCGAGCATAAAACTCAATGCCGAAGCAGTATAGCTCATAGTGTCGGTCCCGTGCAGGATAACAAATCCGTTGTAATGTGGGTATTGTTCCCCGATCAGCAACGCAAGTTTCATCCAGAAATCCGGAAAAATGTTGGAAGAATCAATGACCGGGTCAAAAGAATGTGTGTCAATCCGGTATCCGAATTTTCTCAGCTCAGGCACTTCTTCAAGCACATGTTCAAAACGGAAGGGAACCAATTCGCCGGTGACCGGATGTGCTTTCATCCCTATCGTCCCGCCCGTGTATATCACAAGAATGGCTGAATTACTCATTTTTGTATGTTAAAGAACAAAGATAAGGCATTTTGTGTAGTTTGATCTACGATTTTATCCAGGCTTAACTCCTTTATCAATGCTATTTTTTCTGCTATGTACAATAAATAGGCGCTCTCGTTCCGTTTGCCCCTGAAAGGAACGGGGCTTAACCAGGGCGCGTCTGTTTCGAGTAAAAGAGCAGAGAGGTCTGTGTTTTTTACAACTTCCGCCAGTCGTGCATTGCGAAAGGTGACCACGCCCCCGATCCCCATCAGAAAATGCCCGTAGCGATTTGCCTCCCGGAAAATTTCTATACTTCCTGACCAGGCATGAAGAACACCTCTCATGCCGGGAAACCGGCATCTTTTCAGAGAGTTGAGCAACTCGGGGAACGAAGAACGTGAGTGTAAGATCAGGGGAAGGTTAAGATCCCTGGCCCATTGTATCTGTTCTTCAAAGACGGTTATCTGTTGCTCTATATATTCTCTTGACCAGTAGGCGTCCAGTCCGACCTCCCCGATGGCTACGGCATTTTGTATGTTTGCGTATGCAAAGTCAAGTTCTTTCCGGTAATTCGCGTCAACTGAAGTAGGGTGGACGCCTGCTGCTTTGTGGCAAAATCCCGGATAACATTCAAGGCAATTTTTCTGTGCCTCATGGCTGCCCATGTCTATAGCTGGAAGAATACAGCGGCTCACTCCGGCCTCTTTGGCCCGCTGTACGACCTGATCTCTGTCGGGATCGAATGCTTGGTCGTAGAGATGTACATGTGTATCTATCATATCAGTGATCTGTATTCGTTAGTTTCCATGCATTCAATGATCCCTTTTATCTGAAGCTTTGTCAGAATGGCCGACAGTTCGGCAAAAGCCATCCTGGTTCTTTCCCCGATAGCATTGATATCGCCTCCGCTTTCCTTAATGTGGTTAAGGATCTCCTTTTCTTTCTCATCGAGAATGCTGAAGAGTTGCCGCTGTACTACCGGAGTGTCTTTAATGTCCCATCCCATCACATCGGCAATATCCCGGGCAGAAGTCACCAGGGCGGCTTTGTTTGCCCGGATCATATCGTTACATCCTTTTGAACACACATCGGACGGCCTGCCTGGAACAGCCAATACATCCCTGGAGTATCCGCCGGCAAGATGAGCCGTTATCATGGCACCCCCGTCCTCACGTGATTCCATCACAAGAGTGGCATCGGATATTCCGGCAATGATACGGTTGCGTTGCAAAAAATTATGACGGGAACCCTGTGTAGAAGGCGGAAATTCGCTTATGACGGCTCCCCGGCGCAAAATCTCAATGGCATCGTTCCGGTGGGAAGCCGGATAAATGGTGTCGATACCTGTCGGAAGTACAGCTACCGTCGGCAGATCGTTCTCCAGGGCTGCCCTGTGCGCCGTTATATCTATTCCAAAAGCCAGCCCGCTCACTATGACCGGCCTGATTCCCAAGGCCATGAACCCGGAAATGATTTCCCGGCACAGGGACTTTCCGTATGGAGTGGCAGAGCGGGTCCCGACAACCGATAAAACAGGACTGCTGTTTAAATCGGCCTGTCCGGCCACATACAGCAGCAAAGGAGCATCGGGACATTCCCGAAGACGAAAGGGATACATCTGATCGTACAGAAATACGGGACGGATATTCTTTGACCTGAGCCACTTCAGAATATTCCCGGCCTTGGCTTGAAGACTCTTGTCCGTAATCTTTTCGGTTATGCTCCTGTGCATGCCCTTGTGCCGGACAAGTTCCGTCAGGGGTTGTTTGAAAACCGACCGGGCACTGCCATAATGATCATACAGCCTCCTGGCCAGTCCTCCTTCATACCTCATACACAGGCTCAGGGCACATATCCATATTTCCTCTTCTGCACAGATCATTCTCAAATATAGAGGATATGGATCAGATTATCAACATGGCATCACCGTAGGCTCCAAAACGGTATTTTTCATTGATCGCTGTCTCATAGGCATTCATAACCGTATCGTAACCCCCGAATGCTGCAACGAACATCAGCATGGTGGACTGAGGCAGATGGAAATTTGTTATCAGTGCGTCAGGGATACAAAAATCATAGGGAGGAAAGATAAATTTGTTGGTCCAGCCTTCAAAGGCTGTGATTTCTCTTTTGGTGGTCACAGAGGTTTCGACTGCACGAAGCACGTCTATACCGGTGGCAAAAATGCGGTTGCCCCCGGCCTTGGCTTTGTTTATTATTTCTGCACTTGAGGCAGGAATGACCACAGGTTCGGAATCCATTTTATGCTTGGAAAGATCTTCCACATCTACACCCCTGAAGTGCCCCATGCCCATGTGCAAAGTAATCTCGGCGCTTATTACCCCCTTGATTTCCATGCGTTTGAGTAGCTCCTTGCTGAAAGGCAAAGCCCCATCGGGGGCTGCAATGGCTCCTTCCACTTTGGCAAAGACCGATTGATAACGTTCCTGGTCTATGGGTTCTACGTGTTTGCGGATCCATTTGGGAATAGGCATCTCACCCAGACGGAAGAGGGTCGCCTTGAAGTTTTCATATGTTCCGTCACAAAGAAACCGCAATGTTCTGCCCCTTGATGTGGTATTGTCTATCACTTCTGCGACCAGTGCATCATTTTCTCCAAAATACAATTTATTGCCAATCCGGATCTTACGTGCAGGATCCACAAGAACATCCCACAACCTCTGATCCTTGTTGAGTTCCCTCAGAAGAAAAACTTCTATCTCGGCTCCTGTTTTCTCCTTGTTTCCGTACAGACGGGCAGGAAAAACCCAAGTGTTGTTAAAAATAACGACATCCTTTTCTTTCATATAGTGAATGATATCCTTGAAAACCAGGTGTTTAATATCGCCGGTCTTCTTGTCTAGAATCATCAGGCGGGATTCGTCACGGTTATTGACCGGATGACTGGCGATTAGATTTTGAGCAAGATTGAAGTTGAATTGTGAAAGCTTCATACAGTTGTGTTAAGTGAATAGATAAGCGACGTATTATACGTGACAGAATAATAAAAGTTTCATTTATGTAAAAATATTTTCAAATTCTTCTATCCCAAGGGCTTCGTCTGCCTTATAGGATCCTGATGCAGAGCGGCGTAATGAAGACAAGTAGGCGCCACTTCCCAGGGTATGACCCAGATCCCTTGCAAAAGCCCGGATATAGGTGCCTTTACTGCATGCTATGCGCAGGGTGAGATAGGGAGGAACAAATTCTGTGATGTCCAGCTCATGAATCTGAATGATGTTTTTTTTCATTTGCGGAGTTTCAAGTCCCTGACGTGCAAACTCATAAGCCCTGGTCCCATCGATGATTTTTGCCGAGTAGACAGGGGGAAGTTGCAGCTGTTCTCCCAGAAATTCCTTCAGCTTTGTTTCTACCGAGTTCCTGGTTATGTGTTCCCAGGGATAGGTTGCGTCGATCTCGTGTTCCAGATCGAATGAAGGGGTTGTCGCCCCAAAAGTGATGCCGGCAATGTATTCCTTATCCTGAGCCTGGAACTCGTCCGTCATCCGCGTCGCCCTGCCTGCACATATAATAAGCAATCCTGTGGCAAGGGGATCGAGGGTCCCGGTGTGTCCTACCTTGATTTTTTTAAGTTGCCAGTGCCTTTGCAGCCTGAACCTGATCTTTCTGACTACATCTGCCGAGGTCCAGTTGAGTGGTTTGTCAATGCAGATAACCAGCCCTTCCTGAATGGCAACCTCAGGACCCGGAATGGGGCCTTTCATAGTATTTCTGTCGAGGATGAACATGAGTCTTAAAACTGAAAAGGAGGTGCATTTCTGTCTTTGTCAGAGAGAATCATCTCACGGGACGACAGAGGCCAAGGGATGCCCAGACCGGGGGAATCAAAACGAAAAATGCCTTCTGCTCCGGGATTATAGCGCACGTCTGTCTTATATTGGACGATTGCTCTGGGTGATAGGACACAAAATCCGTGGGCAAAACCTCCTGGAATGAACAATTGCTTTTTGCTAACTGAACTCAACGTGATACAAAAATGCCTGCCTCTTGTGGGGGAGTTTTCACGGATGTCGACAACCACATCAAATATTTCCCCTTCTGCCACACGTATGAATTTTGACTGGGCATAGGGCTCTTTCTGAAAATGAAGACCCCTGGTAACTCCAAAACGTGACATGGATTCATTCTCCTGAATAAAATCAACAGGCCCTGTCCTTTTGACCAGTTCGTCCTTCAGGAACGATTCCATGAAATACCCACGCTTATCTTCTATAACGTGCGGCGTTATGATCCAGATCCCCTTTAAGGGCGCTTCTTCAAAAACCATTATACTTGTTTTGTGCTCCAAATATACTTAGAAAAAACCACAAAAAAAGTTGTCAGGCCCATAATCAGTGCTAGAAGGAGAAATACGGCCCGGGTTTCTGCATACTTTGTGATCAGTGCAAAAGCAGCCGAAGCTGCCAGAATGAAAATAAATGACATCTGGTTGGAATATGCCAGCATGCGTCCAAGGTTGCGTCCCGGCACCTTTTGTATAATGGCTGCATCGAAAGGCACTTTGTATAAACCGCAAAGGATCCCGGTAATGAAAAACAGTAACCCAAACCAGATCCCTTGGACAGAAACGAAGTAAACCAGAAAAAATAAGAGGGTGATCCCCGATCCGCATGCAGGTACAAATAGGCTTCTGTTCCATTTTTTTGCAATAACACCGGAAAGAAAACATCCTGCCCCTGTTCCGACGGCTGTCGCCGTCAGCACAAGGCCTGTTTGAAAATCAGACATTTCCAGATTTCTACGGCAAAACACAAGCAAAGTCATCTGGATCATTCCGGCTATGAACCAGAATACCGACAAAGCTATTACTACACCGTTCAGTCCGGGGTATTTCCCGGCGTTGCGGATGCTTTGAATAAGGTAGGTAAAAGGGCGTACCGTATTGTGGTTTTCTTCAGGAGGAGATTCCACTGCCTTTATCAAAAATGAAAAGTGCAATCCTGTGGCAGCGATCAGTAAAAAGATCAGGGACAAACCCCACGCGGGAACTGTCCGGGCAAAAAAAGAAGCCATCATCGTTCCCAGAATCATTCCCAGGAAAGATGCCATTTCCATATTTCCGGTTCCGAAAGCAATGTGCTCTGTCCCGCCAATATCCCGGATAAGGCCGTATTTTGAAGGAGAGAACAGGCAGCTCTGGACTCCCATCAGTAAAATGGAAATCATCACCATCCATACATTATGCAGCAGGAACCCGGTCGAAGCAAGCAGCATAATAGGAATTTCAGCCAGTTTGCCTATCCTGACTACGGATATTTTGTTGAAAATCACTGCCCACCTGCCTGCCAGGGGTGAAAGAAATACATACGGCACTACCAGCGAACCGGCTGCCATGGAAACAAGCAGAGCTTCGTATTGAGTACCTACCCATAGAACGGCAATAAAACAAGCCAGTGTCTTAAGAAAATTGTCGTTAAGAACGCCAAGGAAATTTGTTGCCAGCAGAGGCCACCACAGGGGATGCCTGCTCATATTACAGTTTATTTAATGCCTGGTCAAGACGTACCAGTGTGTCTTCCTTGCCTACAACAGCCATGATCTCTGCCATTCCCGGTCCCTGAGGTTTCCCAACGATACAAAGACGCAGGGCATTCATGACTTGTCCCGTTTTCAGCTGTTCTTTTTCCATCCACTGATGCAGCGCTTTGTCTATGGAAGGGATATCAAAGGGTGCGCATCCGGCTAGTATGTCCCTGGCCTGACGTAAGATCCCGGGAGTTCCGGGTTTCCAGGCTTTTTTATAGTAGGACGGATCATAATCTGATGGCGGAATAAAAAAATAATAAGACAAATCCCAGAACTCGTGTACAAAACTGGCCCGGTGCTTAATCAGAGAGACCACTTGTTCTGCTTTTAACGGAGTTGTTGCAATGCCCTTTTTTTGCAATACAGGCAGAAAATCCTGTACCAACCGGGTATCGGAGCGGGTCCTCAGATATTGTTGGTTGAACCATCTGGCTTTCTCGGGATTGAAGCGCGCCCCGGATCTGGTCACACGATCCAGGGAAAAAGCTTCTATAAGCTCTTCCAGGGTGAATATTTCTTGTTCCGTTCCCGGGTTCCATCCAAGAAGTGCGATCAGATTGATGAATGCTTCAGGATAATACCCGTCTTCGCGGTAGCCCCTTGACTTTTCTCCTGAAGTGCTTGTCCATTCCAAGGGAAAAACGGGAAAACCGAGCCTGTCCCCGTCCCGTTTGCTGAGCTTGCCTTTTCCGTCCGGTTTGAGCAAAAGGGGCAGGTGTGCGAACATGGGTCTTTTTTTCTGCCAACCAAAGGCATCGTAAAGCATGTAATGGAGAGGAAGAGATGGCAGCCATTCTTCGCCCCGTATGACATGGGTGATCTCCATCAGACAGTCATCCACAATGTTAGCCAAGTGGTATGTGGGAAGACCATCGTGAGCTTTCCACAAGACTTTGTCGTCCAGCGTCCCGGACTGGACACTGACTTCGCCCCGGATCATGTCGTTCATCAAGATTGTTTGATTTTCCGGGATTTTGAACCTGATGACCCAGTTGTTGGATTCCTTCCTCCTGTGGGCCACTTCGGCAGCCGTCATGTTCAGTGAATTAGCTGTCCTGTTCCTGAAAGCGAAATTATAAATGAACGTTTCGCCACGGCTTTCTGCTTCCCTGCGGTACGATTCCAGTTCTTCGGGTGTATCGAAAGCATAATAAGCGTGACCCTGACTGACAAGTTGCCTGGCGTATTGACTGTATAAGTCTTTTCTTTCGCTTTGCCTGTAAGGGGCAAATGGATGATGTGGGCAGGGTTCTGTGGCGATGGTTCCATCGGGGAGCACTCCTTCATCCGGAGTGATCCCGCACCAGTTGAGGGCCTCGGTAATGTATTGTTCTGCTCCGGGAACATAGCGTTGCATATCGGTGTCTTCTATACGCAGCACAAATGTCCCGTTGTGTTTTTTTGCAAAAAGGTAATTGAAAAGCGCGGTGCGCACGCCTCCCATGTGAAGCGGACCCGTAGGGCTGGGAGCAAAACGCACCCTGACTTTTTCTGTTTGCATATCAATCCTGTGTTTGATGTATGTAAGCGTTATCTGTACTCAGTCGTTGTTGTCCGTTTTTTTCCTCCATTTTATGAGGTGATGGATTGGCAATATCTGCCGAAGTAGTCATTCTATGGCGGGCCTCTTTCCGTTTAAAGGCCGGTACTTGTTCCAGCTCGGCGATATTCTGATCTGCATCTAATATCAGTACAGGTTTTCTTTGCGGAACAACAGGTCCAGGCATAGTTGCCGGTTGTGCCGTGAAGACACTGCGGTTATTAGTTACCCTGAACTCATCGTTCCCCAGGTCCACGTTGTTCAACTCCTGTTCGGGCACAATTTCCATGCCGTCATCTTTTGCCGGTTCTCCGTCAAGATAGACAGATATCTTATGACTTTTTTCTTTTCCGGATTCGCTTCCGTAAACGGCAATCGGGGGAAGTGAATGGATGCTGAATCCTGTTGCAATCACTGTGACCCTGATTTCATCCTGGATCGTTGGATCACAGATGATCCCCCGTTTGAAATTGGACACCCCTCCGGTATAATCGGCAATATAACCCATAATCTGCGATAGTTCGGTCATGGATAAAGCTTTTTCCTTTCCCGAAGTGATGTTGATCAAAACATTGCGTGAACGTGACAGATCGGCATCGTTGAGCAGAGGCGAGGTGAAAGCCGATTCGACCGCCTTAAGAGCTCTGTTCTCTCCCGATCCAAAGCCGGTTCCCATCAATGCCATGCCGCTTTGTTTCATGACCATTTTCACGTCGGCAAAATCGACATTCATGAATCCCGGTTGTGTGATGATCTCTGAAATCCCCTTGACAGCCGTGTTTAAAATGTCGTCAGTCCTCTGGAAAGCTTCAAAAATAGGAAGGTCCCCGTATGCTTTGTATAATTTTTCATTGTCTATGATCAGCATGGAATCGGCAAATTGCTGCATTTCCTGAATGCCGTCCAGTGCCCGTTTCAGGAAATCCTTGCCTTCGTCCCGGAAAGGCAAGGTTACAACCCCCACGGTCAACAGTTCCATTTCCCGTGCTATCCGGGCTATGACAGGAGCCGCTCCTGTCCCTGTACCACCGCCCATTCCGGCTGTAATGAACACCATCTCGGTGTTGCCTTCAAACAGGGCTCTGATGCGTTCTTCACTTTCAAGGGCGGCCTGTTTGGCGATCTCCGGATTGCATCCGGCTCCGCGGCCTCGTGTCAGGACGCCTCCCAGCTGGAGTTTTTCCGGAACTGGGCTCATTTCCAGGGCCTGAGCATCGGTGTTACAAACAACAAAATCCACATCTGCCAGGCCTGAACGGTACATGTGACTGACGGCATTCCCGCCGCCACCGCCTACCCCGATCACTTTAATGATCGAATTATTGTTTTCCCAATTCAGGGGAATGAATTCTTCTTCTTTTTCTTTCATGACGTTCACGCTTCGTTATCGGATTCCTTAAAAAAACGGTTCAGGCCATCAAACAACCCCCCCATAATTGGGGGCCTTTCTCTTTGCTTTTTTCCTGACGAACCGGGTTTTGCCATCTTTTTAGCCTTACCGGGCGATTCCGGTTCCATATCGGCAAATATCTCTGTAAGGCTCTTTTTTTGTTCTGCGGTATAATTTGCCTGGGATTCGAAACCACATATCAGCATGCCAACAGCACAGGAATGAGTTACCTGGTTTACTTCTTCACAATCTTCCGTCACAATCCCGTAAGGCCGTGCAATGCGTGTATCATAACCTGTTTTGTACTTGATGAACTGTGGCAGATTGGATAGCAGGGACCCGCCACCGGTTAGTACGATCCCGGCCGGGAGTTTGTCAGCATAACCGCTCTGGTGGATTTCGTACATAACGGCATCCAGTATTTCTTCCATTCTGGCTTCAATGATATTTGCAAGGAATTTGAAAGGTATTTCCCTGGGTTCACGTCCTCCGATCCCGGATATGACGATGGCCTTATTCTCCGGGGCCAGATCTGCATAACACGATCCGTATTGGATCTTCATCTGTTCTGCCTGCCTGGTGGTCACTTCGCAACCCTGACGGATGTCCTCTGTGATGACGTTTCCCCCGAAAGGAATTACGGCCGTATGGCGTACAATATTGTCTTGATAGACAAGTACATCTGTAGTTCCTCCACCAATGTCAACCATGGCCACGCCCAATTCCTTCTCGTCCTCCTGCAACACAGCTTCTGCTGTAGCCAGAGGTTCCAGAATGAGTCTGGACAATTTGAGTCCGGTGCTTTCAATACTCCGTTTGGTGTGTTCGGCAGAGACGCTCTTACCTATGAAAAGTTTGTAATTTGCTTCTATACAGCTTCCGTACATGCCAACGGGGTTGGTAATGCTTCTGTATTCGTCTACATGGTAGGATTGCGGAACCACATGGAGGACCTCCTCTCCCGGATCCACCCTGGAATTATACATGTTGCGCCACATCCGGTCTATTTCTTCCTGAGAAATCTCTTCGTTGCGGTCAGAGCGATTAATGTTGCTGCTGGCCGATTTGCAGCGAATGTATTGTCCGGCGATCCCTACAATAACCTCCCTGATAGGATGCCCTGTCCTGGTTTCAAGTTCTTCCAAAAGTGGTCTGAGCGTATTGAGCACACTCTGGTTGTTGACCACTTCTCCCCTCATGATCCCCTGGGAAGGGGACTCACATGAGGCTATCACCTTATAACCTTCCGTTGTTTTTGTTCCGGCAAGGCATACCACTTTGGTGGTACCGAGATCAATTACAGAAATAGTTTTTTCCATGGGTCTGTCATTTTTATATATTTTTTTCATTTTTTCTATGCGTACAAACAAGCTGGTCCCCAAAACGTGCATCTACCAGGTTGTATTTTTCTTTTCCGCCCAGGGGTTCCAGTACCCGGTAGAATTCCCTGAGCTTGTCCATTTTAGAGGTGAATCGGCCGATATTGCCGATCTTTAATACCAGGTCCTCATCCCTGGGTAAAATAATAATATCTTCTGTGTTTTCAACTAAAATGCTTTCTACCTTGTTGCTCCAAAAAGGATGGGCTGTAATGTATGCGGTCATGCGGCTCATTTCTTTTAGCCACGTGTCTGCGGAGTCCATAGTTCCCCTGTATTTTGGGGGATAGTCAAAAGGTATGTTTCCACTCACAATCAATACGGGCATACGGAAAGGATTGACTATTGGGAAGATGAACCTTTCCGGGGAAACAAAAAAGGATCCCTGCCGGGTCTCCAGACGAAAAAGGGGGGTGTGCTGAAGGATTTCCAGTCTCAGGGTACCGTCTATGGTTCTGACGGCATTACATTGGCGTACAGAAGCGAAAGATTCCACCTCTTTTTCAAGTTGGTACATATCTATATGGGAGAAATCCTTACCCAGCAGTTCCACTGGATTGCGTTTCAGGAAAGAAGCTATTTCACCGGCGCGTATCAGCGGATTCAGCAAACTGTCCCTTACAACAATCACTACTTCCTGGCACCTGCTTTGTTTTTTTTCACGTACCAGTATTGTGGCAAAGTAGAAATAAGCCCCCAGAACACCCAGAAGTGCGATGTATCCCGTGATCAGCAATGCTTTTTTCACTTTGCTCATAGTTCCAACTCCTTTAGGCAATCTGTTATGGGGCCGGCAAGGCGGTCAATATTTCCGGCTCCCAGGGTAAGCAGTACCCGCGGTCGTTGTTCCTTTACAAAATCAACGATCTGCGTAGCGTCCAATATATATTTTTCTTTAACGGTCAGTCTGTCTGCGATCATTTCTGCTCCAACACCCGGGATGGGGAGCTCCCGGGCAGGATATACGGGCATCAGGACAACTTGGTCCAGAAGGTTCAGGCTTTGTGCGAAATCCACCGCAAAATCCCTGGTCCTGGAATACAGGTGGGGCTGAAATATACCGGTGATTTTTTCCCCGGGGAACCATTCCCTGACAGAAAGGACAGCAGCCCTGATCTCGATGGGATGATGGGCATAATCATCAATATAACAGCATCCCGGCGTATTGTAACGTACGTCCAGCCGTCTGGATACGCCCTGGAAAGATTCCAGGGCTTCTTTCAGGGTGGCAGGGGATATTCCGCTCAGATAAGCCAGGGCCGATGCCCCGACTGCATTTTCCACATTGACATATCCAGGGACACCCAGGCGGCACTCCTTCACTTTTTGCCCCCTAAGCATCAGATCAAAGCTGAATATGCCGCCTTTCCCTATGACATGGTTCGTGGCATAGAAATCACATGGGTCCTGGAAATGGTAAGTGTGACAGCTAACATCCGGTTGTAATTGCATCGGAAGTTCAACCCCTTTTTTGATAACCAGGTCACCCCCGGGAAGAATCTGTGAGGCGAACCGGGCAAAGGCTTCCTTTACCGCCTGGTGGGTGCCATATATATCCAGGTGGTCGGCATCGGCCGAGGTTATTAATGCTGCCCGGGGATGGAGCTGCAGGAATGAGCGGTCGTATTCGTCTGCTTCGGCAACCAGAAAAGAACTGTCACTTAGCAACAGGTTTGAATTGTAATTCTTTGATATACCTCCCAGAAAAGCGGTGCAACCCGTCCCTGAGTGTTGCAGGATGTGCGCCAGCAGGGTAGAAGTCGTTGTTTTTCCGTGTGTTCCGGCCACGGCCAGCGTGGTGTGGTTTTCGGAGATGCGTCCCAATGCCACGGAACGTTTAACCATATCGTACCCCTGGTCCCTGAGCCAGTTCAGTTCCCTGTGACTGGCCGGTACGGCCGGTGTATAGATCACAAGGGTGTCGAATCTGTTTTCAATAACATGACGGGGAATATTGTCCGGATGATCCTGGTAATGGATGTTTATACCTTCGGATTCCAGACTGCGTGTCAGCTCTGACTGTGTCAGGTCATACCCGGACACCTCTGCACCGGCATTTTTATAATACCGTGCAAGCGCACTCATACCTATGCCCCCGATTCCGAGGAAATAAACATTTCCGGTCATAATTCCAGTATCATTGATGCAATTTGAGCAGCCGCATGGGGCCGGCTTAATTTCAATATGTTTTCCGAAAGGGTGTCAAGTTCCTTCGCGTTAAAAATCAGTTCAATAGCCTTGTTCATCAGAATTGCAGGGGCTTCTTTATCGGGAACCAGGCATCCGGCATTTTCCCTTACCAGTGCCATGGCGTTATGTGACTGATGATCTTCTGCCACATTCGGGGAAGGTACAAAAATGCAGGCTTTCCCGGCGGCACTCAGCTCCGATATGCTCCCTGCGCCTGCCCGTGATATGACCAGGTCTGCAACCGCATAGGCAAGGTCCATGCGCCGGATGAACTCATGCGGGTGAACGGGGATGCCAGGATATGCTTCAACCGCATCCTTGGCCGTAAGAATCCCGTTCTTTCCACATTGCCAAAGGATCTGAACCTGATAATTCCCCGACCTGGGCAGGTATTCCCGTACACAACGGTTTAGTGTGCCTGCACCCAGGCTGCCTCCTGTGACAAAAATGGTCTTTTTATATGGATCCAGTCCAAAATGGGTAAGAGCTTCCTGTTTTGCCTCTTTGCTGGCCGGACTGATATCGTTTCTGATGGGATTTCCCGTCAGAACTATCTTGGAAGCGGGGAAGAACTTTTCCATCCCCGGGTAGGCCACACAGATATGTACGGCCCCGGCAGCCAGCATTTTATTTGTTTTTCCGGCATAACTGTTCTGCTCCTGAAGTATATAGGGGATACCTTTTTTTCTTGCCACCCACAAAAGTGGTCCGCTGGCATAACCACCAACCCCAACAGCTGCGGTCGGATGGAAATCCCGGATAATCCTTCCGGCTTCGGTAACGCTTTTGACCAACCGAAAAGGCAGCATTAGGTTGGCTTTGATACCTTGCCAGGAAAAATTACGGTGTAATCCGGCTATGGGAAGACCGGCGATCTTGTATCCGGCCTCGGGTACTTTTTCCATTTCCATTCTTCCCAGTGCTCCTACAAACAATATTCCGGCGCCGGGATCTTTCATCCTGATAGCATTGGCAATGGAAATAGCGGGAAAGATATGGCCGCCTGTACCTCCTCCGCTGATAATGATCTTATGATTCCCCTGACGTTTCATCTTCTGTTATTTTCTTTTTTTCCTCTTCCGTAAGTTCAAGTGTAAAAAGTCTGTCATCTTGCAATGCCCTGCTTACCGACAACATCATCCCGAAAGCTATACTGACCGCCAGTACGGAAGAACCTCCCGAGCTGATCAAAGGCAGCGTTTGACCTGTTACCGGAAGCAAACCCACATTGACCATGATATGAATCATGGCCTGAGTGACAATCAGGATGCCCAGGCCGCAAACAAGCATGGCAGAGAAAGTTTTCCGGCAGTTTCTGGCTATTAGTATTACACTGTAAAGGAGCCAGAAATACAATCCTATCACGAAAATTCCCCCTATGAGTCCTGTCTCTTCCACTATGATCGAGTAGATATAATCACTGTTCGACAAAGGCAATACATGCCGTAAGGTTCCGTTTCCTGGTATCTTACCCCCGATGCCTCCGGTGGCTATAGCCACTTTGGAATACATAACTTGATCGTTTTCTTTTGCCTCCTGGTCTTCTCCAAATCCAAGGAAATTGCTGATACGTCTTTCTACCGTTTCCAGGCGTGAAGAAGAAGCGATCGTATCGCCGTCTGTTTTCCTTAGTGTCCGGTGCAGCAACAGACCTCCGTATATCAGTCCGGCAAGCAGGATGACTATGCCGGCTGCTTTGGCAATATGTTTGAAACGAACCTGGGATATAAGCAGCATAATGAAGACCGTAAGGGAAAGTAACACACCGGTGGAAAACCCTTCCCAGATAATAGGCAGGATAAATGCCAGAAGCGGAAGGAAAAGACGCAGGAAAAAATCCCTGAAGGTGGACAGCTTATCATCTTCCAACACTTTGGCAACAAAAAGGATCAGTGCGATCTTGGCAAATTCGGATGTCTGGAAACTGAACCCGTGTATGGACAACCAGCGGGTGCCTTCGTTACGGCTTACCCCCATGAAAAGCGTCAGTAACAGAAGTGCAAGGGCCCCGGCATATCCTATGTATGCCAGTTTCCTGTAAACTCCAAGGGGAATGATGTGACAGAGATAAATAACGCCAAATCCTATAAGTATATGTCTCATTTGCTTGAGCATGATCGAAAAGGTCGTAGTATTCTCCATGACGGCCACGCGGCTTGACGATGAATAGACAAAAACGAGCGAGAGCAATGAAAATATAATAATCAATGCCCACAAGGATGTATCCCCCTTCAAACGTATATTATTCTTTTTCACACTCATGGTTATTATCTATAATCTTCTCACAGCTTCCCTGAATTGGTTTCCCCGGTCTTCGTAATTCCTGAAAAGATCAAAACTAGCGCACGCAGGTGAGAGAAGCACGGTATCTCCGGACTGTGCCAATTCATAGGCCCGGGCAACGGCTTCTTTCATGGATGTCGTATCTATCATGCAGGGTACTTTGCCTTCAAAGCATTTATGCAGTTTTTTATTGTCAACACCCAGACAAATCATGGCTTTGACCTTATCCTGAACCAGGCCGTATAAAGGGGTGTAGTCGTTTCCTTTGTCCTGTCCTCCGGCTATCCAGACCACAGGCGTATGTATACTTTCCAGTGCATACCAAACAGAATTGACATTAGTAGCTTTGGAGTCATTGATATATAGTGTGCCCTTCACTTTTGCCACCTGTTCCATCCTGTGGGGGATGCTCTTAAAAGAGGTCAGGCTTTCCCGGATTACCGGATTGCTGATATTCATTATTTTGGCCGAAAGGG
This sequence comes from Bacteroidales bacterium Bact_09, assembly GCA_001603455.1. Taxonomy (GTDB): domain Bacteria; phylum Bacteroidota; class Bacteroidia; order Bacteroidales; family UBA932; genus DMER64. The sequence continues at coordinate 7,285 of LUZA01000042.1, read as the reverse complement.
CTGCCGCCATCGAATTATAGACATTATGTTTCCCCTGAAGGGCCAGTTCGTTGAGGAACATCTCAAATTCTTCTTCCCCGTATTTTACCTTCATTTGTTCCCCCTCTGTATAGGCTCCCTGGGAGACTATGAGTTTTTGCGTTATTGGCAACATCTTGGCTTTCAGCACAATACGGCTCAGGTGCTCCATGGATATCTCGTCGTCCCGGCAAAATATAAAACAATCATCATCGGCCATATTTTGCGTAATCCTGAATTTTGCCCTGACGTATTCCTGGAGGTCCTGGTGATACCGGTCCAGGTGGTCAGGGGTTATGTTCAGTAAGATGGCAATATCGGCTTTGAAGTCATACATGCCGTCAAGCTGGAAACTGCTGAGTTCCAAAACATATATATCATAGTTCTGTGTGGCAACCTGGTAAGCGAAACTCTGCCCGACATTTCCGGCAAGGCCTACATTCAGGCCTGCATTTTTCAACAGATAATATATTAGGGAGGAAGTGGTTGTCTTACCGTTGCTGCCGGTGATACATATTTTTCGGGCATCAGTATACCGGCCGGCGAACTCGATCTCTGAAATAACAGGGATCCCTGCGTTGTTCAGATCTTCCACTACCGCAACCGTGTCGGGAATCCCCGGGCTTTTCACCACCTCTCCGGCTGTCATGATCAGGGAAAGGGTGTGTTTTCCTTCTTCATACTCCACTCCGTACTCGTTCAACAGGGTTTTGGCCTGTGGCTGTATGATCCCGGAATCGGACAGAAATACCTCGTATCCTTGTTTTTTTGCCAGGACTGCAGCTCCCACGCCGCTTTCTCCACCTCCCAAAATTACCAGTCTGTTATTCATATATAATGTGTGATTATCTGATTTTCAATGTAATAATTGTCAATACAGCCAGCAGTATGCTGATAATCCAGAAACGCACTACTACTTTCGGCTCTGCGATGGGTTCATCCGGACTCTTAAGCAGAATGGGCCCTTCAACATCCTTCCTGTTGTATATATAATGGTCGTGAAGGGGAGCCCTTACAAATACACGTTCCCCCAGAACCTTATCGCCTGGTTTATACGTTCCTTTTTTCATCCGTTTTTTTGTTTCACAGATACGCGTATGCCGGTACCACAGTCGTTGAGCTATAACAGAAACACTTTCTGCCAGAAAAACACCGCATAGAATGATCAGAAGCAATTCTACCCTTATCATCAAGGCAAATACGGCCACAATGCCTCCCAGGGTAAGACTTCCCACGTCCCCCATGAAGACCTGTGCGGGATAAGCATTGTACCACAGGAACCCGATCAGTGCCCCGATCATTCCAGCCATATAAATCACCATTTCCCCGGAATTTGGTATGTACATGATGTTTAAATACCGGGCATAGACTATGTTTCCGGATAGATAGGCAAGAATGCCCAGGGTGGTCCCCACGATGGCCACCGTTCCGGCAGCCAGCCCGTCTCTTCCGTCGGTCAGGTTGGTTCCGTTGGAAACGGCAGTGACAATAAAGATGGCTACCAGGATATATATCAGCCAGCCTGCTTTCTGCCCTGCCTCTCCTTTCAGGGGGGTAAGCCAGGAATAATCAAACAGATTATCTTTCAGGAAAGGGATTGTTGTTTTGGTGCTTTTTACATGGCGTATGTATCTGAGTTCTTCCATTTGTTCTGTCTGCCCGGTGTCCGGTGGTACCTGTGTCATTTCCACGATAACCGCTTTATCACTCATATATAAGGCAAGTCCTACGATCAGTCCCAGACCTACCTGTCCGTATATTTTCAATTTTCCCTTCATCCCGTCCTTGTCCTTGCGTTGTAATTTTCCCAAAAAACGGACAAACCTGTTATCAGCCATTCCCGCCTTGCGGCGCAATTTCAGCATATCATCCAGAAAACCTATCACCGACAACCACAGGGTGGAAATGATCAGCAGCTGGACATAAAGGTTTGTCAGATCACAAAGCAGCAAAGCCGATACGAGCAACGACACGATGATTACCAGGCCACCCATGGTCGGGGTCCCGGATTTACCATTTTCCCCTGCTTTGATTCCCAAATCCGTGATCTGGTTCTTTTTCAACCTTGCAATAATGTATTTACCTGCCGTCAGTGAGATCAGTAAGGCAATGATTATCGACATGATCGACCGGACAGAAATGTATCGGAACAGCCCTACTCCCGGGAAATCAACGTGTTGTTTAAGGAATTCAAATAAATGGTATAACATATCATCCGATCTTTAATAATTCTGTAAGGATCTCTTTATCGTCAAAATGCTTTTTTACTCCTTTCACATCCTGGTAGGTTTCGTGGCCTTTGCCCGCTACCAGTATGATAGCACCCGATCGGGCTGTTTTTACTGCCGTTTTTATGGCCTGGCACCTGTCTGTTATGCGCAGGTGGCGATTTTGTTGTTCCGTTGAAAGTCCGGTCATCATGTCGTCCAGTATAGCTTCGGGATCTTCAAATCTTGGGTTGTCCGAGGTAAAAATGCACAGATTGGCGTATTGGTCTGCTATCTGAGCCATTATGGGACGTTTTGTCTTGTCCCTATTGCCTCCGCATCCGACGACACAAATCAGTTCCTGTCCGGGCCGTAACAGCTCTTTCAGAGTAAGCAGGGCATTTTTGAGGGCATCGGGGGTATGGGAATAATCTACTACGGCCGTCAGGTTGTCTCCGCCCCTGACATATTCCATCCGACCGCTTACTGTCCTGAGTGAACTAAGTATCCTGAGTGTCTCTTCTGCAGGCTCATCCAAAAGTCTGGCGCAGGCGTATACCGCCAGCAGGTTATAGGCGTTATGCATGCCGATAAACGAGCTCCAGATCTCTTTCCCGTCAATCCCAAGCTGCATCCCTTCCACACTGTGTTCCAGGACACGGGCGTTGAAATCTGCCATTTTTTTACATGCATAGGTGAATTTCCGTGCCCCGCAATTCTGCACCATGATCTGTCCGTTTTTATCATCATCATTGATCAGGGCAAACGACCGGGAGGGCAGTGTGTCAAAGAAACGTTTTTTTGCATCTCTGTAGGCGGCGAATGTCTGGTGGTAATCCAGGTGATCGTGTGTCAGATTGGTGAAGATACCACCGGCAAAGTGCAATCCCGTGATCCGGTTCTGGACCACGGAATGCGAACTGACTTCCATAAAGCAATGGGAGCAGTCCTTTTGGAACATTTTGTCCAGCAATCCGTTGATGGTCATGGCATCGGGAGTGGTATGCGTAGCTGGCACTTCCTCTTGGTCAATAAAATTAGCTATGGTAGAAATCAATCCGCATTTGTATCCAAGTTGACGGAACATCCGGTAAAGCAGGGTGGCTGTGGTCGTTTTGCCATTTGTGCCTGTAATGCCCACAAGGATCATTTTGGCAGAGGGATGATCATACCAGGCATCGGCCAAAAGCCCCAGTGCGTAATGTGTATCGGGTACCTGAATAAATGTGGTGTTATTAGAAAATTCTTGGATCACCTGCAGGTCAGTAAGGCATTCTTTCTGGAATAGAATTGCCGAGGCACCCTTTTGCGCTGCCTGCCGTATGAAAAGGTGTCCGTCTGTTTGTGTGCCCGGCAGGGCTGCGAACATACAGCCTGACGATACCTGGCGTGAATCCTGGCATATAAAGGTAATATCACGCCGGGCCAGGCCGGTGATCATACAATTTTCGAGTACTTGCAGAAGCTTAGTCAGTTGCATTATCTTTATCAGATTACGAGACTTTCCGGGGTGCTTCCAAGGGTGCATTCCAGAAAGGATTTGTTATATATATATGGTCTGCGATTTTCTTGAAAACGGGAGCTGCCCAGGAAGCTCCGTAGAAATTCCCGCGGGTGGGGCTGGAATACAATATGACGATCATACTGTATTTGGGATCTTCCGAAGGAAAAAATCCCACAAAGGATGCCTGGTGTTTGCGGTATCCGTTGTGTACAAAACCGCCATCGTAGGCGATCTGTGCCGTTCCTGTCTTACCCGATATGCTGTAACGCGGGTCATTTATGCGGCTTGCCGTGCCATGCTCTACAACCCCCCGCAATGCCCTGTGAACGGCTTTCAGTGTAGAAGGAGTACACAAAGTGCCGCTCAGAGGAGTATGTTCAAATTGTTCCATTACGCGGCCGTGCTGCATGAATGATTCGATAAAATAGGGGGTGACCATCCTGCCGTTGTTGGCAATGGCATTGTAAAAGGTCAACACGTGCAGCGGAGTGAGCTTCATTTCATATCCCATGGCGATCATAGGCAGAGACAGGCGTGACCATCCGGGTTCTCCCGGAAAAGGTATCTGGGCGCGTCCTTCCCCAATGAGCTCAATATTGAGTCTTTCATTCAGCTTCATGTTGTAAAGCCTGTTGATGAACTGTTTTTCCCGGTTGCCGTATTTATCCACTGCCAGCCGGGCAAAAGCCACGTTGGAGGATTTTTCGAAAGCCTGTTGCACAGAAATTGTTCCGTATGAGCCACCGGCTTCTGTAAACGTTTTTCCATAATATCGCCACCCATTCCTTCCCGTATCTACACTATCGGAAAGCCTTACGTAACCATCTTCCAGAAGGGCAATAAGGGTAGCCAGTTTGAAAGTTGACCCGGGATTTGTTGATTCGCTGATCGCGTAGTTGAATGTTTCGTCATACGAACCACTCTTCATTTTTTTCATATTTACGATCGCCCTGATAGCTCCGGTGCTTACTTCCATAACCACGGCAGTAGCCCCTTCAAAGGTCGAATCCTTTGAAAGTTGTTCCCTGAGGGCACTTTCTGCTGCCCCTTGAATACTGATATCAATCGTTGTCACGATATCTATTCCGTTTTTGGGAGCTACTTCGGGACGGCTTGAAATGGGTACCCATTTATCATCTCCCGACCGCCTTCGTACCCGTTGTTTTCCGGGGTGTCCCTTCAGGTAGGCATTGTACGCGTATTCTATGCCCACACCGCTCTGTTCGTCCTGGCTGATGTAGCCTATGGTTCTGTAAGCCAGACGTCCGTATGGATAAATACGTTTTTCTTTTTGGGTGGCTATCAGACCACCCCGGTACTGTCCCTGATCGAAAATGGGAAATCCCCTGATCTCTTGCAGTTCATCATGTGATACCAGCCGGTTTCCCAGGGGCAGGTTGCGGTATCCGGGCTTTTTTTCCACGCGTGCTTGCAGAATCTCTTTTTCATATGCAGTAGCGGACCGGTCGCCAAAAAAGCGTGAAAGGGCCAGTGAAAGACCATTCAGATTGCGGTTAAGCATATCATCGCCGGGTACAGAACAATCTATTCTGATTTCATAAAAGGGGACCGTATTGGCAAGCACCCGTCCGTCATATCCGAGGATACTCCCCCGGTAAGCCGGTATGTCTATGGTTCTGTATACAATGGCATCCAACTGGTCCTTGTAGTCCGAGAAGAACTGCAGGCGCACGATCTGACCAATGGCCAGCAACGCGGTCAGAAGGTAACAAATGTAAACGATCATCATTTTATTTGACGGGTTCATGGTTCACTTTTTATCCAGGCAGGCGGATTGTCGGGAGCCTTCAGGTCAGAGCCTCTTGCCCTGAGTTGTTTTTCAATTTCTTGTTGTTGGCTAAGTTGCATCAAGTCAGCCGATTTTCTCGTATATTCTGCATGGAGCAGCTGGAGTTCCTTTTCCAGTCTGTAATTTGCCAGCAAGGTCTTTTCAACTGCATTGTTCATGCTGATATAAAGGATCAATAGCAAAAAAATATACAGGATGAAGTTCAGATGTTTGGAAAACACCCCTTTAAGCAAAGTCCTTCCCCCAAAAAGAGTGGATATGATCTGTTCACTTTTACGCATGATTGCTATCCTCCTTTTTTTCAGCGGCACGGAGCTTGGCGCTCCTGGCCCTGGTGTTTTCTTTGATCTCCCCGGCCTGCGGGATTATGGGTTTTCTGTTAACAGGTCTGAGTAGCCCGTTTCTTTCGTTGTCACGTATGAAATGCTTTACCATCCTGTCTTCCAGGGAATGATATGTAATAACGACAAGCCTTCCTTCTGGCCTGAGCAGGGAAGTACTTTGGTTCAACAGCCCTTCCAGGGCACGCATTTCGTCATTGACTTCCATGCGCAATGCCTGATAGATTCTGGCCAGATATTTATACCTGGCAACCCGGGGGATGAGTCCATCTAGTGCTTGGTGCAGGTCTTCAGTTGTATTTATGGGGCTTTGTGCACGGGCCTTCACAATGGCCGATGCCAGTGTCCCTGCGTTTTTGATCTCGGCATACCTGAACAAAATCTCTGTCAGGTCTTCCCTGGAATATTCGTTCACCACCCGGGCAGCCGTTTTATCCGAAGCCCTGTTCATCCGCATGTCCAGGGGGGCGTCAAAACGAAAGGAAAAACCACGTTCGCCCGTGTCAAACTGATGCCAGGACACCCCCAAATCGGCCAGGATACCGTCTGTTCCTGTAATGCCGTTGTATTTGCATATGTTGTAGATGAACCTGAAATTGGAATGGATCCAAGTAATTCTCTTATCATCCGGTACGTTATTCCTTGAATCGGGATCCTGGTCAAAAGCCAGCAGACGACCCTCCGGTCCCAGTTTCTCGAGTATGGCCCTGGAATGTCCTCCACCTCCGAATGTGGCATCCAAGTATGTGCCTCCGGGCTTTATGGCCAGAGATTCGATACTTTCTCTCAAAAGGACCGGTATATGATAGGAAATCATAGGAGCCAATATTAAGACAGGAACTTTTCTGCAAGCGATACATAGTCATCTTCACTGATCAGACTCACATGATAGGATTCTTTTGGCCACAGCTCGATCTTAAAATCAGCCCCGGCAAAAATGACTTCCTTGTTCACACCTATCATGTTGAGCAAATGTCTGGGAATTAATATCCTTCCGGTTTTTTCATCGGGTTCGACAACGGCCCTGTTGCTCATATAGGCACGCCACAAAATGGCATGTTCTCGGTTGAATGAGGGATTCAGCCTGGCTTTTACCGCTTCCGACTGTTTTTCCCATTCCTCATAGGAATACATTTCAAGACATGGACTGAAAAGATCTTTCTTCACAACAAAGCGAAGCGGAACGTTGGGATCGGCCAGCGCCTTCAGAGCGGAAGGAAACACCAGACGGCCTTTGTCGTCGAGCTTTGCATTGTATTCTCCTATAAATTTCGCCACGTCAGTACGATTTTTCTTATGTGCAAAAGTATAAAAACTTTTCCACTATTTTCCATTTTATTACAAATTTTTCCACTTTGCCTCAATTTTTTTTAGTTTTGTATCAATAGAATCGGTAAGCCATGAA
>LUZA01000041.1 GCA_001603455.1 Bacteroidales bacterium Bact_09 | reverse complement strand
ATCGGGAGTGACGAGGCTTTGGTCAGGTCATATGAAAGACTTCGTTCCAAATCCGGAAAAAAATGATATTTTTTATTATCTTCGTAAATAAAAATCTGATTTATGGGAAATAACATTTCTAGAAGAAATTTCTTACAGAAAAGTGCCCTGGCAACAGCCGGAGCTATTGTCGCCTCTACCCCGCTGATGGCTAAGGTGCCTTTGGAAACTCAGAAAAAGAAGAAAGCAGCGGCCACCGATAAACTCAATATTGCCGGTATCGGTATAGGAGGACGCGGAGGTGCTGTAATTCGTGAACTGAGTTCCGAGAATATTGTCGCCCTTTGCGATGTTGACTGGAAATATTCAGCAGAACAATTCAAAACGTATCCCAATGCCAGAAAATACAAAGATTTTAGAAAATTGTTCGATGAAATGGGGAATAAAATCGATGCCGTTGTTGTTGGAACGGCGGATCATACCCATGCAGTGATCGCTGCCCAAGCCCTGGCTATGGGTAAACACGTTTACTGTGAAAAACCATTGACGCACACTGTTTACGAAACAAGGCTTCTTACCCGGCTGGCTGATAAATATAAAGTGGCTACACAGATGGGCAATCAAGGTGCCTCCGGAGCTGGTGTCCGCCAGATCTGTGAAGCCATATGGTCCGGAATGATCGGAGAAGTGACCAAGGTAGAAGCGTTCACCGACAGACCCATCTGGCCGCAGGGACTTGAAACACCGGCCGAAGTGCATACACCGCATCCCGACCTGGACTGGGATCTTTTCATAGGACCAGCACCTTTCCGCCCCTACAACGAGATTTACCATCCCTGGAACTGGCGCGGCTGGTGGGATTTTGGCACCGGAGCCTTGGGCGACATGGCCTGCCATATCCTGCAGCCTGTGGTAAAAGCCCTGAACCTGAAATCCCCTGTAGCCGTACAAGGCAGTTCAACTTCCCTGATGACCGATTGTGCTCCAAATGCACAGATCGCCAAATTTGTTTTTCCAGCACATGACAATATGCCCAAGGTGGCTATGCCCCGGGTGGAAGTAACCTGGTACGACGGCGGACTCCTGCCTGAATATCCCAAAGGATGGCCTGCCGGACGTAATCTTAACGACAGCGGTGGCGCCGTTATATTTTACGGCACTAAAGACACGCTCATTTGCGGGTGTTACGGGGTAAGGCCGTGGCTGCTCTCCGGCAGAGAGATCCCGGCACCTACATTGACACGTGAAGTTCCTGAAAACAACCACTATACTGACTTTATCCGGGCTTGTAAAGAAAGCCCGGAAAGCCGTATCAAGACAGCTTCTGATTTCTCGGAAGCAGGTCCGCTGAACGAAATGGTGGTCATGGGTGTTCTGGCTGTCCGTCTGCAAGGCCTTAACAGGGAATTGCTATGGGATGGAAATGCCATGAAATTCACCAACATCTCGCCCAACGACACCATCAGAATGAAAGTAAAGGATGGGTTCTCCATTAAGGATGGACACCCTACGTTCAACAATGAATATACCGATCCCCTAAATGCCTTGGAATTTGCCAATGAATTGATCCGCCATACTTACAGGGCCGGTTATTCCCTTCCCGAAATGCCTTGAACTTAAAACATCGATATTATGAAAAAACTGTTAATTTTACCTGTACTGATGACTGCCCTTATTATCAGTTCCTGTTCCTCGTGCAACAACAAGAAAGAGGTACAGGAAGAAGATTCCGGTATAGTTGTGCTGTTTGACGGCCAGACCTTTGAAGGCTGGCGCGCTTACAATGGCACTGATATTCCGGGTGCATGGACCATTGAAGATGGAGCCATAAAGATCAATGGATCCGGCCGCGGGGAAGCCGGGGCCAAAAATGGTGGCGATATCATATTTGACCGGAAATTCAGCAATTTTGAGCTGACTTTCGAATGGAAAGTGGCCAAAGGCTCCAATTCGGGAGTGTTTTACCTGGTACAAGAAATTCCTGGAGAACCCATTTATATTTCCGCTCCCGAGTACCAGATTCTGGACAACGAGAATCATCCCGATGCTTTCCTGGGAGTTGACGGCAACCGCCAGTCGGCATCCCTTTACGACATGATCCCCGCCAAACCGCAAAACGCAAAGCCTTACGGAGAATGGAATACAGCTAAGATCCTGGTTTACAAAGGCACTGTTGCCCATTACCAGAATGGGGAACCCGTTCTTGAATACCATCTGTGGACACCCCAGTGGGAAGAAATGCTGGCTAACAGCAAGTTCAGCCAGGATAAATGGCCCGTCGCCTACGAATTGCTCCTAAATTGCGGTGGAGAAGAAAAAACCGGCTATATTGGTTTACAGGACCACGGCGATGACGTGTGGTTCAGAAACATGCAAGTCAAGATCCTGGACTAATGAAAAGCAGGATTATAATCATGGCTGCCATATGTGCACTTGGTTTCATATCCTGTGCACAGGAACCGGAACAGAAGGAAATTGGACTTCAGCTCTATTCCATTCGCAATGAAATTGGACAGGAACTGGATAAAGCCCTGGACGCAGTCGCCCTGGCCGGTTATACTTTTGTAGAGTTGGCCGGGTACGACGCCCAGGACGGAACTTTCTACGGAATGACAGGAACTGATTTTACCAAGCTGTGCAATGAAAAAGGACTGGACGTGATATCCTCCCATATTAATGGACCCGATCCCAATGCTGCCACCTGGGAAGAATGCATGGCATGGTGGGATAAAGCCATAGAAGATCACCTTACAGCAGGCGTATCCTATATTGTTCAGCCTTCCATGTTGAAAAGCGCCTACGAATCCATTGAGGGATTATCACGTTACTGTGAACTTTTCAATGCCGTAGGCGAAAAATGCAATAATGCAGGAATCCGTTTTGGTTATCACAACCATGCCCATGAATTCACCACTGTGTTTGATGGAATAATCATGTACGATTATATGCTGCAAAACACAGATCCCGAAAAGGTTTTCTTTCAGATCGACATTTACTGGAGCCAGGAAGGAGGCGCACCCGCCGTTGATTACCTGGAAAAATATCCGGGCAGGTTTGAATTGTGGCACGTTAAGGACGACAAGGAAATAGGCGCTTCCGGAAAAATTGATTTCAGGGCGATCTACGAAAAAGCTCAGATATCGGGTCTTAAATACGCCATTGTTGAACAAGAAGCCTTCGATCTGGAACCGTTCGAAAGCATAAAAGCTTCCTATGATTACCTGAAGAACGCCCCTTACGTGAAGAATTCCTATTCCGGTCGATAGCCGGCAGCGTATATCCGTCTGAAAATTCTGTGTTACTGCCCGGTAACACAGAATTTTTTTATAACATTGTATGCGTCTTTGATTCCGAGTTCTCCGGCCGTTGAAATATCCATACAACCTTTTTCCTTCTCTTTGAGGTAGATCTGGACCAATCCCCTGTTGTAGTAAGCTTCTGCTAGATAGGGATATAGTTCTATAGACCTGGAATAATTGGCAACGGATTTTGGGAAATCACCAGACAGGCAGTAAAGGTTCCCCAGGTTATAATAGATATGGGCAAAGTCCGGGGCCAGCGATGCAGCCTTTTCAAGGTCACCGATCGCCCCCGAATAATCGTATTCCCTGCGTCCCTGCTCCTGTACACGGGTGCGTGTTGTCCCCGATTCATCAAGAGTCAGAATTTGAACATTGTTCTCCATGGAAGATATGAACTCGATCATCTCGCTTTGCAAAGCGGCCCGGTTAACATAATAAAAAACATTGTCCGGATTACGACGTATGGCCTCATTGTACGACAAAAGTGATGCATTGAACAATTTGCTCTGGAAATCCAGAATGCCCCTAATAAAATACAGATCGGCAGAACCGTCGTTCTGACTGATAAGCACCTCTATCTGCTCCCTCTGGAAGTTCAGGCCTTCAGGATCAACGACAGGTTCATTGCTAAAAAGATTTACCGGTATGGACTGGCGCAAAACAAACTTTTCCAGATCCTCGTAATAATACCGCTGTTCAAGTGCCAGAGGATTGTCAGGCGACCCAACCAAGAGCTTGTAAAGCGGTTTCAAACGGATGTCCACGTCCCTATACTGGAGCAATTCGTTGTTGAAATCCTTTTTGGCAAAATCCGCATCCAGAGCAAGCAACCGGTCAAAACGCTGCGTTGTATCGGCAAAGGCCGAATAAGTTGTATCTCCCAATCGTGATTTGTAATCGTTTACTTTATTCTGAGCCGTTTTATAATCAAGTTCTGCCGCAGCTAACAATCCCATCCTGTTCTTTACATACGAACGGTTCATATAGGCGTTGGCAAAATCGGGATATAATTCAATGGCCTTGTCATAATCATGCAGGGCATCATCGTATCGTTCCATCTGAATGAACAGTGCGGCACGGTTGTAATAAGCCAGGACATTGTTGGGATTGATAGATATGACCCTGTCATAATCGTTTAGCGCGTTGTTATAATCTCCTATCTGGGTTCTGATAAGTGCCCTGTTATAAAGAGTAAGCGCATTACCCGGATCTTCTCCGAGTACTTTCTCCAGATCCTGAAGGGCTCCTGTCAGATCGTCCCGATTGTACCGTATGAGTGCTCTGTTGAAATAAGCGAACGAATTATCCGGTTCCAGGGATAACGCCTGATCCAGGTCCTGCAGTGCCGCCATATAATTTTCCTGCATGGCATACACCCGTGCCCTTCTGATATACCCTTCCGGATCGAATTTATTCAGGAGTATGGCCGTATCGTAATCGTGCAAAGCTTTTACGGTATCTTTAAGATATAAATAACAGGCTCCCCGGTTCAGATAAGCCTCACTTACCCTGGGCTCATGACGGATAAAGCGATTAAAATCTTCCTCTGCCAGCTTGAATTGCTGGGACAGAAGATAGGTAACGCCCCTGCTGAAGTACAGGCCGTTGTAGCCGGGTCTCAGATCGATAGCTTCCTGCAAATCGGCCAGTGCCTTTTCATAATCACCCAGTCGGGAATGTGTTATGGCCCGGTAATGATAAGCCAGAGTAAATATGGGGTGGATACTCAGGGCTTTGTCAAAATCTGCCCTGGCTCCCAGAAAATCACCCAGATTGTATTTGCCTATACCCCTGAAAAAATAGGCTTCATGCAGATTGGGATCCAGCTGAATGAGTTTGTTGAAATTATCTATGGCCTGCTGGTATCTCCCTTCAAACAACAGGTGTTGTCCCCTATAAAAAAATTGTTGTTTGTCATATTGAGCCTGAGCTCTTCCCGCAGTTAAGAAAATCAGTATCAGTACCGGAATATGGAAGAGTGCTCTTTTTGTCATTTCTCAAAGGTATGAAATTGACCGGAAAAATTCGTTTCTTTGCAACCTAAAAGACAAAAAATATGCCGCGCAGCTCCCTGTATGCCTTCAGTATCGTTATTACCTTATGTTTATTTCCCGTACCTCTGACGGCTCAAGTAGTATACCCCGAGGTGTACGCCGAACACATTACAGGCCAGGAGCTTGATTTCCATATACGTTACCTTTCCGACAGTCTACTGCAGGGAAGAGAAACAGGTTCTGTGGGAGGCTCAGAAGCCACAAGGTATATCGTTTCACGGTTTTATGAGTACGGACTTGCTCCATTAGGTACCGGGGATCCCAAACGGTATAATGATTCCTATCTTCAGGGGTTTGTTTGCCCGACCGGGCAGAGGGGCCGGAACATTATCGGATGGATCCCGGCAGAAAACCAGAGCAACGAATACATAATAATATCGGCCCATTACGATCACCTGGGTATGATTAACGGCATCTTGTACCCGGGTGCCGACAGCAACGCCTCGGGTGTTGCAGCATTATTGAGCCTGGCCCGGACATTCGGAATATTGAAACGGGAAGGCTGCGGTGTTGCACGGAACCTGATCTTTGTCGCCTATGATGCCAAGGAATTTTCCATGACAGGAGCTCGTATCTTTGCCCTGTCGCTGGGTATCCCGGCAGCCCGGATCGTTTTGAACATGAACCTGGATCAATTGGGAAGCAGCCTGGAGCCTCCGGGTGACTCGCCTGATTACGTGTTGATTCTTGGAGCATGTAGCGTGCCTGATCACATCATACAATCCATGAACAACAACAATTCTTTTTATAACACAGGGCTGGATCTGGACTATTCTTTCTATAATAGTCCGGCCTTTGCCGAGATTTTTTTTTCGATGACCGAACAGTCTGTCCTCTCACAGATGCATGTTCCTTCCCTGTTGATCACCTCAGGAGTGAACGATCACACGTATAAACCAGACGATAACCCGGACATTATAGATATACCCGTCCTGATAAAAAGGGCAAGGTGGCTGTTCTTTACATTATGGGACCTGGCTCAGCGTTGAAAAAAACGGATCAGGTCATAGGAAATGGTCACACTCCCCCGCATCTGTTTCATTTTGTAATCAAAAAAATCACTTCCCGGCTGAAAGATGTCCTTAAACCCGAACATCACGTAAAGTCCCATCCTGATACGGGGAAAGATCCTTGATTCGTATCCGGCCAGCAGACCAGCATCCCAGTTATCCAACAATGAGGAAAAATCCATTACCCGGGGACTGGTCAGATCGGAATCCACACGGTCCGGTTCAGATCCAATAAAACCCTTAGTCGCATAGGTAATAAAATGGGATTTGAAAACATATGAGCCGAACACTCCAAGCTGAATGCCGTGCTGTCTTTTTGACCCCACGAGGAATTCAGCATACAGAGGCAGTTCCAGCAAAGTAAAGCTCATGGACATTTCCGAAATCCCCGTAAAATACTGGACCGTATTCTCTCCCTTGAACTTCTGATTGGTAACGCGCGCATCGGCTTCCATGGCAATGGTCTTGAAATTAAGATTGGCTCCTATTGTCCAACGGTCGTGTAAGTTCAGAAAAAAGCGAGCTCCCAGGGTTACATTCAGTTTTGGGTAAGCATTGAAAGAACCACCTACCGCATTGAATGGTATGGGAGTTGCACCTCCGATATCTGTCCCGATTTGCGGGGAAACACAAAAAGCAGATATGGATGTTCCTGCAGGCTGCGCAATGAGCGAATGGCTAAATACAGCGCTGAGCGCTGCAGCCAAAACCGTTGTAAACAAAATTTTCCCGGCCATTTGACAAAATTATTAAACTTCCGCCAACCCTACTGCATTTGAAGCCGATAATTTGGCCCGTATCGCTTTGCCGGTGGGAAGGTCATCCCTTCCGGCCAGATCCTCCGGAGTTCCGCAAAAACAACACGTCCCCCCTTTTTCACCTGCTCCCGGTCCCATATCTATGACCCAGTCCGCACATTTTACCACATCCATGTTGTGTTCTACCACCAGCACTGTATGACCTTTAGATATCAATGCGTTGAATGATTTCAGCAACTTAACGATATCATATACGTGAAGTCCTGTGGTTGGTTCATCAAAAATGAAAAGCCGGCTGTCAGCTGTATTCTCCCGTGACAGAAAGTAAGCCAGTTTCACACGTTGACTTTCTCCCCCGCTCAAACTGCTGCTGCTTTGACCAAGCTTAATATACGATAACCCCACTTCATCCAGGGGTCTGAGTTTTTCTGCAATGCGCAGGGCCGTCGGGTCTTTTTGGGAAGAAAAGAAGGCAATCGCCTCTTCAACTGTCATTTCAAGAATATCGTAGATGTTCCTGTCCTTATACCTGACCTCAAGAATATCCGGCTGAAAACGTTTTCCTGCGCACGATTCGCAAGTTAGCACAACATCTGCCATAAACTGCATCTCGACCTTGACCACTCCTTCGCCCTGACATTCGGGACAACGACCTCCCTCAATATTGAATGAAAAGTGAGAATGCCCATAACCGTTCATACGGGCATAAGGCTGTTCGGAGAATAATTTCCGAATATCGTCATATGCTTTGATATAGGTTACAGGATTGGACCGCGAGGATTTTCCAATGGGATTCTGATCCACCAGTTCCACACCTCTGATACGGTGCAAATCACCGCTTAAACCGCGGAATTTTCCCGGGGCAGGCATCCTCCCCTGATTGTACTGCCTGCCCAGGGCATAATAAAGAATATCCCTTACAAGAGATGATTTTCCCGAACCGCTTACCCCCGTAACAGCCGTAAAGACTTGCAGGGGAAATTTCACGTCAATTCCTTTCAGATTGTTATGAGATGCCCCTTTCACTTCTATATAGGAATTCCACTTCAAACGCCTTTGTGGAACGGGAATGACATGGGGATCGGTCAAAAACCGCAATGTTCTGCTTTCACCCGGGTTGTAAGGTTGACCTGGTTTCAGCGGCGGCCCCTGGTACATGAGTCTGCCCCCGTCTTTTCCGGCCAAAGGCCCGATATCAATAATCTGGTCGGCGGCCCTCATGATCTCCTCGTCGTGCTCCACCACCAGAACTGTATTTCCCAGCTCCTTCAGGTCCCGGAGCGAAGCCAGGAGTTTCTGCGTATCCCGGGGATGGAGTCCGATGCTGGGTTCGTCCAGGATATAGAGACTTCCCACCAGGGAACTTCCCAGGGAACTGACCAGATTTACCCGCTGGCTTTCACCTCCGCTCAGAGTGGAAGACCTCCGGTTAAGTGTCAGATACCCTAAGCCCACCTGGTTGAGAAAATGCAGACGGGACCCAATCTCTTGCAATGTCCTTCCGGCTATATCCAGTTCTTTCCGGCTCCAGGGAACACTTTTAATGAATGCTTCCAGGTCCTCGATACTCATTTCGAGCAGCTGGTCAATGCGCTTGCCGTGTATCTTTACGTAAGAAGCCTCCTTTCGCAATCTGGTCCCTCCGCATTCGGGACATAATGTTTTCCCGGTAAAACGGCTGATCAGTATTCTATACTGGATCTTGTATCTTGCCGATTCCAGCTGTTTGAAAAAACGGTGTATGCCTGTTACATGGCTGTCCCCGTTCCAAAGCCACTCTTTCTGTTGTGCAGTCAGCTCATTGTATGGCTTGTGAATGGGGAATCCACTCATGGAAGCGTTTTTGATCACTTCATCACGAAAAGAACTCATTACTTCGCCTCTCCAACAGACTACAGCGTCCTGGTAAACGGAAAGTTCCTGGTCCGGGATGACCAGTGATTCGTCAATACCTGTAATTTGACCATACCCGCCACAAACAGGGCAGGCCCCCAGCGGGCTGTTGAAACTGAACAAATACTCTGTAGGCTCCAGGAATGTTATGCCATCTGCTTCAAAGCGCGTTGAAAAGTGGACCATCTCATTTCCGGTACAGACCATCAGGGAACCGTCCCCGACTGAGAATGCAGACCGGACAGATTCCAGTATCCGTGCCCTGTTATCCGGATCATCGTTTGAAATTACACGTCCGGCAAGGAGCAGCACATTGCGGGATGCATACTTATCCATATGACTAAGCAGTTCCTCAATGCGCACCATATCCTGCCCATCATAAAAACGAACGTACCCATCCTGCTGCAGCTGCAGCAGGTTTTCCACCCTGTGCCTGGCGTTTTCCCACCCAAACGGAGCAAGGATCAGGGCATATCCTTCCCCGGGCAGGGACAATATGAATTGCAGCACATCTTCCTGGCTTTGGTACGTCACTTCTTCACCCGTAACCGGAGAATATGTTTTACCCACACGGGCGAATAACAGTCTCAGGTAATCGTAGATCTCTGTGGAAGTACCCAGGGTGGAACGGGGATTGCGCGTATTAACCTTCTGTTCTATAGCTATGGCTGGAGGGATCCCTTCTATGGAATCTACATCCGGTTTTTTGATTCTTCCCAGAAATTGTCTTGCATAGGCAGACAGACTTTCTACGTAACGTCTCTGTCCTTCAGCGAAAAGCGTATCAAAGGCCAGTGAGGATTTTCCCGATCCCGATACGCCAGTGATAACTATAAACCTGTCTCTCGGAATATCTATGGATATGTTCTTCAGGTTATGGACCCGGGCCCCTTTTATAACGATCTTGTCTTCTGTCATAGTTTTATTCTCTCACTGCTTTGATGATCCCCCTTATCTTCCTGAGTTGGAAAAGGAGCAAGTCCACCTGTTTGTTGGAATTCACAGCCACCTGCAACCTTCCGGTGATCTTGCCATTCTGACCCGAAAACGTGAAACTGCGCAAATTGAGCGAAAGGTTCCTGATCACATCACTGACTTCCTGTGCCAGTCCGAGCTCTTCGTAAGCAGTAAAACGGATGGTAATTTGAAAAATCGCCGAAGCGACCGCATTGCGCCACCTGACTTTCTGTATCCTGTATGGATATTGTGTCATAAGCCGCTCCGCATTGGGACAGCTCATCCGGTGTATCTTTATCCCTTCTTTAATGGAAACAAACCCAAAAACAGCGTCCCCGATTACCGGATTACAACACTTGGCCAGCTTGTAGCCTATCCTGCCAAACGAATCGTCAATTACCAGATAATCTCCTTCCCGGTATCTGGACGACTCCTGGATTTGTTCGGCAATAGCCGGTTCAACAGAAGCTTTGTCTGTCCTGTCCTCTTTTTCCTGTATTAAGAAAGTTTTGATCTCTTGCAGCGATATGTCTTCTTTGGCAATAGCCGCGTAAAAATCACTTATCTGTTTGATCTTGAACCTTTTCAGGAGTTGCATCATATCTTCGGGCGTCAATTCCGCTTTCCAATTCTTCAGCCTTCGTTCCAACATTTCCCGGCCCAGAGTATCCTGGATACCGGCTTCTTCGCGTAATTTCTGACGAATTTTGTTTTTTGCCTTACCCGAGACCACAAAACCAAGCCAATCCCTGGAAGGCCTCTGATTTTTTGATGTCAGGATCTCCACCACATCTCCTGTCTGGAGTACATCCCGGACCTGGGACATCTTGCCATTTACACGTCCTCCGGTACATCTGAGCCCGATGTTGGTGTGAATGTCAAAAGCAAAATCAAGAACGGTAGCACCGGCAGACAGACGCCTCAGATCACCGGCCGGCGTAAAGACATATATCTCGTTGGGTTTGAATGAATCTTCCTCAGCCGTTGTGGAAAAGCTCACACCGGAATCTTCCAGCCGTTTCCTGACATTGGCCAACCATTCCTGCAACACCTGTTCATTCTTCATACCTTTATAAGCCCAGTGGGCAGCTACCCCATACTCGGCTATAACATCCATCCTGCAGCTTCTGATCTGAACTTCCACCACCAGTCCGTAGGGGGTGCGCACCGTGATGTGCAACGATTCATAACCGCTTGCCTTGGGTACGGTGATCCAGTCACGCATCCTTTCCGGGATCGGCTCGTATATCTGGGTCACGACGGAATAAACCTGCCAGCAGACTTCTTTTTCCTTTTCCGGTGTTGTGTCTACGATAAACCGGATGGCCAGGATATCGTATACCTCCTCTACCCCCACCTGTTGCAGCTGCATCTTGCGCCATATGGAATAGGTGGCTTTTGTCCGGCTCTTGAGCTCATATCTTATACCGGCTTTTTTGAGTTCTTTTTCCAACGGCTTTACAAATCTGGCTATCTGAGCCTTTCTTTCGATCTCGTTCGCCCTCAGGTTATTGGTTATAAGCCGGTAATCTTCCGGCTGGATGATTCTGAAAGAAAGATCTTCCAGTTCACTCTTGATTCTGTACAGGCCAAGCTGGTGGGCCAGTGGTGCATAAAGCATCATCGTTTCGGTCGCCTTCTTGATGTGATCGTTTTTGGGAAAACATTCGGTAAGAGATCTCATAATCTCAAGCCTGTCTGCCAGCTTAATGAGGGTAACCCTGGGATCGGCAGAATAAGAAATGATCAGTTTTCTGTAATTATCGGCCTGCAAACGTGTTTCTTTGGGATTGATGGTGGCTATTCTGTTCAGTCCGTAGACCATGATCCCGATCTCGGGGCCAAATGTACGGTTGATCTCTTCCAGTAACCCGGAATGCTTGCGGCTTGCTTCATGCAGGTATACCGTTACAACGGCTTCCTGAGTGAGCCCGATTTCTTTGGCAACGATTGCAGCAACCGCATCTACGTGATGCATGAACGGTTTTCCGTTGCCACGAGTCAAACCGGCAAGCTTTTCCAAAGCATATTCCCTTGCTTTATCGACCATGTCCGTATTCATTTCTGTAATTTCTCCAATGCGTACATTTCGTCCCTGAATTTTGCCGCTGTGATGAAATCCAGTTTCGAGGCAGCCTCCTCCATCTTTTGCCTGGCAGTTTTTATAGCTTTTTCAAGTTGTTGGGGTGTCATAGAATGTGATACGGGATCTTCCGCCACCCCGGAAACCATGTCCTGCATCCTGCCGTAAACCAGATCCTGATTCAGGGTATTGCGGACATTCATGGAAATCTGAGTAGGTGTGATCCCGTGCTCCTTATTATACTGCATTTGTTTGTTCCGGCGTCTTTCCGTCTCGCGGATAGTACGTGCCATGGAATCGGTAATCTTATCGGCATACATGATCACACGTCCATCTACATTTCGGGCAGCCCTCCCGGCAGTCTGTGTCAGTGATCTTTCCGAACGCAGAAAACCTTCCTTGTCGGCATCAAGGATGGCGACCAGCGAAACCTGTGGCAGATCCAGTCCCTCGCGAAGCAAATTGACCCCAATAAGCACATCGTAATAGCCTTTCTGGAATTCTTCAAGAATCCTAATCCTCTCCAGTGTTTCTACGTCTGAATGTATGTATGTGCAACGGATCCGGATCCTTTGAAGGAACTTGTGCAGTTCTTCGGCCATTCTTTTGGTCAGGGTGGTTACCAGGACACGCTGGTCTTTTGCCGTACAATCCCTGATTTCTTCTATCAGATCATCTATCTGCCCCCTGGTTCCACGCACCTCAACAGGGGGGTCGAGCAGTCCGGTGGGCCTGACCACCTGCTCCACGATGAGTCCTCCGGATTTTTCCAGTTCATAATCAGCCGGAGTGGCCGAAACATACATTCGCGGCCCTATGACGTTATCAAATTCATCAAAGGTCAGCGGACGATTGTCAGCGGCTGCCGGCAGCCGGAAACCATACTCGATGAGCACTTCCTTGCGGGACCGGTCGCCTCCGGACATAGCCCTGATCTGCGGCAGTGTAACGTGACTTTCATCTATGATAGTAAGAAAATCATCCGGAAAATAATCCAGCAGACAAAAAGGTCTTGTCCCCGGGGGACGGCCGTCAAAATACCGCGAATAATTCTCTATTCCGGAGCAATATCCCAGTTCGCGTATCATTTCAATGTCAAATTCAACACGTTCCAACAGCCTTTTTGCTTCCATATGCCTGCCAATATTTTTCAGGTAAGCGACCCGTTCAACAAGGTCGTTTTGTATGTTCCTTATCGCTTGTTCCTTTCGTTCCCGTGTAGTAACAAATGCACTGGCAGGATATATGGCTATACCTTCAATCTTTTCGATGACTCCCCCGGTTATTGGATCAACACGTTCTATGGAATCTATCTGGTCTCCCCAGAAAGCAATGCGGCAGGCAATGTCATCATAAGCAAGATACACATCCACAACATCTCCCCGTACCCGGAATGTGCCTCTTTTAAATTCATTCTCGTTCCTTGAATACAGTGCATCAACCAACCGGTAGAGTAATTTGTTAAAATCATGTACCTCTCCTGTTTTCAGGGTAATGGTATTGGAATGGAAATCTTCAGGATTGCCTATCCCGTAGAGGCAGGAGACGCTTGAAACTACCAGCACGTCCCGACGTCCGCTTAGCAGAGCCGAAGAAGTGCTCAAACGGAGTTTCTCGATCTCATCGTTGATGCTCAGGTCCTTTTCTATATAAACATCGGTGGCCGGTAAATATGCCTCGGGCTGGTAGTAATCGTAATAAGAAACAAAATATTCAACTGCATTGTCCGGAAAAAAACTTTTGAACTCGGCGTAGAGCTGGGCAGCAAGTGTTTTGTTGTGACTGATAACCAGGGCCGGCCTTTGCAATCTTTCAATCACGTTGGCCATGGTGAATGTTTTCCCTGATCCGGTCACTCCAAGCAATACGGCAGCCCGCGTACCTTCCCGGAAGAGGGTCGTCAGCTGTTCTATAGCCTGCGGCTGATCACCCGTAGGTTCATACGGTGCCTTGAGTTTGAATTGCATAGGAATTATTCCAACCAGCAAATTTACTGAAAAAAAAACGAGTGAGCGATAAAGCCGGCCGTCAGTACATTAAATATCCCGCAACTCCTCCCAGGACCATTAACAAAATAGGATGCACCCGGTAGAAATAAGCGGCCAGAAAACCTACAGAAAAAAGCAGATAACTCCGGTAATCCACAAAATTCTCGGGTGTAGCCATGACCAGAACGGCAGATGCTATCAGGCCTACAACAACCGGACGGATTCCCCTAAAAACACCCTGTACGATCTCGTTATTCCTGTATTTAATAAAAAAACGGCTGACAATGCTCATCATGGTCACAGATGGCAGGATCAGTGCCAGGGTCGCCATAACCGAACCAAGGATATTGCCTCCGGCCGAAGTGTAACCCACGTAAGTCGCCGTATTTATGGCAATGGGACCCGGGGTCATCTGGGAAACGGCCAGGATATCGGAAAACTCCGTCATGGTAAGCCATCCGTGATGATTTACCACCTCGTCCTGAATGAGTGACAACATGGCGTAACCTCCGCCAAAGCAAAAAAAGCCGATCTTTAGGAACGAATAGAACAACTGCAGATAGATCATAGACCGCGCCTCCCTTCCTGATGCTTTTCAATCCTGTGCCAGATATAACCTCCCAGTCCGGCCGCCATGATGATCCATACTGGTGATATGCCAAAGAGCCAGATCAATAAGGCGGCTGCGGCAGATATCAATCCGGTCGAAAAGGTAAGTCCTATAGAACGCATGGTGGTAATCACCGGGACAGCTATCAGGGATATAACGACGGGGCGCATACCCATGAATACTTTTTCAACGACCGGGTTCTCTCTAAAATTTCTGAAAAAAACGGCCAGAATCAAGATGGAGAAAAAGGGGGCCAGAACGGCTCCCAGAACCGAAATCAGAGACCCCCGGAATCCTTTGATGCGGTATCCTACAGCCACGGCCATATTGACCGCTATAATGCCCGGGAGCGTCTGTGTCACGGCCAGCATATCAGTAAAATCTTCCTTAGTAATCCATTTCTTACGGTCCACTACCTCCCTTTCTATAATCGGGAGCATAGCCAGACCGCCACCAATGGTGAATGCGCCTATCCTGAAAAAAACTTTAAAAAGGTTCCAGTACATAATTTATTCAAGTATAACTTCCACTATGGCGTTGATCAGGTTACGATCGTAGGGCCGTTCCACCCGTATGTAATTACGTGTGTATCCGTGCATCTTGCCGTTCCTGGTCTTTCCCTCAAACAATACTTCTTCTTTTCTTCCTTTGTTTGCCAGAATGAACTCGTTGTGCAGCATGTCTGA
The DNA here is from genome assembly GCA_001603455.1 of Bacteroidales bacterium Bact_09. Lineage (GTDB taxonomy): Bacteria > Bacteroidota > Bacteroidia > Bacteroidales > UBA932 > DMER64. The sequence continues at coordinate 12,692 of LUZA01000041.1, read as the reverse complement.
CAACTGGCCCAGTTGCTGCGTTCTGGTTGTTACAATTCCTTCCCGGATCCTTTCCGTGGCAGGAAACAAAGCGGCTTTTGTCCCGGGCCGGAGGGAAAACGGGAACACGTGCAAGAAAGAAGGCCTGAGCTCTTCCAACAGGTTATAAGTATCGGCAAAATCAGCCCCGGTTTCTCCGGGGAATCCCACGATCACATCTACCCCTATGAAAGCATGTGGCATCAGGGTACGGATGTGCCTTACCTTTTGGGCAAATAAGGCCGAGTCGTACCTCCTGCCCATTTTGTTGAGCACTCTGTCACTGCCACTCTGAAGGGGAATATGAAAATGAGGAAGGAAACGTTCTCCGGCAGCAATCATCTCTATAATCTCTTCTGTTAACAGATTTGGTTCTATAGAGGATATTCTGTAGCGATCAATGCCCGGGACTTCCGAAAGTGCCCTGAGCAGATCTGCAAAGGATTCCCCGGTTGTTTTGCCAAAATCTCCCGTATTGACACCAGTGAGCACCACCTCCCTGACACCTTTGGCGGCGATCTCTCCGGCCTGCCGGACAACTTCGGCTATGGGAATATTTCGGCTCCTGCCCCTTGCAAGGGGTATTGTACAGTATGTGCAGCAGTAATCACACCCATCCTGTATTTTGAGAAAAGAACGCGTTCTTTCCCTGTTGTCCTCTCCGGCAGAATAAGCCTGAAAAAAAACATCACGGCTTTTACCGGGTCCCAAGAGCATAGTGCCGGGTTCCCTTATCTCTGAAGCCTGTACTACACGATCCCTGAATCCAGTGCCGAGTACTGCCCCCACACCGGGTATAGCGCACAGATTTTCCGCTCTAAGCTGGGCAGAACATCCTGTCACAATCACATAGGCTTCCGGATTTACGCGCAGCACTTTGCGTATTGCCTGCCGGCTTTTTTTATCTGCATGTTCCGTCACAGAACACGTATTGATCACATATACATCCGCAGGACGGGAAGAACTTACCCTTTCATATCCCTGCCGTAACAGATCTCTTGCCATGGCAGCACTTTCGGCATAATTGAGTTTGCAACCCAAGGTGATAAATGCAAACGTCTTTTTGTCACTCATATTCCAGATCCTTCTTTGTAACCGTTACTGACGCCCGTCCCGCTTCACCACCAATGGCAGGAGCCAGCTTGGACACCGTCACCCGGCAATCAGTTCCAGGAAATGCGGCTAAAAGAGTACGGAGTATCCTTCCTGCCACATGTTCCAGCAACTTGCTGGGCCGGGCCATTTCTTCAGCCACAAGTGTATAGATACGGGAATAATCTATGGTATCTTCAAGACGGTCAGTCAAGGCAGCCGGACAGACATCTGTTTCCATTTCCACATCTACAGTAAAACGCGTCCCGATAAGACGTTCTTCGTCAAAACACCCGTGGTGGGAGTAAAACATTAAATCCTTCAAAACGATAACAGCCATAATATATCAAGCCAATATTAAAAAAACGCACGGTTTTTTTCTGAATAAACCGTCAGAACCGGGCCGGAATTGTTTCCATTCCCCTATGGTACGCGTACTAATGAAAGCATCGGGCATAGTAAGGTTTATGGCTATGGTCAGTCTGGTTCCAGGTGCACAACAGCTGAGCAATGCCCTATAAAGAGATTCATTCCTATAAGGAGTCTCTATAAAGATCTGAGTCTGATGTTCTCTGCCAGACAGTTTTTCCAGTTCGCGGATTTTTTTATCCCGTAGGGCAGATTTAACAGGAAGATATCCCTGGAAGGCGAATTTCTGGCCGTTGAGCCCCGAGGCCATCAGGGCAAGCATCAGCGAAGAAGGTCCCACAAGAGGTGCCACATTAAAACCGTTTCGGTGGGCAAGGGCAATAAGTTCCGCACCAGGATCGGCAACGGCAGGAAGACCCGCCTCGGAAATCATTCCCATGGAACGACCCTCACGCAATGGTGCCAGCAGGCTTTCCATTTCTTCCGGGGAAGTATGTTCATTGAGCAATTCGAGTTCCAGCGATTCCACATGCAGTCCCAGTGCAGACAGGAATCGCCTTGCCGTCCTGAGCTCTTCAACTGCAAAACACTGAATAGTCCTGATCGTTTCTATATGACCTGCAGGAAGGACAAGCGAGGGAGGTGTGTTGCCCAGCGGGGACGGTATCAGATAAAGCACCGGATTGTTCATTGAGCCCTTCCCTCCTCTTTCAGTTTTTGAGTCAGCGCCCTTTGGAATTTTCTGGCATTTTTCATGTGTTCGGATAGGGACGCTGCAAAGTTGTGATACCCGCTAAAATCCTCTTTCGCGCAAAAATACAGGTAATTATGGTGATCATAGTTCAAAACGGCATCTATGGCTTCAATAGAAGGCACACTTATAGGTCCCGGGGGAAGACCTCTGTAACGGTACGTATTGTATGGGGACTTTATGCGCGTATGCTTTTTGAGTACCCTGCGTATGGAATAATCCTGGGCTGCAAAGATGAGCGTAGGATCTGCCTGTAAAGGCATATCGATCCGCAGCCGGTTCATATAAACACCGGCAACGGCAGGCATTTCGTCCGTTTTTTTTGTCTCTTCATACACGATCGAGGCCAGGGTGCTTACCTTGTAGGGGGTTAGACCAATGGCACATGCTTTCTTACTTCGCTCTTCATTCCAAAAAGTCCGATATTCCCTGTGCATTCTTTCCAGGAGCTGTTCCCCCGATATGGTCCAGTAAACCTGATAGGTATTGGGAATGAACATACCCCTAAGGCTTACTGTGTCAAAACCGAACCGGGCGATCAGGGAATCGTTCCTCAGATGCTCCAGGACAGTGGCAGAATCAATCTCCAAGTTCTTGGCCAGGACAGCAGCCAGTCTTTCAAAGGTCCTTATGGTCCCCGATATGATAATGTTCAGGGGATCCTGCCAACCCATGGCCAGTTTTCTGGCCAGGTCCTGGTTGTTCATCTTATGATTAAGCGCATAGCGTCCCGGATGTATATTGGAAGGCAGGTTCTCATGCCGGGCTGCCCACCGGAACGTCTTCTCGTATTTTAATAATCCGTTAACCGTCAGGCTGTCCACAAGTTGCTCAAAATCTGCTCCGTGAGGGATCAGCACATACGCCGTATCTCCCTCCGGTGTCACAATGTTCTTGTGACGGAATGTAAAGAATAGCCATCCCCCGGCCAAAAGTCCGGAGAATACAACAAGCATAGACAAAATAGCGAAAAAACAGGATCTCTTTTTCATACAATCATTTCTTATCTCAGGTGCAACACGGTTCCTGGCAACAAATGATCAACAGTGCCCGGATTCAGCCTGCGCAATGATTCCAGCCGTATCCCAAAACGTTGTGATACATAGTGTAACGTCTCACCGTTAAGGGTAGTCCAGGTAGACACTCCTTCAGGACCCTTTTTTGCCTTGCGTTCCAGATATACCTTTTCACCTACGGCAAGTTCCTGCTCATGCCGGACGTCGTTGTATCGCATCAATTCACTTTTGAAGAGACCGTATTCAGCTGCCAGAGAACGGTATGTATCCCCGGGAGCAGATATCACATAACGTTTCCCGTTTGTTTGCAGAATTCTTCTTTCCACAGATATGGAAAAAACATCCCCCGGGGGTATGTCCCCTGAAAATATTCCGGGCTGCTTAACCGGTTGTAACGGCTGCTCACCGGTCAGCCCTTCCGGGGGGTACGCATCATATTGGTGTAAATGGTACTGCTCAATAAGTCCGATGATCAATTGGGCATACCTTGGATTGGTTGCATATCCGGCTTTTTTCAATCCGTGCGCCCATGCTTTATAATCTGTCTTATCAAGCAGGAACAGGCCTGCATAGCGGGGCCGCGATCTAAGAAACTCCGAATGATCATAGTAGGAATCTTCTGCACTGGCATATTTACGAAAACACTCCTGCGACTGATCATCATCGTGGAATATCCTGTCTCCTTCCCAGTCGTGGCATTTTATACCAAAATGATTGTTTGCCTCTCTGGCCAAACGGCTATTCCCGTTACCGGATTCCAGGCACCCCTGGGCCAGGATGATGCTCGCAGGAATGCCATAACGGTACATCTGCCTGATGGCTATATCCTTATATTGTTCTATATATTGTTCACGTGTTAGCTGTTGATCCCTGTCTGAGGACAAAAGAGAGGCAGAGAAGGATACATGTACCTGAAGAACACAGAGAACAAAGCAAAATGCCTTATTTCGACACGGATTCAACATGGTGCAAATGTAGTATAAATTCTTATATTTGCTTTCCGTAAACCTTCTTACCTTATGAACAGAAGTACCTTCACCATTGATTATACCATAACAGATAAAGACCACCTGGATCCGGCAGATGCTCTACTTATGGACAAGGCATTAAAGGCAGCCGGTAACGCCTACGCACCCTATTCAGGATTCAGTGTAGGTGCAGCCGTACGTCTGGAGAACGGAGAGATTCTGACAGGGAATAATCAGGAAAATGCCTCTTTTCCTGCCGGGATCTGTGCAGAGCGATCGGTTATCTTTTACGCACATGCCAATTTCCCCCAATCCAGGATCCTTTCAATTGCGATTACCGCTTCTCCTTGCGGGATATGCCGTCAGGTTCTTCTGGAAAGCGAGAAAAGAGCAGGAATCCCCATACGCGTCCTTTTGGCAAACGGGAACGAGATTAGGATCTTCAGCAGCGTGAAAGATCTTCTGCCTTTCGGATTTGATTCTTTCTGATTTTTTGTACCTTTGCACGGGGTAAGTCGTGTACGACCAGCTCCCACTGAACTCCCCCAGGGTTGGAAGACAGCAAGGGTAGGTGGTTGTAGCGGTGCGATANNTGCCGTCGGCCTTTCTGGTGGAGTTGATTCTTCTGTAGCTGCCCTTCTTTTAAAGCGGGAGGGATATGATGTAATAGCCCTGTTCATGAGAAACTGGCACGACACAACAGGTACTCTGCAGGGTGACTGTGCCTGGGAAGAAGACCTGGACCTGGCACGGATGGTGGCACGTAAACTGGACATTCCCTTTTTCTATACAGATCTGAGCGATGATTACCGCCGCCGGGTAGTGGAATATATGTTCCGGGAATATGAAAATGGAAGGACCCCCAATCCCGATATCCTTTGTAACCGCGAAATAAAATTTGATGCTTTTCTGAATAAGGCCCTTGAACTCGGAGCCGGTAAGGTGGCAACAGGACATTATTGCAGGAAAGAAATGACCCCTGAGGGTTTATTCCGGCTTCTCCAGGGAACCGACCGGAACAAGGACCAATCGTATTTTCTATGCCAGCTGGACCAGTCCCAGTTGTCAAGAGCCGTATTCCCCATAGGGAATTTATTAAAGCCCCGGGTAAGGGAACTGGCCAGAGAAGCAGGGCTCCCAACCTCGGAACGAAAGGATTCACAGGGAATCTGCTTTGTGGGCAAAGTGGACCTGCCTGTTTTTCTGCAACAAAGACTTGAACCCAGGAAAGGAGTCGTGGTGGAAATCTATCGGGACGGCAGCTCAAAGGTCATCGGGAAACACCAGGGCGCACATTTCTATACCATTGGACAGAGAAAAGGATTGCATATTGGCGGTCATAAAAGACCGCTTTTTGTCCTGTCAACGGATGTGGAAACCAACACAGTCTATGTGGGAGAGGGTCAGGACCATCCTGGTTTGTACCACTGCAACCTAACCATAAGAGAAAAAGATATACACTGGATCAGACCCGATCTGACTATGCAGCGTGGAGAAGAACGTCAGTACAGTATAAGGATCAGGTACCGTCAGCCCTTGCAGGATGGCGTCCTGCAGTTTGATAAGGACATGCAGATACATTTCAGGGAACCGCAGCGGGGTATCACCCCGGGACAATTTGCTGCCTGGTACAATGGAGAAGAATTGATCGGATCGGGCGTCATAACAACCCGTTCATGACTTCCAGGGCTTTCTTGTATTCAGGTAACACAGGATTGATCACACGGTAAAAACTGCCCGTACCGTAGAGCCTGGCAGCTATCAGGGCTTTGATCTGCAATCGAATATGCTTCCCGGAAATTTCCAGTTCTTCCTCCCTCGGGACTATCCCGAATGTAGCAGCTAAGTCTATCAATTGATTGAACGGAACATTTTCCGGGATCATCCTTTTGTTAAACGATTCAAAATCGGAATACATTCCTAAAAGACGCTCTCTTTCACTATCCAGGTAATCGTTAATGAATTCGGTAATTATGCCTCTTCTGGCCAGTTGGACATAGAAAGCAGAATAATAAGTCGTATCTGCAGGGACAAAGACATCGGGCATTATGCCCCCACCGCCATAAACGATCCTGTTCTTCCGTAAAGTCCTGTATGCCAGCGAATCGGGGATCAGGACACTGTCTTTGCTAAAGGATTCTCCCCTTTCGTATCTTTCCAGGAATTCCCTGTAATACAACTCCTTTTCACCCATTACATAAGGAGATTGGATAAGCCTTCCGCTGGGAGTATGGTAACGTGCCACGGTCAGCCTCAGTTCCGATCCATCGTTAAGCGGAAAGGGCTGCTGCACCAGACCTTTTCCAAAGGACCTCCGGCCAACGATCACACCACGGTCCCAGTCTTGGATGGCTCCGGCCACGATCTCACTGGCCGAAGCTGATCTTTCGTCCATGATGACAACCACCGGTGTGTTGGTAAAGAATCCCATCCCCGAGGCAGTCACTTCCTGGCGTTTTATTTTTCTTCCCTCAGTATAGAGGATCAGTTCCCCCTTTCCCAGAAATTGTTCTGCCAGGAAAAGAGCTGCACCCAGATAACCTCCCCCGTTCCCCTGCAGATCGAGAATCAATCCCCCGGGCATTTCTTTCAGATCCCTAAAGGCTTCTATGAATTCATCCTGAGTAGTTAAGGCAAACTTATTTAATTTAATATACATCACTCCGGGAGCCGCCATGTAGGCAGCATCTACACTGTGAATGGGGATCTTGTCACGGATCACTTCAAAATAGAGGGGATTATCCTCACCCCTGCGGACCACGGTTAAAGATACCCTCGTTCCCTTAGGCCCCCTGAGCAATGAAAAAACCCTCTGGTTGGTAAGTTCGGAGGACGATATCTCCACTCCGTCAACGGCAACAATCCTGTCATCTGCCCTGATCCCCACGTTCTCGGATGGTGCTCCAGCTATGGGCGTAATCACCACAAGACTGTCGTGAATAATGGCAAATTCAATGCCGATACCTTCAAAATTTCCTTCCAGCGGTTCGTTCATACCACGTACATCTTCTGCGGGAATATATGCTGAATGCGGATCCAGCTGGTCAACAAGAGTTCTGACCATTTCATCTACAGCCAACCCGGTATTGATGGTGTCAAGATAATACTGATGAATCAAAAACAATACCTGTCCCAGTTTGTTCACCTGATCGTTCAGTCCCGGGAGTGAACCCTGAGCTTTTATCGGCTGCGAATTGATCAGTGACAATATGAGCAAAACAAATATCAGTGATCTTTTTACGATTTTTTTCATGATGTGCAAATGTAACAAAATATATGCCCCTGCTCTTTTTTTCCTTCTAAGTCTTGCTTTTTAGTAAATGCTTTTACTATATTTGCATTTACTATACACCCTTATACCATTATTTATTATAAATCATACCGTAATGAAAAAAACTATTTTTTCCCTGGTTTTATTAACTGTTGTGCTATTGAGCTTCCAGCAGGCTAAAGCACAGGAAATTGACCTGGAAGCCAGAACTGCAAAACTGGAAAATTTTATATCCAAATTGCCCAAAATGTCTGGATTCATCAATCTGAGATACCAATATGAAAAGGATGTGAATTCATTTGACATACGCAGGGCCCGGCTGGATTTCAAGGGTGATCCCGTTAAATGGTTCGATTACCGTTTACAGGTTGACTTTGCTTCCTCACCCAAGATCATAGATGCTTTCGTCAGGCTTAAGTTCAGCCCCATGTTTAACGTGCAGGCAGGACAGTTCAAACTGGCATTCTCACTGGAAAACCCATACAGTCCTCTGGACCTGGAAACCTTGGAAAATTCTCAGGTCATCAGTTATCTGTCTGGAATCAATGACCTGGCAGGCAGCAAGGCTGCCGGGCGTGATATAGGGGTAGCTGTTTACGGAGGTTTCTTCAAACAAGACGGGTACAATATCATCGATTACGTGGTTGGCCTGTACAATGGTACGGGCATCAATGTCAAAGACAATAACAAACATAAGGATATCACAGGCCGCCTGGAAATACATCCCGTTCGCCCGGTGACCTTGTCGGCATCCTATTATAATGGAAAAATCGGTGAGGACGGAGACCTCAAACCCAGGATTAGATATGGATTTGGGGCCCGTTACGATGACGGGGCCATACTTTTGAGGAGCGAGTATATTAAAGGAAAAACAGATCAGGTTGACAGCGACGGTTTCTATGTTCTGGCCGGATATACTTTCGCCGGGAAAATCCAGCCTCTGTTCAAATACGATTACATGCGCAAAAACCTAGGAGACGAAAATTCCAGACAGATACATTATCTGATTGGAGTGGATTACTGGCCCCACAAGATGTTTCGTCTACAGCTCAATTACACGTACCGTTCATTTATCCAGAAAGAAAAGAACAACGGACTGTTGGGCATTATGATGACAGCCCGTTTCTGAAAATGATCATTAAAAACCAACAAACTAACATATGATGAAAGAAACTAAACGCATCTGGTGGAAGCAGTTCATGACCGAAGACTGGATCATAGTCATTGCCGCCACCATCATACTGGCGCTGACTGTGATCATTCCGGCAGTCATGCCTAAAATGCCCAAAACACTTTTTACGGCCAAAGAGTGGCTCGATGCAGGATATATGTTTGTCTTCCTGCTACTGGTGACCTATCTGACCTCAATTACTTTGAAGAAACCCCTGAAAGGGATCTTTTTCTCCTTCCTGATTATCTATCTGCTGGCGTTATTGTCCAACGTGGTAGCGTCCATCCCGGCCGTTAAGTCTACCGGTCTGGAATCCGTGTTCTTTGCGGTCATCTTTGGCCTGGTCATCAGCAATGTGTTCAAAGTACCCAAATGGATGAAGCCTGCCATACAGAGTGAATTCTATATCAAGATAGGTATTATCACCCTGGGTTCTACCATTTTGTTTGGAGAGGTCATGAAGGCGGGTGCCTACGGACTGGCCCAGGCACTGGTTGTCGTGTTGACGGTATGGAATTTCGCGTTCTGGGTAGCCCGTAAAATGAGGGTGGACGATGAAATGGCCACCATGATGGCCAGCGGGGTATCCATATGCGGGGTATCGGCCGCTATTGCCACCTGCGGTGTGATCAAGGGAGATAACAAGAAACTCTCTACGGTGATCTCCCTGGTACTGGTAGTAGCCATCCCCATGATGTACCTGCTGCCCTGGCTTTCCAACCTTATGGGCCTGTCTCCCGACGTAGCCGGAGCCTGGCTGGGAGGCACCATAGATACAACGGGGGCCGTTGCAGCTGCCGGCACCATGTTGGGAGAAGAAGCAGCCCAGACGGCCATTATTGTAAAATCCTCCCAAAACGTACTGTTGGGCATAGCTGCTTTCCTGATTGCTCTGTACTGGACTTACAAGGGAAAAGAAGGACAGGAAAAACCCACTGCAAGGTTGATCTGGGACCGTTTTCCCAAGTTCGTGGTAGGATTCATCCTGGCCTCTCTGATCTTCAGTATCTTCTTCAGCATTGAAGAAGCCAAAGTAGTGGGCAAGATCACCAAAGGGTTCAGTAATTCCCTGTTCAGCATAGCCTTTGTATGCATTGGTCTGGAAACAAGGTTTAAAGAAATCTTTTCAAAGGAAAACCGCCAGCCACTGAAAGCATTCCTGACAGCTCAGGGGGTCAACATTGTCATTACCCTGATCGTGGCCTACATTCTCTTTGGCTGGATCCAGCCTATGTTGCAGTAATAAAACGGCGCGGAATGCTGAATATGCGTCCTTCCGTGCTTAGTTCGGTATTGGGAAATATTTCCCGGGCCTCGGCCAGAAAGGCCGGGGTTTCTTTATATCTGGACGAGAAGTGTCCCAGGAGCAATTGGCCTGCGCCGGCACTAAGGGCTGTCTGTGCCGCCTGACGGGCTGTACTGTGCAGGTATTTTGCAGCAGCCACAGCATCCTGTTCAAGGAAAGTGGCTTCGTGGAATAACAGATCCACACCTTTTATCCAACCCGGGATATCGGGATGGGGCGCTGTATCTGTGCAATATGCAACGGAGCGGGGCACGCTTTTACGAATACTTTTCTCCCGGAATAGATATCCGTATGCGGGTATGTTGTGGTTTAACGGAAAAGCATAGATACGGGCGGTTTCGCCTTCCATGATCTGGAACAACCCCTCGCCATGGACCTCCCTGAAAATAATGGGAAATGAAGGTTCCCGCTCACTTTGAAAATCAAAATAAAAAGCGAGCATCTTTTCCATTCCCCCAGGCGCATAAATGTATACAGGAGTGGTTCTGTCCAGCAGTTGCATGGAGGATAGCAGGCCAGGCAGGCCAAAAACATGGTCCCCGTGCAAGTGTGTAATAAAAATATGTTCTATGGACCCGAGTGATATATCCAGCTGGCGGAGCCTCAATTGCGTTCCTTCTCCACAATCAAGCAAAAAGGACCGCCCACGTACATTCAATACATGAGCGGTAAAATAGTTTTCTCTTGTTGGTAGTGCAGAAGCACACCCAAGGCTAGTCAGCGTCAGCGGCATTTTGTTCCATTTCCGATTTCAAGGCAGCCAATTCGGAAATGTCACCCAATGTTGTTTTTTCCAAGTTGGCTTTCAATTTCTTGACAGCTTTCTGGGTACTTTCTGCTTCAGATTCGGCCTTTTCCCTTACAGCAGGTTCTTTTTTAGATTCCTGCTCCCAAGTCCGGGTGTGGGAAATGATTATGCGCCTACTGTTCTTGTTGAATTCCAGCACCCTGAAAGGTAATTTTTCTTCCAGAGCCACAGCAGAACCGTCTTCCTTAACAAGGTTCTTCTGTCCTACAAAACATTCAATGCCATAGGGCAATGTAACTGTTGCGCCTTTATCAACAAAATTGGTGATGGTGCCTTCATGTACCGAGCCGGGGGTAAACACCGTTTCGAACACCTCCCAGGGATTTTCTTCCAGCTGTTTGTGCCCCAGACGAAGCCTTCTGTTCTCCTGATCCACTTCTAGAACCACAACTTCCAGGTTTTCGCCTATAGAAGTAAATTCTGCAGGATGTTTAACCTTCCTGGACCAGGAAAGATCGCTGATGTGCACCAGTCCTTCTACTCCCTCTTCGAGCTCTACAAAAATCCCAAAATTGGTAAAATTCCTAACCACTGCAGTATGCCTGGAATCGACCGGATATTTTTCAGTTATGGAAGCCCAAGGGTCGGGTTTGAGTTGTTTGATACCCAGTGACATTTTTCTTTCTTCCTTGTCTATGGTAAGCACCACGGCATCTACCTCCTGGCCTACTTTCAAGAAGTCCTGCGCACTGCGCAGGTGAGAGGACCAGGATATCTCGGTTACGTGGATTAGGCCTTCCACCCCAGGCTGTACTTCCACAAAAGCTCCGTAATCTGCCATGACCACAACCCGGCCTTTAACAACCGTTCCTACGGTAATGTCATCCCCCAGGGAATCCCAGGGATGGGGAGTTAGCTGTTTCAAACCCAGTGCAATTCGCTTCTTGGTGTCGTCAAAGTCAAGGATGACCACATTGATCTTCTGGTCAAGCTGTACAATCTCCTCTGGATGGTTAATCCTGCCCCAGGAAAGGTCAGTGATGTGAATCAGACCGTCAACACCTCCCAAGTCAACGAAAACTCCGTAGGAGGTGATGTTCTTCACGGTTCCTTCCAGGATCTGTCCTTTCTCCAGCTTGCCAATAATATCGGCTTTCTGTGCTTCCAGCTCTGCTTCTATCAGTGCCTTATGCGAAACGACTACATTGCGGTATTCGTGATTGATCTTAACGATCTTGAATTCCATAGTCTTATCAACATAAATATCGTAATCTCGGATGGGTTTCACATCTATCTGCGATCCGGGCAGGAACGCCTCTATCCCAAATATGTCAACGATCATACCGCCTTTGGTACGGCACTTGATGTAACCCTTGACGATCTCATCCTTGTCATAAGCCTCGTTGATCCTGTCCCACGAACGGAGCGAACGCGCCTTTTTATGTGATAAAATTAATTGTCCCTTCCTGTCCTCGGCTGTTTCTACATAAACATCCACCTTGTCTCCCACAGCCAATTCCGGATTGTAACGGAATTCGTTGATAGAGATAACACCTTCACTCTTGAATCCAATGTTTACAATAACTTCCCTTTTGTTAAGAGCTGTAACTGTTCCTTCTACGATCTCGTTCTCGATCACTTTATTGAGTGTCTGAACGTACTGATCTTCTATGATACTCTTATCGGTGTCGTAAACGCTTTCCTTCTCGAAAGCTTCCCAGTCAAACTGATCTACCGGGATAGATGCATTGCTGATCTTATTTTTAGGGAGGTTATCGACTTCGGGAGCATCTTCCGTATAATCTTCAACCTCTTCTTTTTTCCGGATGATGATCTCTTCCGGATCCTGAATGTCATCCAGGGCTTTTTTAGGGGACAATTCTTTTTCTTTTGCCATGTGAATTAATTTCAATAAGAATTAGAAAGTTAGACTTTATTTTTAATCCCTTTACAAGGGGCTGCAAAAGTAAACGTTATTTTTT
>LUZA01000040.1 GCA_001603455.1 Bacteroidales bacterium Bact_09 | reverse complement strand
TCCCAGAGCTGCCACACGGGTAACACGCTCCGGGATGCAGAAGTGTGTGACAATCAGCTGTGCATCACTCATAATGGATCCCCAAACAAAAGAATTGCAAAGATACTAAATAAATAGTTCAGGGGCAATCTTTTTTATCATCCCGGTAAGCACCGTTCCTGGTCCATATTCAGTGAAATTTTTTGCGCCATCAGCCACCATCTTCTGAATAGTCTGTGTCCATTTTACCGGGGAGGTGAGTTGTTTTTTCAGATTGTCCTTGATATCGGCCGGAACTGTATGAGGAAGCGCATCAACATTTTGATAAACGGGACAAACCGGTTTTTTCATATCGGCTTTGTCAATCGCAGTTTCCAGGGATTTGCGCGCACTGTCCATAAGCGGAGAATGAAAAGCACCCCCGACAGGTAAAATAACGGCTCTTTTGGCCCCGGCTTCTTTCAATGCCCTGCATGCTTCCTCTACCGCGGCAACGGTCCCAGATATGACTATCTGTCCCGGACAATTGTAATTGGCCGGAATAACAAGCGGTATGATAGAAGTAACCTTTGCACAGATCTTTTCTACAAGTCCGTCTTCAAGGCTCAGTACGGCAGCCATGGTAGAAGGCTGCTCTTCACAGGCGGCCTGCATGGCCTGTGCCCTGGCACTTACAAGCTTGAGCCCCTCTTCAAATGACAAGGCTCCTGCTGCGGTCAGTGCCGAGAATTCCCCCAGTGAATGCCCTGCCACCATATCTGGCATGAAATCCGTATCACACATGGCCGCTGCCACCGAATGCAGGAAAATGGCGGGTTGTGTCACCTTCGTCTGCTTCAACGCATCGGTAGTCCCTTCGAACATGATCCTGGAAAGTGAAAAACCTAATATATCATCTGCCCGGTCAAAGAGCTCCCTGGCTTTGGGGTCAGCATCGTACAGATCCTTTCCCATCCCGGTAAATTGGGCACCCTGGCCCGGAAATACATATGCTTTCATACTGTCAAATATACATTTTTTTTCAATGTTCGGGAAACTGTGTATCTTTGTCACCCCAATACAACCGGGCCCAGTAGTTCAGCTGAATAGAACGTCAGATTCCGGTTCTGAAGGTCGGGGGTTTGAATCCCTCCTGGGTCACGCTACAAGAAAAAAAGGCTGCAAACGAGTTTGCAGCCTTTTTGCATCCGGACCCCGTTAAGCTTGCTTGTAAGGGGAAAGGATGCAAAAAGCAAAGGGGAGCGAACGCGCTTCCCGCAGCCTTTTTTTCTTGGGCTGTATTAGGCCCAGGAGGGAAGGCCGAGCGCAGCGACGGCAATCCCTCCTGGGCTACAACTCCGTCCTGAACCACTGGGAAGTCCTTCCCAGCATCCGCATCCCGGCTACAAAACCCCTCAATTTCATCAGATCATTGGTCACCATTTTGGCAAAACAATCGTACGTCTTTCCGGATGCCGGATCATATATGGTCCCGTCTTTCCACTCATTTTTTTTGGCATTGTACACAAATCCGTCCAGGATCCTCAATCCTATAAGGGACCGGCTCTGCAATGCCGTGTCCGGATTTTTATCATCTTTTGGTGGTTGTCCGTTCTCGTACTTTTCGGGGATCATATACACGATCGTTCCCATGTATTTTCCATCTTTCAGTTCAACCCTGATCTTGGTCGTTCTGTCCTCATTCCACCACACGCCTTCAATTTTGCCAGCTTCCTGGGCCATAGCTGACAGGAAGTAAAAACTTAGAAAAAATAATAAGATAACTTTTTTCATAATCTTCAAATTAAGGTTTATGTGACAAATATAGAAAAATGACGGGACCGCGTACAGATTCCTGCAATCAGGTATGTTGCAGCTGCTATCCACATTACAGCAGGATATCCTGCCTCTACGGCAATAACCGTGGCAAGTGCCGTGCTGATCACCGAAAAAGATCCATTTATCGCCCAGGCCCAGGGGATCAGCCCCCCTTCATGATGCAATGCAAGTGACCTGATACCTGAAGGGAACATCATTCCCATCAGAAAAGCCAGCGGTGCAATGACCACCATACACAGTATCAGCTTTATGATCAGGGAAACACTGGTGCCGGTCCGCAGCAGGAAAGGGAGTCCTGGGGCAAGGATGGCCAGCATTAGCACAATGCAGACCGCCAATGTCGCAAACCTCTTTCTGTTGGTGATCAATCTGCCAGAAAGAGCCGCTCCTGCTCCCGAAAAGAACAACATCCCGCTCAATACGGCCGAGGCAGCGTAAAGGGGATGTCCCAAGTACAGTGTGAACTGCCGGATAAGAATGATCTCGGTAAACATATATCCTGTGCCGATAGCAGCAAAAAACACCAATGGAAATGTCCTTTTCCTGCCCGGCACCTTTTTGAAAACAAGCGGCAGGATAATAAAAAGAAAAGCCGCCAGGGTGATTTGGGCCAGGGTGACGAGCAGGATCAGGTACCCCACCTCCAGGAAAGGCACAGATGAGGCCCCGAAGACTTCCTTCATTTTAGACATCCTGTCCAGCCGGAGGAATTGTGAAAAAAAAGGTTTGGCATCGGTAGCCGGTCGTATCTGAAAGTCGTACTCCCTGTAAAGGGTTTCCTGTTCAGGTCCAAGGATACAGTCGATGGCTGAGAAAAAGGAATCATCCTGTAATATGTTGAAGTTCTCCCTTTCCTCTCTGGTTATTCCCGGATACAGCAGGGGGTCGAACTGGCAGAAGAAACAGAACTCTCTGATCTTTCTGATATCTTCTTTTGTGATACTGCTTTTCTTCAATATAAATGTAATGGTCGACCAGCTACGTACAGCCGCTATATGGTCCCGGGGGTCTGTGACATCCCCGGAAGCTGCTGCCTGGACCATCGTGGCGAGCATTTTCAGGCTGTTCCTTGGCGGATGGTCCATCCAGACCGTTGCCGCAATCATTCCACGGGACGAGAGTTTTTTCCACATCTGAGAAAACGATTCCCTGGTGAACAGGTACTGTTCTTCCAGAGCACGGATCCCGGAATTCCCTCCAAAAGAACCAATTTCGGGCAGTAATATAAGATCATATTGGTCTCCTGTTAATAAATAATTCCTGGAAAGGGCTGGTATAAAACGCAGCTGTTTCCCCGGTACTGTCATGTTCCGATATAACATTTCCACGGCGGCCCGATTGGGTTCAATGGCAATGATTTTCCCTGCACCATGGGTCAGTGCATGAGAGGCCAGGAGCCCGGATCCGGCATCGACCACCAGGACTGTCCCGGGCTTGTCCAGGACAAATGGCAGGGCATATGTGGAATAGTCCAGAAAATGTTCTGTTGCGGTGGTATCAAATGGTACCAGCGGGCCAAACCAATTGCCGTTATTGAACAGCACTTCCCGGACAGGGACTGTACCGGAGTAAGTAAGGCTTAGCCCGGGAGCATACCTCAGTCCGGGAGCCCGGACCCTCTTAAGTTCACCGTAAGGACTGTCGGTTTTTTCTTCCACCAGGGCGCCAGGCAACAAAAGTGTCCGCGACAGGTTTTTATATTGGGAAACGGGCAATACAGGCGGATTGAAAAAACCTGTAATAATGAGGATAACAGCCATAATACCCATAGCTGCAATCGGCACTTTCGCCTTCCCGGACCATAACAACAATCCCGCAGCAAGGGGCAGGCAGGCAATGACACAGGGCAGGGTGGAGGGGGAAAAGTGCCAGAACAGGAAAAGCATCAGCAAACCTCCGGCAGCTGAGCCTGTCAGATCGGCAAAGTACAATTTGCCGATCTCTTTTGCATATATGATGTAAGACAGGCCGATAGCCGTAGCGCCGGTGAGAAAAGGTATGAATAGGATGAAATAGGAAAAAGCAAGATTCCACAGGTTCTTTTTTTCATAAAAGACAAGATAGGCGTCAAATCCTCCGAAAACAGGACCGGCCATGAACAGGATTCCCATAATACTGACCGAGGTTAGCAACATAAGGCCTGGCAAGCTTTTTTCCTTCATGCCGGTCAGATATTTTTTCAAGAATGAAAGGATTGTTCCGCTTGCCCCGAATCCAAGCATGGCTACAGAGATAATCATATAGGCAAAATGGTTCCACTGACTGATAGAAAGGATCTGCATCAGCACAAGCTGAAAGGCAACCATGCCTGACGAAAGCAGTCCTATGGAAAAAGGGAGCCTTCGTTTCATATGATCAATCTTTTGGGTTCTCTTTCCGTGTAAAAGGAACGAAGCGGACCGGCATCATGTTTCTTGTGGTGATGCGGCCCTTCTTTTTTTCTACTAGGATAAGGTTCTGGACCATGAACTGCGATCCAACCGGAATAACCATTTTACCACCCTCGCGCAGCTGTTCTATCAACGGTGGCGGGATGTGTTCGGCCGCCGCTGTAACGACAATGGCATCGAAAGGCGCCTGACCGGGCAATCCGTAATAACCATCGCCGATTATGACCCGGATATTGTTATACCCCAATTCCTCTAGTCTTTTTGTGGCACTCTGTCCCAGCTCTTTTACAATTTCGATGGTATAGACCGAGTCGGTAATATGCGCCAGAACAGCTGCCTGGTATCCCGATCCTGTGCCGATTTCCAGGATTTTGTCCCCTGCACGGGGATCTATAAGGCTGGTCATATAGGCGACAATGAAAGGTTGCGATATGGTTTGTCCGTATCCTATGGGAAGGGGGTTATCGTCATAGGCACGGCTTCTGAGGGATTTGTCCACAAAAAGATGGCGTTCCACTTTCCGCATGGCCTGCAAGGTGGAGCGGTGCGTGATCCCTCTGGAAATGATCTGATCCCGCATCATATCATTGCGCATACGTGCGTAATCCTGCGACATTGCCGGCCTGACTGCCGGCCACAGCAGGAATAACAGAATGAATCCGGTGATCCTGCTCAAGATGTTCATAATTAAAATGACTGTATTTTAACTATTTACAAATTTACAAAAAATATGTGATATGATTTTTCAGGGCTTATAGTCAAAAGACTTAATGGTATTGAGGACCTGTTCTTTGATCTGGTCTGTAGAAGGATGCAATGCTTCTGTAGTAAACAGCCCTTTTTCCGGATCTATACGGTGATATACCATTAGGTAGAGATTGAATATGATCTCAAGACTCAGCCGGTATCTCATTTCCAGCAATGGACATACTTTTTCGATCATCCGGAGTGTCTCCAGACGGTATTTGTCTGCTATGCGCATATATTCCCTTACCAGTTCCCGGAATCCGTCCGGAATGGGTCCTCCTTGTGCGATGTCATCCAGTGTTGCCTGGTCCAGTCCGAATTTTTGAAGCATATCGGACGGGAAATAATTCAAGTGTTCCAGCCTGTCTTTCTGAAAGTCCCTAATAATATGGACAAGGTAGCTGAAAATGGCGCAGGGGCGGGCCACTTCCCGGGCATCAAAAACCGGAGGCAAATACATCCCGTTTTCAAAACGGAGTCCGCACAAATGCACAAAAATACCTGCCGGTGCCACAGAGGCTCCCTCGGCATAATCAAGGAAAGAGTCAAAAGTGGGGAATCCCTGGTGATGAATATCGTAGATCATGGCACGTGCAAAAGCCTCAACCGGCCAGTCAGGAATCAGGAATTTTTCCCAGGTTCTGACCAATTGCTGATCTACCGTTAAGGCGGACCGGTTCCTGATCATGTCTGTCCACGAGCGGACATCGTCGGCCAATCCTGCCTGTTCCTCCCGGCTGATGGTAAGGTGCTCTGTCTTGTAACTGTCAACCCGATCGTCTATATAACGCATGAAGCGATATGCTATCCTGGCGGCCTCGAATCTTTCCCTATCCCAAAAGGCAGCTGCTATCAGGATGTTGGGATGTTTACTGATCCCTTCAAAATCAATTGAACAGAATGTTTCCAGCAGGTTGTCGGGTTCAAGATTATTTTTCATCAGATCTGTCCTTTAAAATCCGTTCACTGGTAAGGGCGGCCGACATCAGTACAAGTGGGACTCCGTTTCCCGGATGGGTGCAACCTCCCGCAAAATAAAGATTGTGGATCCTACGATGACGGTTGTGCGGACGAAAATATCCCATCTGGAAAATGTTATGACTTACGCTTCCGAAAACGGACCCTTTTGTTATGTGGTATTTATCTTCCCAAGTTTCCGGCATCAGACTTAGTTCAAATTTAATATGTGAGGCCAAATCTGTAAGTCCTTGTTTTTCCAAACGTTTTAATACACCATGACGTACCCTCTGCCGGATCTCCTCCCATTGGGCCTTGTTCTTTTTATGTAAATGTCCTACAGGCACTACCACCGATATGGTATCCTGTCCTTTAGGGGCAGAGGAAGAATCAAGTTCCCTGGGGCAATACACATAAAAACTCGGATCATCCGAAACCGTTTTTTCTTTGAATATCTTATCCAGGTTGTGTTTGTAGCGTTCCGACATAAAAACACTATGCAGACCCAGTTCCGGGTATTGTTTGTCCAGTGCCCAGTGGAACGATATGGCTGAGCATGAATACCGGAGTCTATTCAACCAGGCAGCTTGACATTTTTCCTGGAGCAATTCACGGTAAACATAAGGAAGATCGGCGTTCGCCACAACGATCCCGGCCGGGACCACCGAACCATTTTCCAGCTCAATGCCCGTCGCTCTTTTCCTTTGGGTGATGATTGTTCTTACTGGACTGTTATAATGGAATTGTACACCCAGTTCATTTGCCTTATTCAGCAGGCTTTCTACCACGCTGGACATACCTCCAGGGACTACCAGGGATCCTTCACTGATCTCTGCAGCAGGAAGCATCGAAAATAAAGCCGGGGCAGTGAAAGGATTTTGACCCACATAAATATTCTGGAAAGTAAAAGCTGTTTGCAGGTGGGGATGACGGAAAAATTTCCTCACATAATGCATGTGACTTGTGAGTGTTTTGATACGGAAAAGGATTCTTATGTTTTTTAATGTAATAAACTGAAAAAGGGAATAGTAATTGCGACCCAGCAGGTTTTCCAACGCTATGCGGTAAAAATCACAACCTTTTTTCACATATTTAAGGAAATGGCAGTAGCTGCCTGGTTCCAGTGCCTCGAGTTGTTTTTTCATAAATTCCCTGTCGGTGGTAAAGCTGAAAATTGTACCATCAGTGAAATAAAGCCGGTAGATTTCAGAGAGTTTTTCTGCATTGACTGACCGGTCAAAAGGGATCCCCAGAGAGTCGAAGATTTTCCTGTAAATTCCGGGCATCAGAAATATGGTGGCACCCAGATCAAACCGGTGACCTTCACGGATATGACGGCTACACCGGCCGCCAGGGGTGTCGGACTGTTCGTAAACGTTTACATTATATCCGTTACGCGCAAGAAAAACAGCAGTGGCAATACCACCTACTCCGGCTCCTACAATGACAACTTCTTTGTTGATGGTCATAATTTTTGTACCAAAGATATAAAACTTAACATTCGGTTGAATTTTCTTCTTTTGATTATATTTGCGACAGAAAAAGGAGATTATGCCGAGGATTGTTTATCTAATGGTCATTATCCCGGCGAGCCTTCTTGTGTGTATGTGCGGAGGGCCCCGGCTGGGTTTTTATACTATCCGGTTGTACGATGCGGTAACCATCCCCCCCGCAGAAACACGCGACATGATGTTTTCGACCTCTGAACAACCTGACGGGACCACCCTGTACATATACGAGGATTCCTCTGTGAGGTTTACCTGGAAATTGACCGACACGCGATTTGGTTTTATACTTGAGAACCTGACCGCAGATACTCTTTTTGTTCACTGGGAAGAGGCTGCCTACATCAATCAAAACGGAGATACCCTGCGCACGATTCACGATGGCATTGATTTTTTCCAAAAAGATTCTCTCCAGAAAACCACAGTAATAGAACCTTTGGGTTCGCTCGATGATTTTCTGCTTCCTGCTCAAAATATTCATTACGATCCGGATAATTTCACTTTATGGAGGATCAACTACCTGTTTTATGACAGAAAGGGAAACATTGGACAGCGTGTGGCGGTGGAACTGCCCATGGATATAAACAGGAGATCCTGCAGGTATCGTTTTAATTTCATGATAGATGACTGGAAAGACATAACCTTATAGTTGCGGATTCCGATTTTTGTTTTACTTTTGCAGTCCCTGAACTTTATGGTGATCGTAGCTCAGTTGGTTAGAGCGCTAGATTGTGGCTCTAGAGGTCGGGGGTTCGAATCCCCTCTTTCACCCGGAAAAAGAGAAAGTTTGTAAATATTTTTTGGAGTTTCAATTTTCTCTCTATCTTTGCAGCCCCTTTCCTAGAGAAGGGGTGTTGAAAGAAGCAGTTCATTGAAAAATTGGAAGAAGTACACAACAAGAGCGTACAAAAAGAGTAGAGCGTTAATTCCGAGAAGGAATAATGGAGCGTAACGGGATAAGCTAAGAGTGTAAAACAAATTTACAATGAAGAGTTTGATCCTGGCTCAGGATGAACGCTAGCGGCAGGCTTAACACATGCAAGTCGAGGGGCAGCATACCCGGCAACGGGTGATGGCGACCGGCGTAAGGGTGAGTAACGCGTGAGCAACATACCCGTATCAGGGAGATAATACAGGGAAACTTGTTCTAATATTCCATAATATTATCCAGAGGCATCTTTGGATACTTAAAGTTACGACGGATACGGAATGGCTCGCGTGACATTAGTTAGATGGTAGGGTAATGGCCTACCATGACTATGATGTCTAGGGGTTCTGAGAGGGAGGTCCCCCACACTGGAACTGAGACACGGTCCAGACTCCTACGGGAGGCAGCAGTGAGGAATATTGGACAATGGATGGAAATCTGATCCAGCCATGCCGCGTGCAGGAAGGCGGCCCTATGGGTTGTAAACTGCTTTTGTACGGGAGCAATAAGGTCTACGAGTAGATTGATGAGAGTACTGTACGAATAAGCATCGGCTAACTCCGTGCCAGCAGCCGCGGTAATACGGAGGATGCGAGCGTTATCCGGATTTATTGGGTTTAAAGGGTGCGTAGG
>LUZA01000039.1 GCA_001603455.1 Bacteroidales bacterium Bact_09 | reverse complement strand
TATAAGGATATCGACCTTATGATGAACGGAGCGCATCCCGACTGGAAAGGCAAAGGCCTGAGCTCTATTTATCATTACCATACCAACAAGACGGCGATCAGAAAAAAATTAAGATGGGCGGTCACCAATCCGCAGCTGGAGACTAATCATGCCATAGATGTCTGGAAAGAATACGACACCAGGCTTCATGCCAGAAGGCGTTGTTATATTAGACCAATTAATAAAAAAACTATATACTAATGACAATTCACGAAATAGTGTCTCTGGTTCAGGGAAAGATACTCTGTGGAAATCTGGGGAAAGAAGACTCCGTTGAGTATTGCTTTGCCTCGGATCTGATGAGTGATGTGCTGACAGTGTGCAGGTGCGATTTCATGTTGATCACGGGCTTGTCCAATGTGCAAAGTATACGTACGGCAGAGATGAGCGATTTAAAGTACGTGTTGCTTGTAAGGGGGAAGACACCTCCACAGGAAATGATAGATCTGGCAAAGGAAAGCGGAATAGTACTCATCATGAGCCCTTATTCGATGTTTAAAGCATCCGGCATTTTATACCAAGCCGGGTTGAAAGGAGTATATTAGTGGATTTGTCATTTCAGATACAGGGAGGAGATTTTACCTCGGCAGGGACAGCTTCATCGCAGGTTCGGCGTACCCTTAAGGAACTGGGAGTGGACGCATCTGTTATAAAGCGGGTTGTAGTTGCCCTGTATGAGGCTGAAGTGAATATCGTGGCACATGCCTACCGGGGATTGATCACAGCCGAGATAAAACCCGACCAGGTTTTCATGAAACTGATAGATGAAGGTCCCGGCATTGCCGATATTGAAAAGGCCATGACACCTGGCTTTTCGACAGCATCGCAGGAAGTCAGGGAAATGGGATTTGGTGCCGGGATGGGTTTACCCAACATATGCCGGAACGCAGATGTTTTTAACATTCATTCGGTTCCGGGAAAAGGCACTACTGTTGAGATAACAATTCAAATCAAATAAGTATGGACCAGCAAATGAACCCGTTTCATCACGCATTGCGGATTCGAAAAGAGATCTGCATAGGATGTTCGCGCTGTATGCGTGTCTGTCCTACCGAAGCGTTGCGTGTGATAGACGGCAAGGCGACACTCCATCCTGAATGGTGCATCGATTGCGGGGAATGTTTCAATGTATGTCCTGTCAGGGCTATTGTTGTGGAAGATGATGACATCGCCAAAATTTTCCGCTACAAGCACAGGATCCTGCTAATCCCCTCAGTTTTTTTTGCACAATTTGAAGAAAAGCTGACCCTGGATGCCATCAAGGGCATTCTCTACGACATGGGGTTTACCGAACTCTGTACCGTTGAGCAGGGCGCTGATCTGCTTGTGGACGAAATAAACCGGTATGTGGCGGAATTTAACGGGGAAAAACCCGTCATCTCGTCTTATTGTCCTGCCGTTGTCAGGCTGATACAGGTCCGGTTTCCCTCTTTTGCCGACAGGGTTATGCGCCTGATTCCCCCACTCGAGATTACCGCCCAATATTACAGGAGTGAATACGAAAAAAACGGCGTTCCCCTGGAAGATGTGGGTATTTTCTATGTTACCCCGTGTGCGGCCAAGATAGCTGCGATCAAAGCACCGGTGGGAGGTTACGTTTCCCCGATTAACGGGGTGATCAATATGTCGGAACTGTACAACAAAGTATTTCTTGCTTACAAACAAAAAGGTACCAGCGAGAATGAGCATTGCACCTTGATCCATTCCTCTCTGTCTTCGGTGGGTGTCCGCTGGCCGACTACCGGAGGCGAAGCAGCAATAATCCAGGATCGCGCTTTGGCCATAGACAGCATGCCCAATGTGATAGAATTCCTGGAACGATTGGAGAACGAAGAAATCAAAGGAGTTGATTTCCTGGAACTCAGGGCATGCGATATGTCATGCTGTGGCGGGATCCTGGTGCAGGGCAACCGTTTTTTGATCAAGGAACGCATTGACAAAATGGCCGAAGAGCTTCCCAAAAAACATATGCTGGACCAGAAGTTCAGAAATGTCTGTTCGGGCTATATACCTATGGACCCTGTAGAACCCAGGGCCATGATCAAATACCATGCTGATTTTACCATAGCTTTGCAGCGAATGGAAGAGGCGCGTCGCTTGCTCAGGCGGCTGCCCGATATCGATTGCGGTGCCTGTGGTGCCCCGTCCTGCGAAGCCTTGGCGGACGATATTGTCTGCAATAGGGCGACCATGGAACATTGTGTAATACTGCATGCCCATCAGGCAGATCCTGAAATGATGGAAAAAATATGGGGAAAGAAACGTTTCATAAAAAAATAAAATACGATATGACAGTCAAAGAAATGGCAGATGCCTTGAAATTGAGGGTTTTCTCAGCTGGAGAAGGAATGAAAAACAAGGTGGCAGGAGGTTATACTTCCGACCTGCTGAGTGATGTGATGGGATATGCCGATACCGGCCAGGTGTGGATAACACTGCAGACGCATAAAAACGTTATGGCTATCGCTTCACTCAAGGAACTTTCAGCTGTGGTCCTGGTCAAGGGTTTTGAACCCGATGAGGATACACTGGCACTGGCTCGCCAGGAACAAATCCCGCTACTTGGGACTCCGGACCAGGCATTTGAGTTTTCGGGACGCTTGTACCGTATGCTTCATCCCTGATCATGGTCTGTGTAAAAGCCGATCTGCACATACATACCTTTTTATCTCCCTGCGGTGACATAGGGATGACTCCCTTGAATATTATCAGGCAGGCAAAAGCAAAAGATCTGCAGCTGATCGCCATTACCGACCATAATGCAACGCTTCAGGGGCCAGAGATCCGGCGTGTGGGATTGCGGGAAGGAGTCGCAGTGCTTTACGGGGCCGAGATAACAACGCGGGAGGAGGTGCATTGTCTGGCCTATGTAGGATCGGAAGAGCAACGTGAGGAATTGCAGCGATACCTCGAAAAACACTTACCTCACATACCCAACGATCCCGATATTTTCGGGTATCAGTTTTGGGTAGATGAAAACGAACAAATCCTGGGAGAAGCCCCATACCTGCTTATTTCGGCCATTAACCAGAGCATAGATCAGGTGGCCGCCTTCGTACATTCCATTGGAGGACTTTTTGTGCCCGCACATATTGAAAGACCCAGAAATTCCCTTTTAAGTCAGCTGGGTTTCGTGCCACCGGGATTGCCTGCCGATGCGTTGGAACTCTCCCGTCACACAAACCCTGTTGCTTTTTGCAGCCATAACGCTTACCTAAAAAAATACAAAATCATACAATCCTCGGATGCTCATTATCTTTGTGATGTTGGTTCGGTTCACACGATGTTTGGAATGGACATCCCCGGTTTTGACGGATTGAAAAAAGCATTGACAACATCCCATGAATGATCTGGCCCTGCACTTACTTGACATAGTACAGAACTCCCTGGTGGCAGGGGCTTCTTTCATCACCATAGAAGTAGATGAAAATCCTGCCGGAAACCTTTTGACCATAAGTGTTAAAGATAACGGACGCGGCATGAGCCCGGAACAGGTGCAAAAACTCAGCGATCCCTTTTTCACATCCCGCACTACCCGGAAAGTAGGTCTGGGGGTTCCCCTCCTGAAACATACTGCAGAACAAAGCGGCGGGGGCCTGGAGGTAGTCTCCGTGCCAGGGAAAGGCACCTGCCTGACTACCCGTTTTCAATACGACCATCTGGACAGGCCGCCGCTGGGCGATGTGGCCAATGCGGTAGTATTGATGATCTCGGCAAATCCCGGCGTGGATTTCGCATACAAATACACCTACAATGGCAGGTCATATAATGTGGACACCCTACAGCTTAAGGAAGTGATGGGCGATTTACCCCTTAATGATCTGTATGTAATGGAGATGATAGAGGAAATGATAAAGGAAAACCAAAGTGACCTGAAAGTTTGCCAAATTCGATAATTTGGGTTTACTTTGCGGATTCTATTTTTGCTACATTATTAAATATTTTATTGATATGACAAAGATTAAATCATTGGANNCCCGAAAGCCTTGTACAAATTAAGGTTGCGATGGCCACATGCGGGATAGCTGCCGGGGCCCGTACGGTTATGAATGCTTTTGTAGAGAAGATCAAAAAAGAAAAAATCCCCGCTGTTGTCACACAAACCGGGTGCATGGGTTATTGCTATGCCGAACCTACGGTTGAGGTGAAGAAACCCGGACAGGATCCAGTAGTGTTTTCCTATGTCGATGTCAAGAAAGCAGAAGAAATAGTTGACAAATATATTCTCAACAACGAATTGCTTGACGGTATCCTGCCTGCAAACTATCAGACTATTTAATCCATTCAATAATATAGAATCATAATGTATAAAATGCAATTACTTGTTTGCGGCGGGACCGGATGTCGGGCCTCCGCAAGCGCAAAAATTGTAGAAAAACTGAATGAATCACTCAAAGCCCACGGACTGACTAAAGATGCACAGGTGGTAACTACCGGATGTTTCGGTTTCTGTGAAAAAGGTCCCATAGTGAAAGTGATTCCGGACAACACGTTCTACACACAGGTAAGGCCGGAAGATGCAGAAGAGATCATAGCCGAGCATATCTTGAAAGGTAGAAAGGTTACCCGTCTGCTTTACGAAAATCCCGAGACGCAGAAACACGTCACCGATTCCAAGCACATGGGGTTCTACCAGAAGCAGATGCGCATTGCGTTAAGGAACTGCGGATTCATCGACCCGGAAAACATTGATGAATATATTGCCCGGGACGGTTATTCTGCATTGGCACAAGTTGTTTCTGATCTCACTCCGCAACAAGCTATAGACATGGTTAAACAGAGCGGATTGCGCGGAAGGGGCGGTGCAGGGTTTCCCACAGGTCTTAAGTGGGAGATCACCAGTAAATTCACTTCGAATCAAAAATACGTCGTATGCAATGCCGACGAAGGAGATCCAGGTGCTTTCATGGACCGTTCTATCCTGGAAGGCGACCCCAATTCCATCATAGAAGCCATGGCCATATGCGGTTATTGCATTGGGGCTAGCAAGGGCCTGGTTTATATCCGTGCCGAATATCCCCTGGCCATTAAACGTTTGAGAATAGCCATCCAACAGGCCCGCGACTATGGTTTGCTGGGTGAAAATATATTAGGGACTGACTTCTCGTTCGATATGGAATTGCGTTATGGGGCGGGTGCTTTTGTTTGTGGAGAGGAAACAGCCCTGCTCGCTTCCATGGAAGGAAAACGCGGCGAACCGAGGGTCAAACCGCCTTTCCCGGCCGAAGACGGTTACCAGCATAAACCCACCAATGTGAACAATGTAGAAACATTTGCCAATGTTCCCGTGATTTTTCTCAAAGGTCCTGAATGGTTTTCAAGTATAGGTACAGAAAAATCCAAGGGGACCAAGGTATTTGCTCTGGCAGGAAAGATCAACAATGTGGGTCTTATTGAAGTGCCCATGGGCATCACGCTGCGCGAGATCATATATGAAATTGGGGGCGGGATAAAAAACGGTAAAAAATTCAAGGCGGTTCAGACAGGAGGCCCTTCGGGCGGCTGTCTGACCGAAAAACATCTGGATACGCCTATTGACTTTGACAGCCTGATAGCTGCCGGGTCTATGATGGGTTCCGGGGGGATGATTGTAATGGACGAAGATGACTGTATGGTCTCCATTGCCAAGTTCTATCTGGAATTCATCGTGGAGGAGTCTTGTGGTAAATGCACCCCGTGCCGGGTAGGCAATAAACGCATGCTCGAGATCCTGGAGAAAATCTGCCAGGGGAAAGGCAGTATGGAAGACCTGGACCATCTGCGCAATCTTGCCAACGTGATCAAAGACACAGCATTGTGCGGTCTGGGACAGACTTCTCCCAATCCGGTTCTATCCACTTTGGATAATTTCTATGACGAATATGTTGCGCACGTTAAGGATAAAAGATGTTACGCTAAAAAGTGCAAGGCTCTGGCACATTATACCATCATTCCAGAAGTTTGTACGGGATGTACCGTTTGTGCAAGAAATTGTCCCGTTGGAGCCATTACAGGTGAGAGACGGCAACCGCACTTCATCAACCAGGATATTTGTATCCACTGCGGCGTATGTTATACGAAGTGTAAGTTTAATGCTATCTTAGTTCAATAAGCGAGAATATGGAAACAGTAAAATTAACTATAGACAACAAACATATAGAAGTTCCTAAAGGAACGACTATTCTCCAGGCGGCAAAACAGGCGGGTATCAATATTCCAACCCTGTGTTACATGAACCTGCCGCACCTGGATCAGGAACACAAACCGGGTAGCTGCCGGGTCTGTGTGGTGGAAATCCCCGGAAGAAGGACCCTGGTACCCGCATGTGCCACCAAATGTACAGAAGGCATGGAGGTTCTGTCCCACTCACTGCGCGCCATAAACGCCAGAAGAACCGTTGTGGAGCTGTTGCTTTCCGATCATCCGAAAGATTGCCTTGTTTGTCCCTCTTCCGGTAATTGCGAATTGCAAAAATTGTCCATAACCATGGGCATCCGGGAAATCAATTCGGTCGAGAATGCAGCCATTTCAACTTATCGGAAGGATGCATCTCCCTCATTGCTCCGCAATATGGACAAATGCGTCATGTGTCGCAGTTGTGAAACCGTTTGTAACGAAATCCAGACTGTAGGAGCCCTGAGTGCCGTTAATCGTGGTTTCATGGCAGTTGTCGCCCCGGCTTTCGAACAGGACCTTACCGATTCTCCCTGTACCTTCTGCGGTCAGTGTGTTGCCGTATGTCCTACAGGAGCCCTTACGGCCGTGGATAACACATTCCACGTGATTCGCGCCCTGGCCGATCCCACCAAATACGTAGTGGTCCAGACAGCACCCGCAGTGCGTGCCGCTCTGGGTGAAGAATTTGGTTATCAGCCCGGAACGTTAGTGACCGGAAAAATGGTGGCAGCCTTAAGGGCACTTGGTTTCAACAAGGTTTTTGATACCGATTTTGCAGCCGATCTTACTATAATGGAAGAAGGGACCGAACTGCTGGACAGGATCACACGCCATCTGAACGGCGACAAGAGCGTACATTTACCTATCCTGACATCGTGTTGTCCTGCATGGGTTAATTTCTTTGAAACCAATTATCCCGATATGCTGGACGTGCCTTCAACGGCCCGTTCTCCACAACAGATGTTTGGTTCCATTGCCAAAACCCATATGGCTAATAAGCTGGGAGTCAAGAGAGAAAACATGGTCGTTGTATCGGTGATGCCCTGCCTGGCCAAAAAGTACGAATGCCAGAGAGAAGAATTCAAAGTAGACGGCAACCCCGATGTAGATTACGCCATCACTACACGCGAACTGGCCCATCTGATCAAGATTGGGAATATTGACTTCAAATCCCTTAAGGATGAAGATTATGACCGTCCTATGGGTGAATCAACCGGTGCCAGCGTGATCTTTGGAGTGACCGGAGGAGTGATCGAGGCGGCAATCCGTACCGCCTACGAAGTGTTTACAGGAAAGAAACTTGAAAAAGTTGAATTCCATGAACTCCGGGGCATGGAGGGGATCAGAACGGCCACGATCAATTTTGACGGTACGGACATTCACATAGGAATTGCACATACTCTTGGAAATGCCAGAAAATTACTGGATGGCATCAGAAAGGGGATGTATAATTTCCACGCCATCGAGATCATGGCTTGTCCGGGAGGATGTATTGGCGGAGGCGGTCAACCGTTGCATAGGGGCACTGACATTGTACTAAAAGCCCGTATGGAAGCCATTTATAAGGAAGACTTCAACAAGCCCATCCGCAAATCTCACGAAAATCCTGAGATCATTAAGCTTTATGAAGAATTCCTTGGGAAACCGCTCAGTGAGAAATCCCACAAGCTGTTGCATACCCATTATTTCAGTCACCCGAAACAATAACCATTAATTTCTATTCCTATGATGAAATTTGAAATAAACGATTGTCACAAAAAGACAATAAAAGAAATATGTGAATCTTTCGGGAACAAGAGAAGTGAGCTGATCAATATCCTGCACAGAACTCAGGAACATTTTGGGTATTTACCCGAATCCGTTCAGCTTGAGATCGCCCTGAACCTGAATATGCCCCTGGCAAAGATATACGGGGTAGTTTCTTTTTACTCGTTCTTTACTATGACTCCCAAGGGCAAGTATCCCATTTCTGTTTGCTTGGGAACGGCATGTTATGTGCGCGGAGCAGAAAAGATAGTGGAGGCTCTGGAAAAGGAACTAAAGATCAAAGTGGGTCAAGTAACCGAAGACGGTAAATTTTCACTGGACTGTCTCCGTTGTATCGGAGCCTGCGGACTGGCACCCGTCATGATGATAGGGGAAAAGGTCCATGGCCGTTTGGAACCCGAGATGATCGCCGATATCCTTAAAGAGTACGAATAAACGTACCATAATTTTTTAACAGGGAGTGTTCCGTCCGGGATACTCCCTTTTTGTTTCCCCGAAAAAAAGTATCTTTGCGCGTTAAACTTATAATATGCCAGAAAATTCATTGTTGACCAAACTAGAGGGTATTCGCCACAGATACGAATCGTTGCAGCAGCAGTTGTCAGATCCGTCTCTTGTGCAGGATATGAAACGTTATGTGACACTGAATAAGGAGTATGCCGAGGTAAAACCCATCATACAGGCCGGTGAAAAATATTGCAGTGCCATCCGCAACCTGGCCAGTGCCAAGGAGCTTCTGCTTACCGAGAAAGATGAGGAAATGCGGGAATTTGCCAAGGAAGAGGTGGCCCTTTTGGAAGAAAAGATCCCTGTTATGGAGCAGCAGATCAAGTTCCTGCTCATTCCGGCCGATCCCCAGGACAGTAAGAATGCCATAATGGAAATCCGTGCCGGAACAGGAGGTGATGAAGCTTCCATCTTTGCAGGTGACCTGTTCAGGATGTATAGCAGATTTACAGAAAAGAAGGGATGGAAGCTCGAAATCACGGGCGTATCTGAAGGAACTTCGGGCGGTTTCAAAGAGATCATTTTCAAGATAACAGGGACCGGGGTGTACGGTGTTCTTAAATACGAAAGTGGTGTACATCGTGTGCAGCGCGTACCCCAGACCGAGACACAGGGGAGGGTGCACACATCGGCTGCTTCTGTAGCTGTGCTGCCGGAAGCGGGCGAATTTGATGTGGAACTAAACGAAAAGGATATCCGTAAGGATACCTTTTGTTCTTCAGGTCCGGGAGGGCAAAGCGTCAATACTACTTACTCGGCCATCCGTCTTACCCATATCCCTTCCGGAATTGTTGTTCAGTGCCAGGACGAAAAATCCCAGTTGAAAAACTATGATAAGGCCCTGGCGGAATTGCGCACACGGCTTTATAACATGGAGTATGAAAAATACCTGAACGATATATCGGCCAAACGCAAAACCATGGTTTCTACCGGGGACCGCTCGGCTAAGATCAGAACATACAATTACCCGCAAAGCCGCGTAACAGACCACAGGATCAATTATACGATGCACAATCTGCCTGTGTTTATGGATGGCGAAATACAGGAGGTTATAGATCTGTTACAAATTGCAGAAAACTCTGAAAGACTTAAAGATGACTCGTCAGACTCTTAACCGGGAAATATACCGCAAACGCAGTTGCCTGTGTGTGGGACTTGATATCTCTCCGGTATCCCTTGACCTGAACAAGAGAATTGTTGAAGAAACGGCTCCCTATGCGGTTGCCTTTAAACCCAATACCGCTTTCTACGAAGCTGCTGGTTGGGAAGGCTGGAAATGCCTGGAAGAAACGGTTTCCTACATCCGGACCAGGTATCCGGACCATTTTTTGATCGCCGATGCCAAAAGAGGCGATATTGGAAATACTGCCAGGGAGTATGCCAGGACATTTTTTGAGCGGATGGATTTTGATGCTGTGACCGTTTCTCCTTACATGGGATATGATTCAGTGGCGCCTTTTCTTGAGTATAAAAACAAATGGGTGGCCCTGCTGGCACTGACATCGAATCCTTCTGCCTTGGATTTTCAATTATCGCGAATGTCAGACGGCAACCCTGTTTTCAGAAAAGTGATAGAAACAGCCAATTCCTGGGCAGACCGGGACAAAATGATGTATGTGGTGGGGGCTACACGTCCCGATATGATTACTCAGGTAAGA
Organism: Bacteroidales bacterium Bact_09; assembly: GCA_001603455.1. Lineage (GTDB taxonomy): Bacteria > Bacteroidota > Bacteroidia > Bacteroidales > UBA932 > DMER64. The sequence continues at coordinate 8,276 of LUZA01000039.1, read as the reverse complement.
GAAGCAGCGCCTGATCGTTTTCTGCTTATTCCCGGAGTCGGAGCCCAGGGAGGCAATGTGGAAGAAGTAATGCGGTACGCAAAAACATCCCAGGGAGATATTTTAATTAATGTCTCGAGGGCGATCGTTCAATCTACTGAGGGTCCTGGGGCGGCAGCCAAAGCATTTGCCTCTTCCATTGCCAGGTTCTTAATGTAATCCGATCTGTTGATCAGCAATCTTTCGTACGATATGTCAATTTTACCGGTATTTCCATCCCGGAGTGTTTGGTACCACTTTTGTATTTGAAAGAGTATCTGCGGCAGAAGTACTTCCACCTGGTGTTGAAGACCTGTTTCCGAAGCAATGGAAGTAGGATTGGGAGCACCTTGGAATTGTGTCTGGTTGACATTGAGCCCAAAACCGATTATACTGGCCATGAGATCATTTCCGGAGAGCTGGTGCTCTATCAGGATCCCGCAGATTTTATTGGGTCCTATATAAATGTCGTTGGGCCATTTTATGCGGGGGAACAGATGCAAGGTGCGGAGAAAATCACAAATAGCCAACGCCGTGCACTTTGAAATAAGGAATTGCCTGTTTGCCGGAAGAAACACAGGCCTGAGCAAAAGAGTCGCCAGCAGGTTCTGGCCTTTTGAGCTTTCCCAACGGCGGGTATATTGTCCGCGTCCGTTGGTTTGATATGAGGCGGTCCATACGGTGCCTTCCGTTGCATGGACAAGATTGCGGCGGGCTTCGGCGTTGGTCGAATCTATTTCATCAAACCGGATAATATGCAGTTCAAACATAGTCGCAAAAATACTAATTTATCCTTACCTTTGTAAGGGTTTGAAAATAACTTATGAATGAAATAAAGATCATAGCCGGGGCGATGCTGGAGAAAAAAGCACAGGGTGTCTGCAGCATGGACCTTCGAAAACTGGGAAACACCATCTGTGATTATTTTATCATCTGTAACGCCGATTCGGGTATTCAGGTAGCCGCCATTGCAGATCGGGTGGAGGAACAGATGCTCTTGAAAGCCAGGCGGCATGTCAGGAGAAGTCAGGGAAAAGAAAACCGTTTTTGGGTGATCCTTGACTATTCCGATATTGTAGTTCATATTTTCCAGACCGAATATAGACGGTTTTACCGTCTGGAAGACCTGTGGGCTGATGCGGAAACGCAGCATTACAACGATTAACTTTTATGTATTATGAACGGAAACGTCCCTAACAGAAATAAACCCAATAAACCATCCATGTTCCCTGTCAAAAAGCGCTTCAACCCTTTTTTCTGGGTTTATATCATACTGATCGCGGTCATTGTCTATTTCATGTTCGCCAACCGCTCAGGAGATCCCGTGAAAACAGAATGGATTACCGTCAAGGAACAGATGGGACCTCGTGGTGAAATAGAAAAACTGGTGTATATCAGTAATATGCAACGCGCAGAACTGTACGTCAGCCCCGATGCCCTGGAACAATATAAAGCCAAATTCGGGGATAAAATTCCCAAGTTCGCCCCACAGTTTTATTTCATAGTCTCTGATAATTTCGATGCCGAAACCCAGTTTGAACAATTGCGCAATTCCCTTCCGGAGGAGCAACGTTTTAAAATTGAGATAGAACAACGGTCCAGCTACTGGGGCCGAATCATAGACTGGTTGCTGTTCCCCGTTCTGCTCATCCTTATGTGGGTTATCATGTTCAGGCGTATGTCGCGCGGACCGGAAGGATCGGCCGGAGGTGGGGGGATTTTTAATGTAGGCCGTTCCCAGGCAAAACTTTTTGAAAAAGACAAGACCGCCGGTAACGTTACATTCAGGGATGTGGCGGGTCTGGAAGAAGCCAAAGTGGAAGTTATGGAAATTGTGGATTTTTTAAAAACTCCCGAAAAATACACCAATCTTGGAGGCAAGATTCCCAAGGGTGCCCTGCTTGTCGGACCTCCGGGTACCGGAAAAACTTTACTGGCTAAGGCAGTTGCCGGAGAGGCAAACGTTCCTTTTTTCTCCATCTCGGGCTCTGATTTTGTGGAAATGTTCGTAGGAGTCGGAGCTTCAAGGGTAAGGGATCTGTTCCGGCAAGCCAAGGAAAAGGCGCCATGCATTGTGTTCATAGATGAAATCGATGCAGTGGGCCGGGCACGTAGTAGAAATGCCGGGTTTACTTCCAACGATGAACGTGAAAACACGCTCAATCAACTGCTTACCGAAATGGATGGTTTTGGGTCAAATAGTGGTGTGATCATTCTGGCAGCCACCAACAGAGCGGATATACTGGACAAAGCGCTGATGCGCGCCGGGCGTTTTGACCGCCAGATACATGTGGATCTGCCGGAAATGAAAGAGCGGCTTGACATTTTCAAGGTACATTCCCGGGGACTGAAGCTGGAAGACGGTTTTGAACTGGAATTCCTGGCAAAACAAACACCTGGTTTTTCCGGGGCAGACATTGCTAATGTATGCAACGAAGCGGCATTGATAGCTGCCCGTAAAAACAAGAAATCTGTTCAAAAACAGGATTTTCTGGATGCTATAGACCGTATTGTAGGAGGACTGGAGCGAAAGAGTAAGATCATCAGTCCCGAGGAAAAACGGACAATCGCTTTTCATGAAAGCGGTCATGCCACGGTAAGCTGGATGCTCAAACATGCCAATCCATTGCTCAAAGTCACAATCATTCCCCGTGGAAAGGCATTGGGTGCAGCCTGGTATCTTCCCGAAGAAAGACAGATTACCACTGTCGAACAGATGATGGACGAAATGGCTTCGGCACTGGGAGGCCGTGTAGCTGAAGAACTGATGATAGGCCAGATCTCAACAGGAGCCATGAATGATCTGGAAAAGATCACCCGTCAGGCTTATGCCATGGTCGCCTATTTTGGTATGAGCGATAAGATAGGGAATGTGTCTTTCTATGATTCGACTGAAAATGCCGGATTCAATCTTGGAAAACCATACAGCGAAACAACAGCACAGCTCATAGACAGGGAAGTAAGGCGTATCATAGACCAGGCTTACGATATGGCGCGAAAGGTCCTCAGCGAGAACAAAGAAGGCTTTTTAAAGCTGGCCAACCTGCTCCTGGAAAAAGAAGTCATCTTCGCCGATGATCTGGAAGCCATATTTGGGAAACGCCGTTCTGCGGAAACAAAATCTGAAGAAGACGCCAACGTCGGGGATAAAGGTGAACACATTGATTAAAAGATCGATCAGCGGCCTTGTCTTCATCGTAGTGATGATCGCGGGGCTTTTGCTGCATCCTTTGGGATACGCGGTTTTGATGACGGCATGTGTGGGAATAATGGTGATTGAATTTTACAGGATGGCTCTGGCAGATTGGAATAAAAAGGGACAGGTATTCGGCTTTTTATCGGCCATTCTACTCTTTCTGGCATCTTACGTAATTGCCCGCCACGGTGTGTGGACAGCGCGTTACTGGCTGTTGACTTTGCCGTTGCCGGTTACAGCAGCCTGGATATCGGTCCTGTTCAACAGGTCGGAAGATGCGTTCCGCTCTGCTGCATTCCTTTTTCTTCCCTTGGTTTACATCGCAGTTCCCTTTTCAGTAATAAACTTTTTGGTGTTTAATTCCCTGGGCATGTTCCAGGGAATGTATCTGCTAACCCTGTTCATTATTCTGTGGGCTTCTGACATAGGAGGATATCTTATTGGGATGGGTTTCGGACAGAAAAAAGGACACAGGCTCTTCCCCAGGATCTCTCCTAAAAAATCTTGGGAAGGTTTTGCCGGAAGTATCATTTTTGCTACCGGAGCAGGTCTTGCATTGTTCAAACTTGACATGCTGCCATTTACCTGGTATCATTGTGTTGTAATATCATTGATTATCAGCGTCTTCGGAGTTCTGGGAGATTTGACCGAATCGGCTATGAAAAGATATTTTGGAGTGAAAGATTCGGGAAATATTATGCCGGGCCATGGCGGATTGCTGGACCGGTTTGATGGGGCGCTCATAGCCCTGCCTATGGCTGTAGTATATATATTATTTATCGTAATAACATTCTGACGCATGAAGATCCATAAAGAAGGCCGAAGTACCATCCTAATTGTTATCATGACCATGGCCGTTATTCTTACTGTGATCATATCCTTCTCGCTGTATAATTTCTGGTTGCTATCCCTGTTTATATTGCTTACCATTTTTCTGCTGCTTCAAACACTGATGTTCTTCCGCATACCCAACCGCGATATCTTGATCAGGGACGATGGTATTATAGCACCGGCGGACGGCCGGGTAGTTATGATTGAAGAAGTTGTGGTGAATGAATTCCTTCAGGAAAAAATGTTGCAGGTATCCATTTTTATGAACCTTTTCAACGTACATGTAAATTGGTATCCGTGTGGAGGTGATATCATCTATTATAAGTACCATGCCGGAGAAAAAATGGTTGCCTGGCATCCCAAATCTTCGGAGAAAAACGAACATACCACTATATTCCTTAAAAAGGGGAAGCATGTGATAGGAGTAAGACAAATTGCCGGACTGATTGCCCGCAGGGTAGTATGCAAGGCCAGAACGGGTAAACAGGTCCTGCAAGGTAGCGAAATGGGGATAATCAAGCTTGGTTCACGGGTAGATGTCCTGCTTCCTCTGGATGCTCAGGTCATAGTCAAAAAAGGACAGAAAGTGTGGGGTTGTGAAACGTTGCTGGCCGTCCTCAGATAATGGCATCAATAGCAGCTACAGGGTCTTCAGAGCTAAAAACATAATTGCCTGCAACCAGGATATCTGCCCCTTTTTCATATAATATACGGGCATTATTTGCATTTACTCCTCCATCGACCTGGATAAGGAATCCAAGTCCTTTTTCCTTTCTCATTCGGCTCAGCCTGTCAATTTTTTCAAGAGATTCCGGAATGAATTTCTGGCCTCCGAAACCCGGATTTACGGACATTACAATTACCAGGTCTGCATAATGCACCGCTTGTTCCAGAAGGAATACCGATGTGGACGGATTCAGGGCAACACCCGCTTTCATGCCCAGTCTCCGGATTTCCTGCAGATCGCGGTTCAGATGGGGGCAAGTTTCATAATGGACTGTAAGCCAAGAAACACCAAGGTCTTTATATCGCTGGTAATACCGTGAAGGCTCCACTGTCATCAAATGGGCATCCATAGGTTTTTCTGAGTAATGGGATATGGCCTCTATGACAGGAAATCCGTAGGACAAATTAGGGACAAAAACCCCGTCCATCACATCCAGATGTAAACTCCAGGCTTGGCTCCGGTTGATCATACGGCACGAATCGGCCAAATATCCGAGATCGGACGACAACACAGATACAGCTACTTTTCCCATATCATACCATTTTTAGGATTTGCAGAAGAAGTGTCCAGAATTTACCTGTGCTGGCAATATCCAGTCTTTCGGCCGGGGAATGGACGCCTTTCAGGGTTGGTCCGAAGGAGATCATGTCCAGGTGAGGAAATGCGTCCAGGAAGATGCCGCATTCAAGACCAGCATGAATGGCCCTGACCTTAACCGGGGTATTAAATAATTGTTTGTATGCTTCTACGCAAACTTTCAGGATAGGGGAGTCCGGATTGGGCTCCCAGCCGGGATATTCCCCATCGTGGGATACCTCTGCACCTGCAAGCACAAAAAGGCTTTCAATACGGTTAGCTGCATTTCTGCGGGCCGAGTTGATGGCACTGCGCTGACTGCTGCCAACGCGGATAATCTGATGCTCCGGGTCCATGCTTACAGAGGCCAGATTGGTGGATGTCTCGACCAAGCCCGGGATCTCCTTGCTCATGGCCAGTACTCCGTGGGGGCAGGCATATAATGCAGCCACAATGCGGGCAGCGGTCTTTTCTTCGATTACCGTATGGGGCATAGGAACCGGTGTAAGACGGCTTTCCAAGTCTGGATCGGTATGCCTGTGTTCCTTTTCCCAATCCCCTGACATTTTCAGGAACAACTGAGCGAAAGCAGATTCGTCTTTTTGGCTAAGGATACAGACAGCACTTGCTTCCCGGGCAATGGCATTTCTTTTATTGCCGCCCGAAACGGAATGAATTTTTAAGTTGAATTTTTGTTGCGCATTCCAAAAAAAACGTGCCAGTTGCTGGACGGCATTGCACAGATCCTTATGGATCTCATCTCCGCTGTGACCGCCCGTTCCACCTGTTATACTTACCTTAAGGGCTGTGTACCCGTCTGACGGGGCTGGGACAGTCTGATATCTGAAACGTGCTGTTGTATCTATCCCGCCGGCACATCCAATAAAGACCTCTCCTTCATCTTCCGAATCCAGGTTCAGCAATATGGTTCCCCGGAGAAATCCGGGGGCTACGGCACGGGCACCGTTCAATCCGGTCTCTTCCGATACGGTAAAAAGGCATTCCAGAGGTCCGTGTTCCAGGGTATCATCATCCAGGACGGCCAGCGATGCGGCTACTCCAATACCATCATCTGCTCCCAGGGTGGTTCCCTTTGCCTTCAGCCATCCGTCCTCAACGTAACATTGTATGGCATCTTTGGAAAAATCAAATTCAGTATCCGTGTTCTTTTCACAAACCATATCGGTGTGGCTTTGGAGGATCACACCGGGGCTTTTCTCTTTTCCGACAGAAGCGGCCTTCCTGATAACAACGTTGCCTGTATTATCTGTCTGGTATTCCAGACCACGATCTTTGGCAAATTGTTCCAGATAATGCGTCATACCAGCCTCGTTTCCGCTTTCGCGCGGGATTTTGCAAATCTCAAAAAAGAAACCGAATACTGATGAGGGTTCAAATGTGTTCATTATGATGGGGTTTAACCGTTCTTGAGCCGTTTCTCAATGTCCGATACATATTGGCGGAACGTCCGGTCTGTATCCATTAGATTGCACACAGTATTGTATGAATGCAGTACCGTAGCGTGATCTTTGCCGCCAATCATCGATCCGATGGTAGAGAGAGAATTCTTGGTGAGATTCCGGCTCAGGTACATGGCTATTTGACGAGCCTGGCATATTTCCCTTTTTCGGGTCTTGGACAGTAAGACTTCCTGGGAGATGCCAAAATAATTGCATACGGTTTTCTGGATCTCCTGTACCGATATTTCTTTGGGAGCGGTGCTGACCAGCCTTTCGGTAATTACCTGTGCCAGCTGTAGTGTAACGGGCTGCTTGTTGAAGGTTGACTGCGCCAGCAATGAACAAAACGTGCCTTCAATTTCGCGGACATTGGTGGTAACCTGTTCAGCAATAAACTCGAGGACTTCACGAGGCACTTCCACACCCTCGTTGTAGCATTTCTTTTCCAGGATTGCCAGGCGGGTGGCATAGTCGGGAGATTGCAATTCGGCCGAGAGACCCCATTTGAATCTTGAGAGCAACCTGTCGTCCAGGTCTTTCAGATCCACGGGGGCTTTGTCGCTGGTCAGGATAAGTTGCTTTCCTGATTGATGCAAATGGTTAAAAATATTGAAATAGGCGTTCTGAGTTCCCGGTTTGCCCGCAAATTCCTGTACATCATCTATGATCAGTACATCGATCATCTGATAAAAGTGCATGAAATCGGTCAGTTTATTCTTAATGTTTACGGCATCCATGAACTGAATCTGGAATAGGTTGGCAGAAACATACAGCACGACTTTTTCCGGGATTCCTTTTTTGATCTCTATGCCTATGGCCTGAGCCAAGTGGGTCTTGCCCAGCCCTGATCCTCCGTATATGAATAAGGGATTGAAAGGACCTCCGGGTTTTTCAGCAATGCTCATACCGGCAGTGCGTGCCAGACGGTTACAGGGCCCTTCCACAAAATTGTCGAATGAATAAGCAACATTAAGCTGGGGATCAATCTTGATTTTGCGTATTCCCGGAATTACGTAGGGACTTGCCACCTCCTCCCTGTTTATTCTGGAAAAAGGTATGGATTTATTTTGGAATTGTCCCTGTCCCTGATGAGGCATGGGAACTCCCTTACTGCAGGAGTCTACTTTAACGCAATATTCCAGTTTGGCAGCGTTTCCCAGTTCTTTTCTCAGACAATGTCCCAAGAGATCTATGAAGTGTTCTTCTATGTATTCCCTGAAAAAATGAGAGGGGACCTCGATTGTCAGGATATTGTTCTTGAGTTTCAATGGCACAATGGGTTCAAACCATGTATTGAAACTTGAGAGTTGAATATTATCCTTAATGATATTCAAACAATTATTCCAGACAATCTTGTGTGGAGACGGAGACATATTTTGATTTGGGGTTTATGTTTACAAAAATGGTTGAAAAAAATGGTAAAAAAAAATGAAAAACACTTGGATTTTTGAAAAAAGCAATAATATCC
>LUZA01000038.1 GCA_001603455.1 Bacteroidales bacterium Bact_09 | reverse complement strand
CGTTACATCAGAACACACCTGGGAAATGGAACCACACGGGTTCCGCATTCTGACTTTACAATAAATCTATGAAAAGGACTTTTTTATTTATCGTCTTATTATCGGTCATGACAAGTGCAACCAACGCGATGAAGACCGGTAACCCTGTTGTGGAACGCATAGAACCGCCCTGTTGGTGGATTGGCATGAAAACACCTCTCCAGCTTATGATCTGTGGCCCCGGTCTGGGAGAAGGGACTGTTATAGCGTTGACTCCCGGTATAGCAATAGCTGCCGTACACAAAGCTGACAGTCCCAATTACCTTTTCCTGGATATAACCATTGCCAGCGACGCCAGACCCGGAGATTATGCTTTTCGGTGGACTGACGGAAAAAAGAAACTTGATTTCAATTATTCGCTCCATGAAAGAAAACCGGGATCGGCTGCACGTAAAGGTTTATCGCCGTCAGATGTGTTATACCTGCTGATGCCGGATCGTTTTGTGAACGGCGATACGGGCAACGATTCCACACCCTGCACAGCAGAAAAAGCCGGATTCTCTGATGATTACGGACGACACGGCGGCGACTTGGAAGGGATCCGCATGAGCCTGGATTACTTGGAAGAGCTTGGCATAACTTCCATATGGCCCACACCTTTGACTCTTGATGATGAACCAGTTGTATCTTACCACGGATATGCCTGTGCAGATTATTACAGGATAGATCCCAGGTTTGGCACAAACCAGATGTACCGCCAGGTAGTCCAGGAGGCGACTGCCAGGGGGATTTCTTTTATCCAGGACATAGTGCCCAATCATTGCGGAACAGCCCATTGGTGGATGAAAGACCTCCCTTTTAAAGATTGGATAAACGTATTTGACAGCTATACCCGTTCAAATTATGCCATGAGCACCCATATGGACCCTAACGCAGCTGATGTTGATTATGATCTGTGCATACAGGGATGGTTTGATACGTCAATGGCCGACATGAACCTGAAAAATCCCTTTGTGTTGCAGTATTTCATTCAGGTAACCGTATGGTGGGTAGAATATGCAGACCTTGCCGGGGTCCGGATAGATACATATCCCTATTCTGATAAGACTGCCATCTCTGCCTATTCGGCAGCACTTCGCAAAGAATATCCCAACGGCACGGTACTGGCCGAGTGCTGGTTCAATCACCCCCACCAGGTAGCTTACTGGGAACGCGGACCATGGTCCGGCGGACCAACTGTCATGGATTTTCCCCTCATGGGAGAAATATCCCGTGCTTTCATGGAAGATACAAATTTTCAGTGGGGACAGGGTATGGTACGGCTTTATAACATGATCGCCAATGATTTTGTATATAAAAATCCGAACGAATTGTTGATCTTTGGTGAGAACCATGACGTTAACCGCATGTACGAAATGTTGGGAAGGAATCCGGAAAAACTGAAAATGGCCTATGCGTTTCTGGCTACTACAAGGGGTATTCCACAGATCTATTACGGGACCGAGGTACTGCTGGCCGCCCGTGATAGCAAAAAACTGGGTCATGGCGAAGAAAGGATATCCATGCCCGCCAGGGTGTTAACAGCCCAGGGACGTAATCCTCTGGAAAATAATATGTATAATTATATATCCCGATTGCTCAGCTGGAGAAAAACATGCCCAACAGTCCAATACGGCAGATTGCTGCATTATTTGCCCCGCTATGATGAAAATATGTACGTGTATTTCAGGATCCTGAACAATGAGTGTGTAATGGTCCTGATAAACAACGGTCAGGAGTCGGTGCAGGTGGACTGGCCCCGATATGTCCAAGGCCTCGGCAAAGCCAAAAAAGGGAAGGAAGTACTGAGCGGGATGGAAATAATGGTGGGACAACCCTTGCAGGTACCCGCTCAAACCGCAATTTTCTTTACCTTTGCGGGTATATGAAAATTGTACTGACCGTACTGTGCCTGATTTCTTTATTACCTGCCTGTAGCCATCAGGGAAAAAGAATACCTGCGGACGATTTCCAGCTGGTGCTCCGGGATATGTTTATGACCGACGTTATATTGGAACAAGAAGCACAATGGGACCACTTGGCCGATTCTACCATGGTATATATACCCATTCTGGAAAAACACGGTTATACGGCAGACCAGTTCCTGGCCACCCTGGATTACTACATAGGAAGGCCGTCCCGTTATAAATCACTTTTGACGCGGCTTCGCAATTCTATGAACGCAGAGCGGACTGAATACAATGAACGGATGGCCAGGATCAAAGAAAAAAAAGTGCTTGTTGAACGTTTCAATCATTGGTTGCACGATACCGTTCCAAGCCGGCATGACTTTGTCCTCAAACAATCCTTGCAAAGGATACTTGCCCCCGATTCTTCCCTTATACATCCATGGCGCGCAGATACGGATTCGTTGTATAAAGAAAGGCCGTTGCGGGTGCTTCCGGTCATTGATACCCTGACCTATAGGGATACTATACCCATATACCTGGTCCCGCCGCATAAAATTAAGCTCCGTAATATGTTGAACATCCAACTGGATTGATATGGATAAAATGGTATTTCACAGTCCTGTGTTCGGTCCCATTCAGAGCAGGCGCCTTGGTTCCAGTTTAGGCATTAACCTGATGCCCCCGGCACGGAAGGTATGTAATTTCAATTGCATATATTGTGAATGCGGCTGGAATCTCCCTACACTCCCCGATAAGGAAGGATTATCAACTCTTTTACCTTTGCCGCAAGAGGTGGCACAAGCTCTGGAGCACAATCTCAGACGTCTGGAGCAGGAAGGCAATCTCCCCGATGCGATCACTTTTTCCGGGAACGGTGAACCTACGCTTCATCCGGAATTCCGCCGGATAGTAGGCCAAACGGTCAGTATCAGGGATCAGTTCAGTCCGGGCACAAAGGTCTGTGTCTTTTCCAACGCAGGAACGCTCCACAAGCCCGGTGTTTTTGAAGGGTTGAGGATGGCGGATCTCAGGATCATGAAAATCGACTCGGCTTATGAAAACACGCTGAATCTCATTAACAAACCCGGATTGGGTTATTCGCTGTGCCGGACGATCGGGCAGCTGAAACGCTTTGGCGGCGATTTTACCCTGCAAACCCTCTTCTTCAGCGGTTATATAGAGGGAAAAAGGGTGAACAACACTACAGAGGAAGAACTGGCCGCATGGGTTGCCCTGGTGGATGAACTGAAACCTCGCCAGGTGATGGTTTATACGCTGGACAGAATGACCCCGGCTCCGGATCTGATAAAATGCCCCCTGGAAAAACTGCAGGCAATAGCCGCGATCATCCGGGAAAAAGGATATGAAGTCATTGTTGCAGGATAAAGGATTATGAGAACAGTCATTCAAAGGGTTAAAGAAGCCTCGGTCCGGATAGAAGGCGCCTGTAAGGCACACATCGGACAGGGATTGCTTGTGCTCGCGGGATTTGAAGATGCCGACGGGCAAGAAGACTTGGAATGGATGGTACGTAAGATCGTAAATTTACGGGTTTTCGATGACCCAAAGGGCGTTATGAACCTTTCCCTGTCAGAGATTTCCGGTCAATTGCTGGTGGTAAGCCAGTTTACCCTGCATGCTTCTACACGCAAGGGAAACCGTCCTTCATACGTGAAGGCGGCGGCTCCCCAAATAGCCATACCGTTGTACGAATCTTTTTGTAAAATGCTGAAACAATATTCCGACACGACGGTACAGACCGGCGTTTTTGGGGCGGAAATGGAAATCGGTCTGATCAATGACGGACCGGTTACAATCCTCATAGATAGTAAAAGACGTGAATAATATGGATAAACTCAAGCAATGTTTTAGTTTCATTGACCTGACAACCCTGAATGCCACCGACACCGAAGCCAGGGGCAGGTTATTTGCCGAAAATGTCAACCGGTTTGCCAGGGAATATCCCCAAATGCCGCATGTGGCAGCTATTTGTGTATATCCTGCATTGATAAGCGCAGTAAAGGAGACCCTGCAGGTGCCGGGAGTTTCCATAGCTGCTGTAGGAGGCGGATTTCCTGCCTCGCAGACCTTTTCCCGGATCAAAGAACAGGAATGTGCCCTTTGCGTGGAATACGGAGCAGATGAAGTAGATATTGTTCTGTCGCTGAATTATTTCTTTGCCGGACAATATGACCGTGTTGCCTCGGAGATCAGACAGATACGTCAGGCCATAGGTGCAGGAGTGCATCTGAAGGTCATTCTGGAAACAGGGGCCCTCAGGACCGAGGAAAATATCCGCAAGGCATCGTTCCTGGCCATGGAAAACGGAGCCGATTTTATCAAGACGTCCACCGGCAAGCTGGAGCCGGCAGCTACACCTTTTGCCGCAACTATCATGTGCCGGTGTATTGCCGAATACTATGAACAGACCCACAGAAGGGTAGGGTTTAAACCTGCCGGAGGCATAGTGAATTCTGCAGAAGCACTTGAATATTATGACATTGTAGATCAAACACTGGGAAAGGACTGGCTGCAGCCTTCCTTCTTCCGCATAGGGGCGAGCCGCCTTGCCAATAATTTATTAAAAGATATATTGTTGCAAGACCTTGCGTTTTTTTAGTTTTTGTATATCTTTGCATTCCCTTTATGCAAAGCTTCCTGCCCGGATGGCGGAATTGGTAGACGCACTAGTTTCAGGGACTAGCGAGAGCAATCTTGTGCAGGTTCGAGTCCTGTTCCGGGCACTATGACCAATGAACAAAAAAAAAGGATTATCAGGCTTTTAAGGCAGGAAATCGTTCCTGCCATAGGTTGTACAGAACCTATAGCCGTATCGTTATGTACTGCCAAAGCTGTTGAGATCCTGGGCTTTTTTCCGGAAAAGATCATTGCCCGGCTTAGTGCCAATATTATTAAAAATGCCATGGGAGTGGTTATTCCCGGAACCAAAGAACAGGGGTTGCCTGTTGCTATCGCATTAGGGGCTTTATCGGGTAATCCGGCTTATGGGCTGGAAGTACTGAAAGACGTTACCCCGGAGTCGGTACTTAGTGCCAAAAAGCTGATAGATGCAGGTGTTGTATGTATTGAACTGAAAGAGCAAATTTCCGAAAAACTTTATATAGAAGTGGAATGTATGTGCGGCGGCGAATCTTCCTGTGCGGTTATAGCCTCGTCGCATACACATTTTGTTTACCTGTCGAAAAATAACGACATTCTCCTGGATCTGGAGCATTCTCCGGTAATCACACAAACGGCAGAGCCTGTTTTGTTGAATATGAAAGTAATATATGATTTTTCCGTTTCTGTTCCCTTGGATGAGGTATGCTTTATTTTAGAAACGGAAAGAATCAATATGGAAGCGGCAGAATACGCCTTACGGGACGATTACGGACATCGGGTGGGCAAGGCGCTTACAATGGATCCGGGTCGGAAAATTGTAGGCGACTCCATTCTTACCAAAGTCATGTCTTATACTGCGGCTGCGTGTGATGCACGTATGGGGGGTGCGCAGGTAACTATTATGAGCAATTCCGGAAGTGGGAACCATGGCATTGCAGCCACCATTCCTGTGGCTGTTTTTGCCAGGGAGAATGGTAATACCCGGGATGAACTGCAGAGGGCGCTCCTGATGAGTCATTTAACGGCAATATACATTAAGCAAAGTCTTGGCAGACTCTCTGCTGTGTGTGGGTGTGCAGTTGCCTCTATTGGATCGGGATGCGGTATTACTTACCTTATGGGAGGCGATTATGAAAAAGTAACGTACACAGTTAAGAACATGGTGGCTAATCTTACGGGTATGATTTGTGACGGGGCCAAGCCGGGATGCTCTATGAAACTGACCAGTGGCGCCTCTACTGCCGTTTTTTCCGCACTTGTTGCCATGCAGGGACATACGGTTATGCCCTGCGAAGGGATCACAGACCATGACGTGGACCAATGCATCCGAAATCTTTCTATAATAGGAACTCGCGGAATGAGTGAAACCGATTCATGTATTTTTGACATGATGTTCCGCAAGAACAAAAGTTAACCATATTTCAGGGAGACCCGCCACTGCGGGCATTATCATCAAAAAATTACCTTAATCAGGATATCTGGTTCAGAAGAAAGGATCGTCCGGACGGCTGGTCAGATTTTTTGCCTTATATTTGCTTTTCTGTCTTGGCAGCTATGAGAAATCTGTTTCTTTTTCTTTTTTTAACTACAATTATCGGAGGTTGTCATGCCAATCCGCCGGTGAACCAAGTACTTCTGTCTTCAATAGACAGTATGATGAACGACAGGCCGGACAGCGCATACAATGCATTGAAAGAAATTGAGACAAGAAGGATAACTGGCAGGCGCAACAGGGCTTATTACGCCTTGCTGTTAACGCAGGCACGTCACAAGAATTACATTCCCCTGCGCAACGATTCTCTTATTAATATTGCCGTAAATTATTACCGCAGCAGCCGGGATCACGGTAAATATGCGAGAACGCTCCTCTACAAAGGTATTTGCGTAGAACAAATGAACGATCCCCAGAAAGCCATCGAGATATATGCCGAGGCAGAAAGGGCAGCCCTGCAAACCAACGACTACCTGACTACTGGACTGATCAATTCGCAGATGGCTTGGCTGTATCAGGATATGTATATTGAAAATCAGGTGGATATAGAAAGATTCAAACGGGCAATGGATTATTTTCGCCTGGCCGGACACAAAACCAACGAGTACTCTGTAGCCAGCCTCCTGGGACAGAGATACAGAGCTACTTCTCAGCTGGACAGCGCTTACCATTACCTCCGGACAGCCTTGGACCTTGCCCGCGAAATGGACGACAGCGTAGCGGTCTTTCACAATTATTCACTTCTGGCAAGTACTTATTTAATAGATGAAGATTATCCGCATGCCCGGGATATGGCTTTATACGTAATTCAGAATCATGGTGGCGTTCTCATATCAGACGAGACATACCATTGTTTGAGCAGGGCATACGCCCGGATGGGAAAGGCCGATTCTGCACGTATCTATTACAATGTGGTAAACAGTAATTCCAAACCCAGTTCGCTGCACAGGAACATGCTAACTTTGGTAGAAATTTTAAAAGCCGAGAATAATTACAGGGAAGCGTTGCATTATACAGAACAATCACGCAGGCTGGCCGATTCCATCATAGACGAGTCTCGCCGCATGGACCTGTATGAGATAGAGAACCGTTACAACAACCAGCGCCTGGAAAACATCAACCAACGGTTGGAATACCGTTCCAAAATCAACCACTACCTGATCATGCTCATCAGCCTGATAGCCGTTATAGTTACCATTGTTTTCTGTGTGATCATTGACCGCAAACACCAGGACATCAACGATAAAATCTCTTTCATAGAACAATTGAAAACGGAGTCTGCGCTATACAACAACACGTTGTTGGAAAAACTCGACAAACAGAATATGGTCGAGATACAGTTAAAAGAAGCACTGGAAAAACGCATCCAGACCATCAGGGAGTTGATAGACTTGTCTTACCGCTATGGGGGATTGCCAGATGCCTTTGTCAAGCAATTCAACAAAACCATGAATATCAACCGCCTGAGTGAAGGGGCACTGGACGACCTGAGCGAGGTTGTCAACGCCAAGTACGACGGGGTCATAGATTATTTGAAAGATAAGCACCAGGACCTGAACAACGATGACATCAACCTGATCTGTCTCCTTTGCTGCGGATTCTCTGCCACGGAAATGAGCGTCTTTTACAATCACGGCAACGGAAAATCCATTTATTCTCGCAAAAGACGCCTGGCCTTGAAAATGGGACTTGAAATTTCCCTGGACGAATATGTTGTCGAAAGCCTGCGGTACTGTCAGACTCAAAAAGAGCTATATCTGGCTGAAAATTAACGAATTAATACAATGTACAGATACTCAGCAAGTTGTATGACCTCTTTGACCTGTCTCTTATACACATCTG
>LUZA01000037.1 GCA_001603455.1 Bacteroidales bacterium Bact_09 | reverse complement strand
GGGAAATATAAGTTACATAGGAGTATTTACTTTTTACAGCTACAGTGGGTCACAGGACCTTTATATTGAACTGGATTCCCGGTATATTAAAGATGCCCTGGGTTACCCGTCCCTGCTTTCGGACCGCTCTCAACTGGACCGGTTTAAATTACCGTATGACTACTCCTATGCCAAATTCATAGACGGCAAACTGGTTTCTAACAGCGGTAAATACATGTATCCCAGCAGGCTAAGTATTCAGTCTCGGGACGGTTTCAGTCTGCATAGGGAAAACAAGAGCTTGCATTTCTATTACAAAACAGAAAATAAGGTATTGATTATCACGCGTCCCCAGCGATCCCCGCTACCTTACCTGGTCTCCCTTTCTTACCTTTTCCTGTTTTACGGACTTATCTTTGCCGTTGTCCTGGGTCTGCTCAAGGAAAATGACCTGCGCATAAATCTGCCCAGAAATTCCTTCCGGCGTAAGATCACCTTCCTGCTTGTAGGTCTTCTGGTTGTTGCGCTGGTGCTAATGGCCATCGGAAGCATCGGCTTTGGGTTGAAACTTTACGAAGAAACAAACAGCCGGCAAATGCAGGATCAGATGGATGCGGCCAGATCCTCCCTGGAGGAATATATCCGTTTTGCCGACCGCTCTAATGATCCCACCGCCAATGTAATCGAACTGATGAACACCATAAACCGGCTCTCTTCCAACATACAGATAAACGTGAACCTGTACGATCCACACGGCAGGCTGTTGCGTTCTTCACAGCCCGACATCTTTGAGCGGCACCTGTTGAGCGCAAGGATGAACGGCGAGGCTTTCAGGCAGCTTCATCAAAACGAGCGGCCGCAATACATCCAGAAAGAACGGATAGGATCACTGATCTATTATTCCATGTATGCACCGTTGTATAACACCAACGGGAACCTGGTGGCCTACATTAACATTCCCTATTTATCGGGGCAGACAGACGTAACCCGGGATACCTCTGCCATCGTGGCGGCTATCGTGAACCTGTACCTGCTGTTGTTACTGGGCGCCGTTTTTGTGAGTTTTACCTTCTCCAACCAGATTACCAGACCCCTGGCCGAACTGGGCGAGAAAATCAGCCGTTTGGATGTCACCCGCAAACCCGAGCACATCCATTATACATCGGATGATGAACTGGGAGTGCTGGTAAAAGCTTATAACAAGATGGCAGATGATCTGGATGAAAGCACCCGGCGCCTTACCCAATCGGAAAGGGAACAAGCCTGGAGGGAAATGGCTCGTCAGATAGCCCACGAAATAAAGAATCCGCTTACTCCCATGCGCCTGAGCATTCAGCACCTGATACGCCTGAAACAGGAAGGATCCCCAAGATGGCTGGATCATTTTGATAAGATTGTGGCCTCGCTGCTTGAGCAAATAGAGATCCTGTCAAACGCAGCTTCCGAATTCTCCAATTTTTCCCGTTTCAACACCGAGGAACCTGTTGAAGTAGAACTAAACGAACTGATCAAAGAGCAGATAGTGTTGTTCTCTACTTTTGAGCATATCAAGATACATTTTGAATCGGAAGTCAACCAGGCGCGCGTTAATGTCAGGCGTACGCAATGGGTGAGCGTTCTTGTGAATCTCCTGTCCAACGCTGTACAATCTATTGAAGAACAATCCATTGGTGTGATTAGCATCCATTTGACAGACGAAGGGGAATCTTATCTTATCAGTGTGGCAGACAACGGACCCGGAGTTGCTCCGGAAAACCAGCACAGGCTCTTCAAACCCAATTTCACAACAAAAAGCAGCGGAACAGGGCTCGGGCTGGCCATTTGCCGGGGCATTGTAGAACAATACAGGGGAGAGATATTCTATACATCCTCAGAATGGGGAGGGGCGTGTTTCAATGTAAGGATCCCCCAAAAACCCGTTATCTGAATAGGGGCCGGGCATAGGCTTTCACATCTTCCACCCCGATCGAGCCGGATGAAAGGATGATCAGCCGTTCAATCACATTTCTCAGTTCACGGACATTTCCGGTCCAGTTAAGTTTTTCCAGTTCTGCAATGGCTTCAGGCGTGACAGTCCTGGTTGCCATTCCATATTCGGAACAGATCTGTTCTATAAAATAGGCTGTCAGCAGGGGGATGTCCTCCCTGCGTTCGGCCAGGGGAGGAACGTGAATAACAATCACGCTCAGGCGATGGTACAGGTCTTCCCGGAAGGTGCCCTTCCCGATCTCCTCCAACAGGTCCTTGTTTGTTGCGGCAATCACCCGTACACTTACATCAATGTCCTTATCGGAACCCACCCGTGTGATCCTGTTCTCTTGGAGTACCCGCAACACCTTGGCTTGTGCTGCCAGTGACATGTCTCCGATTTCGTCCAGAAAAAGGGTACCGCCGTCTGCCTGCTCAAATTTCCCTTTGTGCTGCCTGATGGCCGAAGTGAATGATCCTTTTTCGTGCCCAAAAAGTTCGCTTTCAATAAGCTCTCCGGGTATAGCTGCGCAGTTCACTTCTACAAATGGCATTTTGGACCTCGTGCTCTTTTCGTGCAACCAGCGTGCCACCAGTTCCTTTCCTGTACCATTGGATCCTGTTATCAGCACACGCGCATCTGTTGCCGCCACACGATCGATCATATCCCAGATACGGCCGATAGCAGAAGAATTACCTATGAGAGGAGGTACGTTACTCTCTTTCCGTTTTAGCTTTCTGTTTTCCTGAACCAGGGTGGTCTTGTCGTTGGCATTCCTGATAGTGATCAGGATCCTGTTCAGATCCAACGGTTTTTCTATGAAATCATACGCGCCTTTTTTGATACACTCCACTGCTGTATCTATGTTGCCATGACCCGAGATCATGACCACAGGCGCATCAAGCTCCATCTGCTGTATTTTTTCCAGGACTTCTATTCCGTCAATACCAGGCATCTTTATGTCGCAAAACACAGTGTCTATCTGCACCTTTTCCTGCTCCAGAACGGAAAGTGCCTGCTCTCCGTTCTCGGCAAGTACCACTTCATAACCTTCATATTCCAAAATTTCTTTCAGGGTATTGCGTATACTCTTCTCGTCGTCAATAATCAATATTCTCATACTTCCCTCTTTTATCCCTGCAAAGATACGGGAATTTCACAAATAGGAGATTTTCCTTTACATTTGAGACAGATTATGAAGAAGATGATCATAGCCATAGACGGACACTCATCTACAGGGAAAAGTACATTCGCAAAAGCCATTGCAATTGCCATGGATTATACATATCTGGATTCCGGAGCGCTCTACAGGGCAGTAACCCTGTATGCCCTTGAGCAGGGATTGACAGATAAGAACGGACGCCCCCATGTGAAGAAACTGGTAAACAGTCTGAAAGATATATTTGTAACGTTCCGCCGCAATCCCCTAACGGGGCGGAACGAAACCTTCCTGAACGAGAAGAACGTGGAACAGCGTATACGGAACCTGGATGTATCGCAGAGCGTTAGTCCTGTCTCGGGCATTCCGCAAGTCAGGGAATTTGTTGACATTCAACTCAGAAAATGGGGGAAGCAAAAAGGGATTGTAATGGATGGCCGTGACATTGGCACCGCCGTCTTTCCAGAGGCAGAAGTGAAAATCTTCATGACAGCTCCGGCAGAAATCAGGGCACGCAGGCGGTATGACGAAATGAAAGCCAAAGGGGAAGAAGCCTCTTTTGAAGAAGTGCTGGAAAATGTCCGCAAGCGGGACCAGATGGATTCACACAGGGCAACACATCCGTTGGTAATGGCCCCCGATGCCGTACTGCTGGACAACGGGAACATGAGTGTCGAAGAACAAATGGAATGGTTTAAAAAATTATTGGAAGAGAAATGGGGTATCAGGTTGAAATAGATCGAAGATCAGGTTTCTGTTCTGGTGTGATCCGGGCTATCCGGTGTGCCGAGGAAGCCCTGGAAACCGGTAAGAAAGTGTATTCGCTGGGAGCTATCGTTCACAACAATGAAGAATTAAGCCGGCTGGAAGCCAAAGGATTGCTGATCATCAGCCGCAGTGACCTGCATCATGTGCCGGAAGGTTCTACGGTACTCGTCCGCGCACACGGCGAACCGCCTTCTACCTATGCACTGGCAACAGCTCGCAAAATTGATCTGCTGGAATGTACCTGCCCGGTAGTGCTCCAGCTCCAGAAAAAGATAAAAAAGGAATATGCAAAGATCAGCCGGCAAAACGGTCAAATCGTTATTTTTGGTAAACGGGGTCACGCCGAGGTGGACGGTCTTGTGGGACAAGTGGCTGGTAATGCAATTGTTATCGAGAACGTGCAGGAAGTCGAGTACATTGGGTTTTCAGGAGGACCCGTATCCCTTTTTTCACAAACCACAAAAAATCCTGCCGAATACAAAAAGGCGGGAGAAAAACTCCTGGCACGAATGACAAGCACAGGGATGGATCCAAGCCTGCTAAAAATATTCAATACCATATGCGCCCAGGTGAACGGCAGGCAGGAAAAATTGACACGTTTTGCAGCCAGTAAATCCATAATTCTTTTTGTTGCCGGAAAAGAAAGTTCTAACGGGAAAGTCCTGTTCCGAACATGCCAGGAGGCAAATCCCCGCAGTTATGCCATTGAGAATCCCGGGAATATTTCCCCCGGTTGGTTCAGACCGGGTGATAAAGTAGGCATCTGCGGAGCTACTTCCACTCCTTTCTGGCTGATGGAACAGGTGGCTGATAAAGTCCGCAGTTTGTAATGAATCAAAAATTTGCAGATATACTTTTCCCACTGGCACTTGAAGGCATTTTAACTTACAGAATCCCCAAGGAAATTGAAGATAAGGCCGTCAGGGGGAGTCAGATTAAAGCCCCTCTGGGCAACCGCATCTATACAGGAGTGATTTGCAGCATACGTCAAGAGCCGGCAACAGCCATTTCCGGCGACGAGATCAAAGACATATTGACCATCGAAACTGCACTGCCAACCATCCCGGAAAGTACGCTCAGGTTCTGGAGTTGGATAGCCGGTTATTACATGTGTCCAAAGGGGCTGGTCCTGAAAATGGCCTTTTCCCTATGGAAATTCAAAAGACGTGCAGTCCCAATGAAACAGGATCCCGGACCTCTTCCCCAACCCGGGCTGCCTCTTTACGTTCAAGGCGTTGACAGGACGGGGTTCTACACGGAACGGATCCGTGAAGTTCTCGCAGCCGGAGGACAATGCCTGATAATAACTCCTGATCGGTTGTCCTGTGAAATGATGTATGAATCTTTACTTCCGGAGCTTGGAGAACATCTGATTTGCTTTCATTCTAAAAGGACACGTAAAGAACAAAGTCACGCCAGAAAGGAGCTCTATGCAGGCAATCCTTGTGTAATTACCGGGATGCACCTTTCCCTGCTGCTGCCTTTTACCCGGCTGGGGCTCATAGTTATTGACCGGGAAGAACATCCCGGACATAAGAGAACAGATGCCGCGCCCCTTATGAACGCAAGGGATACAGCCTTGATGATGGGTCAAATTTGCCATGCACAGGTCATTTTGGGATCCTGTATGCCTTCGCTTGAAACATTGTTCAATACCGGTAAGGGAAAATACAGATATATGAAGATATATCAGGACTTCCCGCAAATTCCCTCACAGGCCGTAATAATTGACACTTCCCGATCATTTGCCCAGAAGGGCATGAGAGGTCTTTTTGATATCCGTACACGTCAGGCCCTTGAAGAAAGCCTGAACGGCGGCCATACGGTCCTGCTTGTAGAAGGAGACCCGTCGGTGACAGAGGATTATCCGCAGGACCAGAGCATTATTGTGTGCAAACCTTCACAAATGCATCATTATCTGGTAAAAAACATCGGGATGATCTGCTTTTTGCATACAGAAAAACTCCTTTCCAGAAAACATTTCCGTGCTACTGAACAAACCTGTCATATTGTAGGGAATGCCCTTCGCTGGGCGGCAATACAAGACCCTCAGGTCCCGGTTCACGTCCAGACCGCTGGTATGGACCATCCTTTTTACCATTCACTAACAGAGGGTTTTCCCCATAAGTTCTTCACGTCTCTGCTAGAAGAAAGAAAACAATACGGCTATCCTCCTTTTTCAAGACTCATCCTGCTTACAGTCTCTCATCACAGGAGGTTACTTGCCCAAACAAAAGCAGGACTGCTTACCGAATACCTGACGGCAGCCAATCTTCCTGTCCTCATTGAAGGTCCCTTCATTCCGGGAGAATCTATCAGGTTGCAATTCTCTTTCCGTTTGCAAATTACCGTATCGCGAAGTGTTAAGATACAGGAAGTCAAGGAAAGGCTATTCTCCATTGTCAGGCAGACACCGTTGGCACCTGCCCGGTGCAGGATAGATGTAGATCCCGTTTGAATCACATTTTGCGTACCTTGAGTTTCTGTCCGGGATATATCCTGGTATTATTGCCTAATCCGTTCAACGAACGGATGTTTTGAACAGTTATTCCAAACTTATTGGCAATGTCCCACAGATTGTCACCCGATTTAACGATATAATATTCAAAGGATCCGTCATGCGAAGTGGCCACTGTGGCAGAGGAATATATCTTAAGTGTGCTGCCTGCATATATGGTGCTGTTGCGCATATTGTTCCAGGAGCGGATATTGGCCGCACTGACTTTGTATTTTTCAGCAATGCCTCCCAGTGTCTCTCCCCGCTGCACTTTATGGGTGATCAGATTACCCTGTGCCCTGGCAGCATGAGTGTCCTGGGAGGAAGATGCACCATTAGAGGCAGAAACCCGAGGTGCAGCAGTCCGGTTGGTATAGATGATCAATCGCTGTTTGGGGACAATCCTGTCTGAACGCAATCCATTCCAGTATTTAATATCAGCAATCCTAACACCGTAACGATTAGCTATATGGCTGAGCGTTTCTCCACTCCTTACCCTGTGGGTAATCTGTGTGTCAGAAGCAGTTGCCCTGGTATTCAGGATCAAAGGATTGAAATAGACACTGTCCTTGTAAGCGAATATGGAATCTTGTAACGCAGCAAAATCACCGCTGTATTCATAAGGCAGACGTAAAACATAAGGACGTTCAACGCCAGGAATAATGTCCTTTGTGTATTGCGGATTCAAGTCCCTGAGCTGATCCAGTGATATGTCCAGAAATGAAGTTATCTGCTCAAAATGGAGCATTTTATTTACTTCGAAAGTATCTACATGGGCAGGCATTTCTATAGGCAGAGGTCTGATCTGGTGTTCGTTGTAATAACGCATCGTGTAGAGCGCTGCCACGAAAGCCGGTACATAACCGCGCGTTTCCCTTGGAAGGAACGGATAAATATCCCAGAATTCACAGGACCCTCCTGCCCTTCTGATGGCTTTATTCACATTTCCCACACCACAGTTGTAGGAAGCTATGGCCAGAACCCAGTCGCCGTAAATACGGTATGAATCCAAAAGGTAACGGGCAGCGGCATCGCCCGAAACAATAGGGTCGAGTCGTTCATCAACATAAGAATTGATGGTCAGATTATAATTCAATGCGGTACGGTACATGAATTGCCACATACCCGTTGCTCTGGCCCTGGATACGGCCCGTGGGTTGAGCGCAGATTCTATCACGGCCATGGCTTTAAGCTCGAGCGGCATGTTATAGGAGTCGAATATTTCTTCGAATATGGGCATGTAATACTGGGCCAATCCCAAGATGGCAGGAATGCGGTCCGGCATCTTCTGGGTATAGTGAATGATGTGGTTCTTTACAATATTGTGATACGGCAGCTTGATGAAACTGTTCATTCTGGTTAGTCTTTCTATGTAGACAGAATCGGGGATATCTGATTTTAAAAGAGCTGTGTCCAGGCTTTCCAGTGTCATGGATTCGGGCATCTGGTTGAGCATGTTCTGATGATAATACATGCTCAAGCGCTGTTCCGTTGTCAGGGAATCGTATCCAAAATCCACCTCTGCCGCAGGGTTGTCAAACCCGCCTTCATTGATTTGGTCTGCCATGTAAATCGAATCTGCTTCAGATAATTTATAAGCCATCAGGACCTGCTGCAGCGAATCGGTCAGCCTGAGCAGGGAATCTACCTGCCTGGTCAGCTGCTTTTTGGATGGTCTTTTGATTATCTGCGCACCCATGGGAATGGGAGCCAATGTGATAGAAAACATCAAAAAAATCAGAAGTTTTGATTTCATATACGGAACATGTATTAAAAGGTTAATCTAAATTGTATTCCCGCACCCGGGGCAGCAGAAACACAGGCGTCACCCGGTATCAGGCCCGGCTCAACACGTAACGTCAAGTCGTCACTGACGTCAAAATCCTTGAAATAAGCAAAGACGTTTGCATCTATTATATTGAGTGCGTATACCAGGGCTGTTGCTATAATGGAATAATCCCTGTAACGGCGGAATGTATCCCGGTACCATTTGATGTTGTCCGGGGTCATCCATCCGTCATATTCAGAAGGTTTTGCCGTGGCATGATTGTACATGGCTTTGTACCGATGGTACTGTAGTCCGTTATATTGCCAAAAATATCCGCAGGTTATGAGTCCTCCGTAAATAATGGGAATTTTCCAGTAATCTCCGTTATACATCTGCCCCAGTCCCGGCAGGAGTGCCGAATACAGGGTTGCCCTGGCCGGAAGAACCGGCTTATTGTACCTGAAATTGACAACTCCGTCCAGCAGGCTGCTCCAATATAACAAGCCGGCTCCTGCATAGCACAGGTTCCTGTATAACGTATAAGAATCGTTTTCGGTATCGAGGTATTTCATATTGAAGCGGTAACCTATATAGATACCAGCCCCCATGCCTGCATAGATAACGGGAATCTTCCAGTATTGACGGTTATATGCCTGAGAATATCCGGGAAGAACGACTGCTCCGGAAAATACGCGGCCCAGTTTAAGGGAATCCTTTCCGGCAAGGGCCGTGAAATAGGTACGCAGTTTAAAAGGTTCTTTTGCCTGAACCGTGGTATCCCGGGCTGCACGGTTATCCTGATTTCCCATATCTACAGCAAACTGACCATAAACCAGGGGAATACAGAAAAACAGAAACAGAAAGAGTATCAGGCTACGTTTCACAAATTAAGAACAGGCTATATGTTGTTTTTCTCTAGTGCTTCCAGAAAAGATTCCATTTCAGTATCACTGGAGCAATGGATCGTGAAGACACCTTCTCCTTTTGTATTCCTTTTTACGCTTATATTGTGGTTGAAATACCTTCCGATCCTCTCCAGAACACGGTAATAAACGTCGGGCAACTCCGTTTCCTGTGTTTCCATTTTGGGCAATAATGTCTCCCTGGGACGAACCAGTCCTTCTACCTGTCTTACCGAAAGGTCCTTTTCCACGATTTTTTTTGCCAGTGACAGCCTGGCGGAATCTTCTTCAAGGGAAAGCAGTGCCCGGGCATGCCCCATAGACAGAGCACCGGCCCTGATGAGCAATTGTATCTGGGCAGGCAATTGAATCAACCGGAGGTAATTGGCAACTGTAGCCCGTTTTTTCCCCACACGTTCTGCCAGTTTTTCCTGTGTAAGATCGCATTCTTCTATAAGTCGCTGAAAACCAAAAGCGATCTCCATGGCATCCAGGTTCTCGCGCTGGATGTTTTCCACCAGAGCCATTTCCAGTAGGGCACTATCCTCTACCTGGCGTATATAGGCAGGGACTTTTGTCAATCCGGCCATCCTGGCTGCCCTGAGCCTCCTCTCTCCACTGACCAACTGGTAGCTGCCCGTAGAAAGCTTTCTAAGGGTTATGGGTTGAATAAGTCCCAAGTTTCTTATAGACGCAGCCAGCTCTGAAAGAGATTCTTCATTGAATTCCTTTCTTGGCTGTTCCGGGTTCACCTCTACCAGATCTATCTCTATCATGGAGGTGCCTTCCATCTGCGGCAGCACCACCGGATTCCTGGGTCTCCAGTCTCCCAGTGAGGGCGTTTCCGATATCAGGGCACCTAATCCTTTTCCCAAAGCCGGTTTCTTAGTCATGTTGGTTTTTCTTTAAAAATTCCCTGGCCAGATTCAGGTAATTGTTGCTGCCTGTAGAGGCCGCATCGTACAGGATCACAGGCTTTCCGTGTGAAGGAGATTCGCTCAGGCGTACGTTCCTCTGTATGACCGTCTGAAATACCATGTCCTGGAAATGGTGCCTGACCTCTTCTACTATCTGGTTGTGCGAACGGAGCCGTACATCATACATGGTCAAAAGAAATCCTTCTATGGCTAGTGTAGGGTTCAGTCTGCTTTGAACTATCTTAATGGTATTGAGCAATTTGCCAAGCCCTTCCAGAGAGAAGAACTCACATTGTACCGGAATGATCACCGAATCTGCAGCGGTCAGGGCATTTACCGTGATCAGACCCAGGGAAGGAGAGCAATCTATAAACAGGTAATCGAAATGTTGCCGTATGGTGTCCAGTTTCTGCTTCATTACCCTTTCCCGTTCAGGCACCGATAACAACTCGATCTCTGCTCCTACAAGATCAATGTGAGATGGAATGAGCTTGAGTCCTTCAATTTCTGTCTGGATGATCGTTTTCTCTATGGGTACTGACCCTATCAGGCATTCGTACAGGGTGTCGCCGCTACCGGCATTTGGATCAAAACAAAGGCCCGAAGTCGTATTCGCTTGCGGGTCAGCATCTACCAGTAAAACATTCTTTTCCATCACGGCGAGAGATGCTGCCAGATTGATGGCTGTTGTTGTTTTTCCCACGCCTCCCTTCTGATTCGCTATAGCGATTACTTTTCCCATAAAGTTCCGGATTAGATATCAATTTGGCAAATATACATTAATTACCACAAATATTCTTAATTTTGGGTTTTGAATCAATACCAGAGATTATGTTCTCTTCCAGATGGATGATCATTCTCAATCCTGTCGCAGGCGGCGGTAAAACAGCCGTCATGTGGCCTCATATATCAAAATTCTTACATGAGCACGATCTCTGTTTTGAATGTATTTTCACCAAGCACAAGTATCATGCCGTTACCATAACAATAGAAGCGATCCGTGAAGGATTCAGGAATTTCATCGTAATAGGGGGAGACGGCACTTTTCACGAAGTGATCAACGGGATTTTTTACCAGCAGGATGTTCCCACGCAAAACATCACTATGGGCATCATACCCATAGGCACAGGCAATGATTTTATCTATGCCTACAAAATACCCCTGAATCATGTCCGTGCCATGGAGACGATCATCAAAAATAAAAGCATCCTGACCGACGTTGGATGGGTTTCTTTCCAGGATTACGGAATAGAACGATCCCGCTACTTTGCCAATGCAGCGGGCATGGGTCTCGATGCAGCTGTTATTAAACATTACGAGAGAATAGTGGAGCAGGACAACCGCAGGGGCAAGGCACAATACCTGAGCAGCCTGCTGCACCAGTTTCTTTTTTACAGGCCAAAGGACCTGCGCATTCTGGTAAACGGGAATATGTTCTACGAAGGCCCCGTCCTGACGTGCAGCATAGGAATAGGAGTCAGTATCGGCAGTGGGATGAAAGCACTTCCCCTATCCATTCCTGATGACGGATTGTTTGACATAACCCTTGTCGCTCCCATGAACAAAGTTACTCTTGCCCTGCGAATAAGGGATTTTATTGACGGCAAAGTCTATTCGTTCAAAGAAGCACTCCACGGAAGAGGTAAGACAGTGGAAATCATGCCCAACAGCAAGAATACGACTTTCCTGGAAACAGACGGGGAACTTATGGGAACGCCGCCTTATGTCTTCAGTATCATTCCTTCTTCGCTAAGACTTCTGGTAGGAGAGGACTTTGTGCCTTATGTCAAAAACGAAACCTCGCCTGAATTTTAGATTCGCACGTGAATGCATCTTTGACCGTACACGCAATTTTTAACCAGATATCCAAAAATCTGAAAGGCGAATACCTGAAATTGATGTTACTTCTGATCCCTTTCCCGTATAGCGCGGGAACTGAAAATCCGTAAAGAACGTCCGGTTCATAAACATATATCCTGGACTCCCACGATCCTGTATAAAACAAGGCAATCCGGAAAGAACTCCTGAAATTCCCTTTTCCGTTTTTACAGACAAGCTCGGCATAAGCGGCACTGCCCCATTCACCCGGAATGCCGTGCAGCAGGCAGTACAAGCCATCGGCACGCAAATTGAGCATTAAAAAATCTGTAATCCGGAAGCCAGACCTCAGGCACAACGATTGTCTGTCGGTAATTCCTTTGTCAGAAAGTGATCTTTGCTGGCGGAGCGATAACATGTGTCCGTCCCGGCGGAGCCGCAGGCGTCCTTCCCATCCGTAGGAAGGCTTGCGACACAGATATCTGGGCGAGGGAAAGGCAAAAAGCCAGATGCTTCCGTCGAGTTTCCATTCTTCGGGGAGGGTCAAATCTGCTGTTAATTGCAGTCCGTATTCGTTGGACGAGGAGGAATTCCTGCCTAGGGGAGCTCCGTAACCTGCCGTAAAGGAAGAAGTGAAATACCGCAGGAGCAGGCCCGCCTGGTTTCCGTTTTTCCCGTAATAAATTACACCAACAAGTGCTGCCGGCGAAAGTCCAAGGTCCAAGGCAACCTCGGAAAAAATATGCCAGGACCTGAGGCGCAGGGAAAAATCGGTCGAAATCCCGCCAAATGGAAGCTGCCTGTTCCTGAATGCATTGTAATAAGTAATCTTTCCAGCGTACGGGTGGTCATATCCGTATCCCAGGGCCGTTATCCCGGTCTTCCAGTTTTTTGCAGAATAAGAAAAGTTGATCCCCATTACCCAAGATGCCAGCGCTTTTTTCTTTTCAAGCTCCAGAGGTGTACGATGGTAGCCTGTCAGGACCAGTGAGGTGAATCCTTCCGGAATGACCCGGGCATCGACAGGCTTCCACGAACCGAAAACTGATAACTCCGTGCACCTGTTGCCGAATGTGGCCCCCAGTCCCCTGAAAAAAAGGTTTTCGTCCCGTGAAGTATAGGCCTTTATTCCCGTCTCTGTATTACACAAAGATGCCGTTGAAGAGGCTTTTCCAAACACTGTCCCGTTCCATAACAACAATCCCTGTCCAAAACGGGCGCGAAAGTCTCCGAGCACAAGGTTTTTAAGGGGCCCTATATCCTCTGTGACAATATGGAAGGAGAGAAAATCGGCCAGTGACCTCTCTCCGGGATCGCTTTCAAGGGTTATGCCCCAGCGCAATTTGTTCCGGTAATGGTAATTATACCGCGCGTAGCGGTACCATGGAATTCCAAGATAGCGCGAGTTGGGCCGGGCCTGGTATTCCACGGCTGTTATAGGGCTGTATGGCTCACCCCTGGGAAAAAAAGTGTGTGTCTGGAGTATCAGGGAGCGTTTTCCCTCCCTTACAAGTGAGCGCCATTGTAATTTTCCAGGCCTGACGGCCACCGGTTCAAGGGTAAAGAAAAGCGATAACATTTCCATATCCTCACCAGAGAATCCGGGAATGAGAGCTATTTCTGCCCATGTAAGGAAAGCACCGTAACGTTCCCTGTGATCGATCAGGGAGGATATTTGGTAAGGTGAAAGAAAACCGGATAATTCCAGATCATCCCGCGTTGCCGCATTCAGGCTAATGCGGGCATGCAGCATTTCTTCCAGGTCCTGACCCCTGAAATCGTTATCCCGGGCCAGATCTTCCAATATAATATCCCTGTGCTGTGCCTTTGCAGCACAGACGATTGTGCCGCAAAGCAGCACACATAAAACTTTTCTCATGTTCTGTCCTTCTCTCGCTCCCCTCTGATGAGCTTTGTTTTACATTATTTTATCAGATCTTGAAACGGTATTTTATGTCTTTGACCGACTCGTTTGCCTCTTCCACCTTCCGGCCAAGAGAAAGCTGGAAATCCTGCATTTTTTTATTTAGTTCACTATTGGAAAGTGCCAGAATACGGGCCGCGAAGATGGCCGCATTCCGGGCTCCGTCCAGAGCCATGGTAGCAACCGGTATGCCCGAAGGCATCTGGAGGATGGAAAGAATTGAATCCAGACCCGCAAGCGAATGTGACGATTGAATGGGGACTCCTATAACAGGAATTCCTGTATAAGCGGCAATGACGCCCGGAAGATGGGCTGCCCCGCCGGCTCCTGCAATGATCACCTTTATTCCCCTTTGAGAGGCCTCCCCGGCATAGGCGGCAACCCTGCCAGGTGTACGATGTGCAGAAAGGGCATTCATTTCAAAGGGGATCTCCATCTGATCCAGGAAACGTGCCGCTTCTTCCATTACCGGCATGTCTGACAGACTGCCCATTATGATGCTCACTTGCGGATTCATGGTATTTCTCTGTTTAAAGTTCAAATTTAATGATTATTTTTGTTCTATGGAACGTGTAAGCCTACAAGATAAATCTTTCCGGACATATATACCTTATTCGGAAATCGACAAGGCCATCCAGCGGGTGGCCTCGGAGCTAAACAGAGACCTGAGCGAAGAGGACCGACCTGTCTTCATCGGCATCCTGAACGGATCTTTCATGTTTACTGCAGATTTGATGAAAAAGATCGACCTGAACTGTGTGGTCACATTTGTTAAACTCGCCTCCTACAGCGGAACCGCCAGTACAGGCCATGTAAGGGAAATCCTGGGATTATGCCTGGATATAACAGACAGGACCGTAGTCATAGTGGAAGATGTGGTAGACAGCGGAACCACTATAGTCAAACTGGTGGAGGACCTTAAAAAAAGGAACCCGAAACAGATAAAGATCTGCACGTTGCTTTTCAAGCCCGATGCCTATAAAGAAGTACTTCCCATAGATTATGTATGCATGCGGATCCCCAATGATTTTGTGGTTGGCTACGGACTGGATTACAATGATCTGGGAAGACAATTTAAAGACCTTTACATAATAGACTGAATCATGCTCAATATTATCATAGCAGGCCCTCCGGGATCGGGAAAGGGAACGCTAGCAAAATTAATGATCGAAAAATTCGGATTTGTTCATCTGTCAACAGGAGATATGCTCCGGCACGAAATCGGCTTGGGTTCACCGCTGGGAAAGGAAGTGGAAACCATCCTAGCCAAGGGGGATCTGGTCTCCGACCAGATCGTAATATCCCTAATCTCGAACAATCTGAGAGCCAATCCCGGTGCCCGTGGTTTCCTGTTTGACGGTTTTCCCCGGACTTTGCCACAGGCAGAAGCGCTGGATGATTTCCTGGAAAAAACAGGACATCCCCTGAATCTGATGATCCTGCTGGAAGTCGACGACTTTGTTTGCGAGACGCGCCTGTTGCGCCGCGGAGGCATAGAAAACCGGCCGGATGACACGGATTCTGAAAGAGTACGTCACCGTCTGGCTACCTACCACGCCCAGACTGTTCCCATTATAGATCATTACAAAAAACAGGGAAAATTTGTATCCGTCGACAGTTCCAAAACTCCGGAATACACACTCAACCAAGTCAGTGAATGTCTGAAACCAATTTTGTAGATTATGTAAAACTGTTCTGTGCCTCTGGTAACGGAGGTGCAGGTTGCGTGCATCTGATGCGGGCAAAGTACATACCAAAAGGCGGACCTGACGGAGGCGACGGAGGACGGGGAGGTCATGTGATCCTGAAGGTCAATCCCCAGTTCTGGACATTGATTCACCTTAAATATAAAAAGCACGTACGTGCCGGACACGGGGAACCGGGAAGGGGCAACCTGGCCCATGGGGCGGATGGAAAGGATGTCTTGCTTGAAGTACCTCCGGGAACAGTGATCAAAAGGACAGACGACCAGGGGGTGATTGCTGAACTGATGCAGCCGGGTGAGGAATTTATCCTGTGCAGAGGAGGAAAAGGAGGACTCGGCAATAACCATTTCAAAACGGCCACACGTCAGACTCCCCGTTATGCCCAACCGGGAGAAAAGGGGCAGGAAGACTGGTTTGTTCTGGAATTGAAGTTGCTGGCCGATGTGGGACTTGTGGGATTTCCCAACGCGGGCAAATCCACCCTGCTTGCCGCCGTATCTGCTGCCCGTCCCAAAATCGCGGATTATCCTTTTACAACGCTCGTGCCACAATTGGGTATCGTGTCCCTGAGCGATAACAGGTCTTTTGTGATGGCAGACATTCCCGGCATCATTGAAGGTGCACACAAGGGTAAAGGTCTGGGACTGCGTTTTCTCAGACATATAGAACGTAACTCCATGCTGCTATTCCTGGTCCCTGCCGATTGTCCGGACATCACGGCAGAATACCGCATATTGCTGGAAGAGCTCCGTAAATACAAACCGGAACTGATGGATAAGCAACGCATGCTGGTTGTAACCAAAACGGATCTCCTGGATCAGGATCAGGAAAGATCCCTGCAACGCAGGCTGCCCCGATCCTTGCCCGTATTGATGACATCTTCCATTACCGGCAAAAATATTCCCCAGTTAAAGGAACAGATATGGAACATCTTGTGGAATCAATAATAACCCTTGATCATAAGCTTTTCTTTATAATTAACGGGGCTCATTGCGATTTTCTGGATCCGGTAATGAAGTTGTTTTCCAACATACCCGTATGGATCCCTCTATACTTGCTCATAGCCGGAGGCTTTTTTCTGATATTACCCTGGCGGTACGCGCTAACGGCTATACTGGGCATAATACTCACCTTCTTGCTGACCGACCAGGTTTCCTCATCGCTGATCAAAGATTGGGTGCAACGTCTCCGCCCTTCATATATAGCGGAATGGGATGGCATGTTCAGGCTTCTGGAAGATAAAGGGGGACTCTATTCTTTTGTATCCTCACACGCCAGCAACGTATTTGGGTTGGCATGCTTTACCAGCCTGGCTTACCGCAGGAGGTGGTATACAATATCAATTTTTCTATGGGCAACCCTTGTATCCTACAGCAGGATATATGTGGGTAAACATTTTCCCCTGGATGTTATCTGCGGGGCGATAATAGGTCTGGTATTGGGATGGATCGTTTTCATGTTGTTCAAACTGATTAAAGCTAAAATTGAGTCAAGATGCGCTGTATAATGGATAATACGCTGGATCCCTGGTGGAACTTGGCTGTAGAAGAGTACTTACTGATCAATTGCCGGGAACCGGTTTTCCGTTTGTGGAGAAATGCCCCTGCTATTATAGTAGGCCGCAACCAGAATACCAGGGCAGAGATCAACAGTGATTATGTACGTAAGCACAATATCGCTGTTGTACGCAGACTGAGTGGAGGCGGAGCGGTTTTTCATGATCTGGGCAATATTAATTTCACTTTTGTTGACCAGTACGTACCCGGAACGGATACCCCGGAGGCTTTTGCACGTTTTACCAGACCTATTCTGGACGTTTTACAAGGGCTGGGAGTAAACGCAGAACTTGAAGGCAGGAACGATCTTGTCATTGAAGGCCGCAAGTTTTCAGGCAATGCCATTGCCCTGTACCGGGACCGTATCCTGATGCATGGTACATTACTGTTCAGTGCCTCGATGAATGATATGTCACAAGCCCTGCAGGTAAAAGTCCGGGAAAAGGGACGTGGCGTTGTCAGTAATCCCCGCCGCGTATGCAACTTGTCAGAATACCTTCCGGGAAACATGAGTACACAGGATTTTCTGTCCCTTTTGAAAAAACACATTGCTCAAAATCCTGGCAATATGTACCGTGACGAACCGCTCAATCCTCAGGAATGCGATGTGATTAAAGAATTGTGTGAACAAAAATACAGGACCTTTGCTTGGAATTACGGCAGGGATCCCGGTAAGGGTTTGATAAAAAGAGAACGTTTCCCGGGCGGGAACGCAGAAATACATCTTACCGTAAAGGATAACATCATTGAAGATGTCAGGATCTACGGCGACTATTTTTTCCTGTCCCCTACAGAGGATGTTGAGAATGCCCTCAGGGGATGTCCCCGCACCCGGGATGCGATCTTCCGGCGTTTGGAAGGATTCGCGCTGGATGACTATTTCCGGAACATCCCCCCCGAAGGGTTTGTGGATTTATTTCTCTGATTGCTGTTCCAATAACTCAAGCATTCTGACGGCACATAATGAAACTGACGTTCCCGGTCCAAATACGGCAACAGCACCGGCATCGTACAATTCCTGATAATCCTGTGCAGGGATGACCCCTCCCACGATGACCAGAATATCTTCCCGGCCCAGTTCTTTCAATGCTTTGACCACCTGAGGCACAAGTGTTTTATGTCCTGCTGCCAGCGACGAGACACCCAGTATGTGTACATCGTTCTCTACAGCCTGACGGGCCGCCTCTCCGGGTGTCTGGAACAAAGGTCCCACATCCACATCAAACCCGATATCGGCATACCCTGTAGCTACAACCTTGGCACCCCGGTCGTGTCCATCCTGCCCAAGTTTGGCGATCATGATCCGTGGCTGACGGCCTTCCCTCTCGGCAAAACGCATAGCCATTTCCCTGGCTTTGGTAAAGTGAGGATCTTCCTTCACCTCAGATAAATATACTCCTCTGTTCATACGTATAACGGCTTTATATCTTCCGGCCACTTTTTCACAGGCATCGGAAATTTCTCCCAACGTAGCCCTGTTTCTCGCCGCTTCGACGGCCAGTTCAAGCAGGTTCCCCGAATGATCACGTGCTGCACGTGTTATGGCTTCCAGGGATTCTTCCACCTTCGCGGGATCCCTCTTCTTTTTGAGCTCTTCCAGACGGGCGATCTGGGAAAGGCGTACTTTAGTATTATCCACATCCAGGATCTCTATAGGATCCTCTTTTTCAAGGCGATACTTATTAACACCTACTACAACATCTGTTCCGGAGTCTATCCGCGCCTGTGTACGTGCAGCAGCTTCTTCTATCCTTAGTTTGGGGATCCCTGTCTCTATGGCTTTGGCCATTCCGCCCAGCTCCTCGATCTCCCTGATAAGCGTCCAGCCTTCATGAGCTATCTGGTGGGTCAGGCTTTCCACATAATATGAGCCTGCCCAGGGATCAATGCTTCTGCATATCTCCGTCTCGTTTTGCAAGTACAACTGTGTGTTCCGGGCAATCCTCGCCGAGAAATCCGTTGGCAGGGCTATAGCCTCGTCCAGGGCATTGGTGTGCAGACTCTGGGTATGTCCCAAAGCTGCAGCCATGGCCTCTATACAGGTACGGGCAACGTTGTTGAACGGGTCCTGTTCTGTCAACGACCAACCTGACGTCTGACAGTGAGTTCTAAGTGACAACGACTTGGGATTCTTGGGATTAAAACTTTTTACGATCCTTGCCCAAAGCATGCGGGCCGCCCGCATTTTGGCAATTTCTGTGAAATGGTTCATCCCGATGGCCCAGAAGAAAGAGATCCTGGGGGCGAAATCATCTATATCCATTCCGGCTTTTACTCCGGTGCGGAGGTATTCCAGCCCGTCTGCAAGGGTATATGCCATTTCTATTTCGCTGGTCGCACCAGCTTCCTGCATATGGTAACCCGATATGGAAATTGAGTTGAAACGGGGCATATTCCTTGCCGTATAGGCAAAGATGTCCCCTATGATGCGCATTGAGAATTCGGGCGGGTAAATATAGGTGTTCCGCACCATGAATTCTTTCAGGATATCATTCTGGATAGTCCCGGTAAGTTCGTCCAGAGAGGCTCCCTGCTCCTGCCCCGCAACAATGTAAAATGCCAACACAGGCAACACCGCTCCGTTCATGGTCATCGAAACAGACATGCGATTCAGGGGAATCTGGTCAAAAAGCACTTTCATGTCTTCTACAGAGCATATACTCACTCCGGCCTTCCCTACATCTCCAACTACCCTAGGGTGATCGGCATCATATCCGCGGTGGGTGGCCAGGTCAAAGGCAACGGAAAGACCCTTTTGCCCTGCTGCCAAATTCCTTCTGTAAAAAGCGTTTGATTCTTCGGCGGTTGAAAATCCCGCATATTGTCTGATTGTCCATGGTTTTTGCACATACATAGTGCTGTAGGGTCCCCTGAGATAAGGGGGAATACCTGCTGCATAATGCAGGTGCTCCATGTTCTCTATATCTTTTGCTGTATAATATTTTTTCATAATCCCAACTCGTTTTGGTATTGATGGAGCGTTTCCAGGACATTGCTCCTAAGACTGATGAAATGGTTTATCCCCTGTGCAACAAGTGCATCCTTGCAAGGCGGATCCCCGGCGACGGTCAGTATGAGGTCATCGCCCAGGGATTCTGCAATTAGCGGTACGGCATGCTCGTATTCCTCATCGGACGAGCAAGCTACCACAATGCGTGCACCCGAGCTGAGGGCTGCTTGCACACCTTCTTCCACAGTAGCAAAACGGTTGTTGTCCATGATCCGGAAACCGGCAACTCCAAAAAAGTTTGCAGCAAACTGCGCCCTGGCCCTACACATGGCCAGATTTCCGAAAGTAAGCAGAAATACGGCTGGTATTTCCCCGGCTTGTTCCGTACGCAGACGCATTTTTTCATAACCGGCAGCAGCCCGCAACCATTTTTCCTCACAAACCGTAGACAATCCTTCCGGTGCCTTCTCGTCCGGATCCGGATACTGATTCACTCCCACCAGAATTTCTTTCCTGGTGGCCAGATTCTGCATACGACGCTCCCGTGACCTATCAATCGAATCCCGGACCCACTGACTTCCCTGAGAAGTTAAAAATCCGCCTTTCTGCAAAAGTTCCCCGTACATTTTACGGGATTCTTTAAGTATGGAATCCGTCAGGTTTTCCACATAATATGATCCTGCGGCAGGGTCTGTCACCTGGTCAAAATGGGCTTCTTCTTTCAAGATAATTTGTATGTTCCTGGCCAGGCGGTAACTTTGATCACTACCGTTTCTGATTACGCAATCGTAAGGTAATACTTCCATGGAATCTACCCCAGCTATGGCCGCAGACATGGCCTGGGTAGTGCCCCGAAGCAGGTTTACATACATATCGTAAGCTGTCTGGGTCCAAAAACTTGCAGTGGCATGTACACTGATTGCAGAATCGGCCACCTGGCTCCAGAAAATCCTGGCTGCACGAAATTTGGCTATTTCAAGAAAATAATGGGATCCCATGCCCATGTGAAAATGTATGGAACGGACTGCCAGATTTTGAGATATGCCCATCCCTGTAAGCAACCTTATGTATTCATATCCCATGGCCATGGAAAAAGCCAGCTCCTGTACTATTCCAGAACCCCGGTCCTGCATTCTGCATCCCGGAATACTTACGATGCGCACTTGGGGATAAGGACTGCAAGCTTCCACAAGGTTCTTCAAAACTTTTAGGTCCTCACCCGCGGGCTGTGTCCCGTTAAAGAAGGCATCTCCCAAAGGATCAAACTCAAAACGCGCCCTGACCTGCGACGGATTGGTCTCTGTTCTGCTCAGGTATTCCAGAAATGCATGAATAACCTGGGGTTTGTCACAGGAAACTCCGGCAAAGGAAATTTCCACGGCTGGCAGGAATATTCCTGCCAGTAGTGCTTTCATGTCCTCCACGTTATATTCACGCGAAGGATCTAAACGGAAACCAACCGACTCAACGCCCCTGTCAAGCGCAGCTAGCACCCGGGCATTGACCTCCTGCAGAGAATCTTCCACTATAAATCCCTGCCGGATAAGCCAGTTATTGTCTTCCCTGGTCCCGCGGAGAAATGGTTTTTGTCCCGGAAGTGTATCCAGATAAGAAATTTCTTTTAAGTCCTCTTCTCTGTAATATGGTCTTATCCTAAGTCCATCAGGTGTTTTCCAGACCAGTTTTTTTTCGTAATCTGCCCCTTTCAGAGCCCTTATGATCTGGTCCTCCCACTCTTGTGTAGAAACCGGTGGAAAATCATGAAACAATTTTTCAGTCATAATATGGTAAGAATAAATATCAGTCAAACAAGTCAAGGAGTGCGGGATCTGCAACGGATGGCACCGTGACCTTTAAAAGAGGTTCTTCTTCCATTGCCTGTTTCAATGCAGAGAGCGCCCCGGAATTCCTTGCCCAGGCACGTCTGGCTATGCCGTTGTTTACATCCCAAAACAACATGCTTTTGATGCGTCTGATGGCTTCTTCACTGCCGTCTATTACCAGTCCAAACCCACCGTTGATAACCTCACCCCACCCAACACCACCTCCATTATGCAGCGAAACCCAGGTGGCTCCGCGGAAAGCATCTCCAATGACGTTTTGCACTGCCATGTCTGCGGTCAGAGAGGAACCATCATATATATTGGATGTTTCCCTGAACGGGGAATCGGTCCCCGATACATCATGATGGTCCCTGCCCAGCACAATGGGTCCTTTAATGCGGCCTTGGGCAATGGCGCGGTTCAGTTCAAGTGCAATGCGAATGCGACCCTTCGCATCGGCATATAAAATCCTTGCCTGCGAGCCGACAACCAGGTTGTTGCGGTGAGCCTGGCGGATCCAGTGCAGATTGTCCTGTAGCTGGTTGCGGATTTCATCCGGGGCTTCTTCAAGCATCTCTTCCAGAACACCAGCGGCGATTCTGTCGGTCTCCCTTAGATCTTCGGGCAACGAAGAGGTACATACCCAGCGAAAAGGACCGAATCCGTAATCAAAAAACAAAGGACCCATAATATCCTGTACGTAGGACGGGTATCTGAATTTATTGCCTTCATCCAGAATATCGGCTCCTGCCCGTGATGCTTCCAGTAGGAAGGCATTGCCATAATCAAAGAAATACATGCCCCTTTGGGCCAGTTTATTAATGGCATTGACCTGACGTACAAGACTTTTTCGCACGGCATCTTCAAAACGTTTTGGATCATTGGCTATCATATCTACGGATTCTTCCAAAGTATAACCCGCAGGATAATAACCGCCCGAGTAAGGGTTGTGCAGACTGGTCTGATCTGATCCCAGTTCCACCGATATTCCGGATTGTTCCAAATGTTCCCAGAGATCGACCACATTTCCCTGATAGGCCAGTGAAACGGCTTCTCCGTTTTCCTTTGCCTTCCGGATACGTGCGGTCAGCGTGTCCAGGTTGTCGTACACTTCATCTACCCATCCCTGCCGGTATCTCTTTTCCGTAGCTCTGGGGTTTATCTCGGCAACAACCCCCACGACCCCGGCAATCCGCGCTGCTTTAGGCTGGGCTCCGGACATACCTCCCAGACCGCTGGAGACAAAAAGAAGGGAGCCTTTGTGCCCGGGATGATGCATTCTGGCAGCATTCATGATGGTTATGGTGGTTCCGTGGACAATTCCCTGGGGACCTATGTACATGAAAGAACCAGCAGTCATCTGACCATACTGGGATACACCCAGTGCATTGAGTTTTTCCCAATGATCCCTGCTGGAATAATTGGGAATGACCATCCCGTTAGTGATTACCACACGGGGAGCTTCCTTTGATGAGGGAAACAGTCCCATGGGATGACCCGAGTACAGAACAAGGGTTTGTTCATCAGTCATCTCTGATAAATATTTCATAGTAAGACGGTACTGCGCCCAATTCTGGAAAACGGCTCCGTTCCCGCCGTATGTGATCAACTCGTGAGGATGTTGTGCCACCGCAATATCCAGATTGTTATTGATCATCAGCATAATAGCCGCCGCCTGGTGACATCTGGCAGGATAATCATCTATCTTACCGGCTGTAATGGGTTCATCGGGTCTGTAGCGGTACATATATATACGTCCGTATTCTTTCAATTCCCTAGCAAATTCGGGAGCCAGTTCTGCATGCTGTTCCGGGGGAAAATACCTCAGCGCGTTAGCCAGCGCCAGTCTTTTTTCTTCTCTTGTAAGAATATCTTTCCTTACCGGCGCATGATTTACGTTTTTACAAAAAGGTTTTGCCGGCGGAATAATGGAAGGAATACCTTCAATTTTCATGATAATAGAGAATTTTGTTAAAAATTACGCACAAATATACGGGTTACGCTTTGATTTTCCATTTTTTTATCTATTTTTGCACCCCATGATAAAAGGAGGTGTCTGAATATATGATCATTGTACCAGTAAAAGAAGGCGAAAACATAGAACGTGCTTTAAAGAAATTCAAACGTAAATTTGAAAAAACCGGGATCGTACGCGAGCTCCGTTCACGTCAGTCTTTTACCAAACCATCCGTGAAAAAAAGGGACCAAAAAAAGAAAGCAATATACAAACAACGTATACAGAATAACGAGGATTAATCCTCGTTTTTTGTATATTTGTATACGATGGAAAGGAATGATTTCATAGATTTCCTAAGGGTACAGAAACGCTACTCAAAACGCACACAGGTAATTTATAATCAGGCTATTTTGGACTTTTTTGAATTCATGGATCTTCCTTCTGAAGAAAACCCTATGAGCCATGTTACCCTGACCCACCTGAGGGCATACACCGGATCGCTTTTGGAACAGGGTCTGAGTCCTGCTACAGTTTACCAAAGGCTCTCGGCACTGAGCTCTTTCTGCAATTTTCTGGTCAGGAAAGGCACTCTTAAGGACAATCCACTTAAACTGCTGATTCGTCCAAAAAAAGGACACCGGATACCTGAATTCTATCCTGAGGTCAGGATCAACAACTTGATAGACAGCAAAGGATCTTCACCTAACCAGGTGATATTAATGATTCACCTGCTCTATGCCACGGGAATCCGCCGTGCCGAACTGGCCGGCATCCGCCTGGAAGATCTGGATTTTGACCGGGCTTTGCTTCGGGTACGGGGTAAAGGGAACAAAGAACGGGACGTCCCCCTGAACAAAGGTCTGGTCCGGGATTTGCAGCAATATATTGAAATAAGAGATGTGGGATCGCCATGGCTTTTTTGCCGCAAGAACGGAGAACCGCTTGCCCTTACAACGATCAGTAAAATGGTACACAAGGAATTAGCTGCAGAACCTGGTTTTACCGGGAAA
Organism: Bacteroidales bacterium Bact_09; assembly: GCA_001603455.1. Taxonomy (GTDB): domain Bacteria; phylum Bacteroidota; class Bacteroidia; order Bacteroidales; family UBA932; genus DMER64. The sequence goes on along the minus strand of LUZA01000037.1, from coordinate 1,634 downwards.
AAAAGCCCTCACGTGCTGCGTCATTCCCTGGCCACACATTTGCTGAACAGGGGGGCCGACCTGAACAGCATCAAGGAGTTACTCGGACACTCCTCACTGGCTGCCACACAGATTTACACCCACAATTCATTTGAAGCACTAAAAAAAGCCTATAAAAAAGCGCACCCCAGGGCATGACCGGCCCCGGGACGCTGGTTAATAATCATATAAAATGGAGGTATATCATGGACATTAGAATTGAATCCGTTAAATTCGATGCTGACAAAAAATTGCTGGATTTCATTAATGAAAAAGTGGGAAAACTGGAACGGTTCTTTGATGCCATAATAGGGGTCGAAGTGACCCTCTCATTAGTTCCAGGGCACGATAACAAGAAGGCCACCATCAGAATAAAGATACCCGGAAGCGATTTGATCGCGGAAAGGAATTGCACCACTTTCGAAGAAGCCATTCTTACCGGAGTCGATGTCCTCAAGGAGAATTTGAAAAAAAACAAAGAAAAAAAGCGGGGAGTATAACAGAGAAAGCCCCTTTTCTGTTGGAACGTCCAGGAACGCTATTTATACGCAGATTTGGATAGTGCCCTGTAAACTTTCCCGTACAGCAGTGGATTTTTTATAAAATATTCCATGTTAGTTCCTATTTATAGAAGTTACTTTAAACGTCTCATATGCGTGCCACTTCTGGGTTGATCCTGGTCTCGGTATGTAATCATTACCTATTGTAAAGATTGCATCAAAATCGATACATGTTCCTTCAACAACAGAATAACCCATTTCACCGTAGTCGTATGGTGTTATACAATCCGGATCGGCATCGAACCAGACAGTAATTTTATGTCCGTTGTATGTTGCGGAACTTGCGAATTTATATGTTGCAGAACCATATACCGGGCAATCATATGAAGCTGGAGGGGCCAGAATTTTTATATTGCCTTCGTTGGTCAGGACAAAATCAAAATGGGTATCAGAACTGAAGAAGTTATTTATTCTGTAATAAGTCGTAGTATATTTAGCTACTTGAATAGTATATGTTCTTTCTTCAACTGTCATATGGTCTACAACATCACTTGGATATTTGCTTGAGTATGTGGGACCTATGAACAGAACAGTACCGTAATTCCCATATTCTAATAAATCGAGTGGCAGGGTGCCCTCGCCTTCATAAACATTGGTTCCTGAAGCGGAAACTAAATCTTCTGAAAAACAGATTCTGAATTTATATACCGTTCCGGGCATCAATCCTGTTTGTAAATAAGATAGGCTGACTTTGGCAATGTATTCACCCTTGGCAAACTGTACCTGTTTGTTTTGTAATGTATAAATACTTCCTTCATCCAGATTTATATCCACACTTAGTGCCATATCTGCAACTCCTCTGTAAATAGGAACCTCCACTGCTTTTCCATTTAAAATATAGCTTTCTGTATTGTCCGTAAAAGAAAGGCTTTCGTTGTCCGGTATGAATATATATTCGTCTTGTGAGCAAGATAGGGAACCGCATACAACAATCAATATCATGAAAGCGGCTATTTTATGTATCGCTGTTCTATTTATCATAATATTATTTTTAATTTATTAAGTATGTGGAATGTAATTAGATATTAATAACCAGGATTTTGTTGTCCCCTGATC
>LUZA01000036.1 GCA_001603455.1 Bacteroidales bacterium Bact_09 | reverse complement strand
TGAATGTGATTTGTGTGGGTATGTATATGACCCGGCAGAAGGAGATCCCGATAATGGAATAGTTCCGGGAACTGCCTTTGAAAATCTTCCTGAAGATTGGGTTTGTCCACTGTGCGGTGCAGGCAAGGAAGATTTCTCTCCCTTGTAGTCCTTCAGACCCGACAGAAATGACAAGCCTGAAGGGTGGCTGTGTTTTTTTACAATAAGCTGGTGCAGTATCAAGGGTTTTTTTGCATTTAAAGTATGTAATAAAATCCATTGCATATGAAATCCGTAATCAGCTTATTGATCACAGCCGTCCTTGCAGGACCTGTTGCCTGGTCCTGTTCCAAATGGCCCGATCCCATTGCCAGAGAAGACATCGTCCTGACAAAAGTACAACAGGAGATCCTGGAAAACGGCAATCTGTTTGCCATAGATCTTTTTCGGGAAATGAGCCGGGAACTTGCCGGAGAAAACCTTTTCATTTCTCCTTTAAGCGCTTCGCTTGCATTATCAGCCGTAACCAACGGCGCTTCCGGATCTACGCGCGAAGACATGAAAGCAACCCTGGGATTTGAATCCTTTTCAATGGACGACATGAACAGGTTCTATAAACATCTGGTTCCGTCACTCAAAAAGGTGGACAATACTGTAAAGCTTCTTGTGGCCAATGCCGTATGGATAGAACAGGCTTTCCCGGTCAAAACTCCCTTCATCACGGCATTACAGGAATATTACGATGCTTCTGTAAACAAGCTGGATTTCAGTGATCCGTCAGCCCCCGGTCTAATAAATAAATGGTGTGCCGATAACACCAACAACCTGATCAAAAAAGTGATAGACAAGATCGATCCCGACTGCAGGTTGCTGTATACCAATGCTCTTTATTTCAAGGGGAAATGGAAAAACACATTTGACAAAAAAGCAAGCTGGCAGGGCTCATTCAGCTCCATATCAGGAACACCGAGAAGTGTAACTTATATGGAGCAGACCAACCAATTCCGCTATACGGCAGAAAAAGGAGTTTCGGTCGCAGAGATCCCTTACGGGAACGAAGCCTTCAGCATGATCATTGTATTGCCCGACACAGGAGTTGACGTGATGGATGTTATCGCTTCATTATCATGGGAACAGTGGACTGGATGGGTGGACGGACTGTCCCCGGCAGAACTGAATTTGCGTATCCCCCGTTTTAAAATGGAATTTGATTCGGAAAAGCTGATGATTCCCGTATTGTCGCGCATGGGAATGGGCATTGCCTTTGATCCTTGCCAGGCAGATTTCAGCCAGATCAGCGACATTCCCCTGTTCATAGCACTGCTCAAACAAAATACTTATATTCAAGTAGATGAAGAAGGCACGGAAGCAGCTGTAGTAACTACCATCGGCTTTAACGTAACTTCTATTGGTCCGGGAGATACCATACCTTTCCATGTGGACAGACCGTTTCTGTATTTCATCAGGGAAAAGAGCACCGGGACCATTTTGTTTTCCGGTTTGATGACCGATATCTAAAAAGAAATAATCTCGTGATATACCCGGATGGCAAAATTATCGGTCATACCGGCTATGTAGTCGATGATCGCCCTGCGGTACTGACCCTGGTCAGAAATATCGTAAATGATATCATTCTGAAACCCGGCATTATTTCTTTCCTGTAAATCAATACTGCTGTATTTAATAAGCCATTCATAGAAATATTTTAACAAGACAGGAAATTTTGGCGTGTCGGTTACTATGCGCTCCAGTACGTCTTTTCCATAAAATCCGTCCAGGAAATCAAAAATCGTATGGATTATGCATCGGGCGTACTCTTTGTAATAGAGAAGCCGGGGATGGTGATAGATATGGTCGTAATTAAACTTTTTTACCTCTACCAGTAAATTATAATACTTGGGGGAAAAGTGCATTCCTTCTTCCGGTGTCGAATTTTTACAAAGATCCTTAATGAAAAGTTCTATTAACGCTGTATTATTCACCACACCCGGGGCATCCGGAATCTTTCTCATCACTTTGTTCAGTTGTTCAAGTCTTTCCGGCTCCAGCAGGTTTAGCTCAATGGCATCTTCTATATCCCGGCCCAGGTAGGCAATCTTGTCCGAAAGTTTGACCACGCAGGCTTCCCAAGTATAAGGCAGGTACTGGTTGGGACGCTGGATCTGTTCCAGATCTATGGCTTGTTCCCGGGGAAAGAGACCGTTCTCGTCTGTTTCGCCGCAGTGCGATATGATCCCGTCTCGAACGGCATAGGTCAGGCGCAGATTCTTGTGTATGCCCGATGCGTTAGGTAAAGTGGCGATTTTATCTGCCGTGTACAATCCGTTCTTTTCGTGCCAGAAGGTTCCGTCCCATTTTTGCATGATCTCTGACAGCAAGATTTCTCCTTCATGTCCGAACGGACTATGACCCAGGTCATGACCCAGGGCTATGGCCTGGGTCAATTCTGTGTTCAGTCCCATGAATTTGGCTATGGTATAACTTATGGAAGCCACGTGGTTCACGTGCTCCATACGTGTGCAAATGTGATCATTCTGGGTGGCAAAAAAAACCTGGGTTTTGTGTTTCAGGCGGCGATACGATGTACAGTGCAGGATACGCGAATAATCCCGATAGAACTGGGAACGGGTGTCATCCGGTTTGTCATCGGGAAGGATGAACTCTCTTCCCCTTTGCAAAGACTGCTTCCATTTGGGATGTGATCTGTCTAATTGCTGATCGCTGAATCTGTCCGGTACCATCTGTTCTTTTATGATAATCCCATTTTTATATGATCCTTCTCAGTTTCTTTTCCCATGCCCAGGCGTTGGCCAGCGTTTCTTCAATGGAGCGACGGGCTTTCCAGCCCAGGACTTTATTGGCCAGGGAGGTATCTGCCCATATGGCTTCCACATCTCCTTCGCGCCTTCCTGTAATGCTGTATTTCAAATTAACCTTATTGACTTCCTGGAATTTTACCACCAGTTCCATCACCGAAAGCGGATTACCCGTGCCAACGTTGAAAACCTCACATGTCCCTGCGCTTTGATGGTCCGTCATTCTTTTCAGGGCCGAGACATGTGCGGCGGCCAGGTCCATTATATCTATATAATCCCTGAGCGCTGTGCCGTCGGGCGTATTGTAATCGTTCCCGAAGATCTGCAATTCCCGGCGAATTCCGGCTGCAGTTTGCGTAATAAAAGGAACCAGGTTGTTCGGGATGCCGCGGGGCGACTCCCCTATCAGGGCCGACGGGTGTGCCCCAATGGGGTTGAAATACCGCAGGATGATACCCTGCAGATCGGAATGTGCCCTGACAGCATCCTGCAGGATGTCTTCGCAAACCTGTTTGGTATTTCCGTAAGGACTTGCTGCCGTTTTGCGGGGTGTCTCTTCAGTTACGGGTAAAACATCGGCCTGTCCGTAAACGGTAGCCGAGGAAGAGAATACAACATTGCCGCCTCCGCTTTCTGCCATTACCTCCAACAAAGTAGTGAAAGATGTAAGGTTGTTATAATAATACATCAACGGTTTTTGTACACTTTCACCCACGGCCTTAAAAGCGGCAAAATGAATGGCTCCGTCTATTTTATTCTCCCCAAAGATCTTCTGCATCTGTTTTTTATCACAGCAATCCGCTTTATAAAACAGAATCTTTCTGCCGGTAATTTTTTCAATACCCTCCAGGCTGGTGGTGTCGGAGTTTGACAGGTTATCGGCGATGACCACACCATATCCTGCCACTGTCAGTTCAACAGCAGTATGGCTTCCGATAAATCCTGCCCCTCCGGTGATAAGTATGTTTTTCATAATTTCTTTAAGATCAGCCTTCCGTGATGGCTGCCTGGGCTGCTGCAAGACGGGCAATCGGAACCCTGAATGGCGAGCATGAAACATATGTCAACCCCATCCTATAGCAAAAACGTACCGACTGGGGATCACCTCCATGCTCCCCGCATATTCCCAGTTTAATCCCGGGATTGGTTTCACGTCCCCCCTTGATGGCTGTTTCGATGAGTATGCCCACCGATTTTTCATCAATATGCTGGAAAGGATCAAAGGGCAGGATTTTCTTTTGGATATACTCACCCATGAATGAACCGATATCATCCCGGGAGAAGCCGAAAGTCATCTGGGTCAGGTCGTTTGTCCCAAAAGAGAAAAATTGCGCTGTTTTGGCCATATCTCCGGCCACAAGTGTTGCCCTAGGGATTTCTATCATAGTACCAAAAAGATAATCAAAAGTAATTCCGAACTGGTCCTGGACTTCTTTATGCATCCGGTCGGCAATGATCTTTTGGTCATCCAACTCTCTGACGGTGACTGTTACCGGGACCATGACCTCGGGTTTGGGATTCAAACCTTCCTTAATCAGCTCGGCGGTTGCTGTAAAAATGGCACGGAACTGCATTTCCGATATCTCGGGATAGGAAACACCAAGCCGGACGCCACGATGTCCCATCATGGGATTGACTTCATTCAGGGCTTCACCTCGTTTTTTAATTTCATTCACGCTGATGCCAAGCTCCTGAGCCAGTTCTTTTTGCTTGTCGGATGTATGTGGTACAAATTCATGCAGAGGTGGGTCCAGCAAGCGGAAAGTGAGTGGCAGACCGTCCATAACCCGGAGGGTTTCCTTGGCTGCTGCTTTCACATAAGGGGCCAGCTCATGAAGTGCCAGTTTTCTCTCACCCACAGTCTCGGATAGGATCATCTTGCGCAGTTTGCTCAGGGGCGCCTCGGAGTTCAATCCATAGAACATATGTTCTATACGGAACAGCCCGATTCCTTCGGCTCCAAAATTCAATGCCATTCTGGCATCTTCCGGTGTATCTGCATTTGTACGGACACCCATGGTACGGAAAGAATCCACCATTTTCATAAATTCATTAAATCTGGGATTCTCAGAGGCATCCATGGTCCCAATGGCTTTATTGTATACAAAACCGGATGTCCCGTTCAGGCTGAATACAGTCCCTTCCGTATATTCTTTTCCGTTAATCTTAAGAATACGTCTGGCCAAGTCAATATGCACAGCTTCGCAACCGACAATAGCACATTTACCCCAGCCCCTTGCAACAAGTGCAGCGTGCGAAGTCATTCCTCCGCGGGCAGTCAGCAAGCCATCGGCAACGCGCATTCCTTCCACGTCTTCCGGATTTGTCTCTTCCCTTATCAGGATGACTTTCTTCCCTTCCTTGCTCCATTTTACGGCATCTTCGGCTGTAAATACAATTTCTCCCACAGCCCCTCCCGGACCAGCAGGCAACCCTCTGGCTATTACCTGGGCGGCCTTTTCAGAAGCCGGGTCCAGAATGGGATGCAGCAATTCGTCAAGCTGCGAAGGAGCTACCCGCATCACAGCTGTCTTGCGGTCAATCAGGCCTTCCAAAAGCATATCCATGGCCATGTTCAAAGCAGCGACTCCTGTGCGTTTTCCCACACGGCATTGCAGCATCCAAAGGCGTCCGTCCTGTATGGTAAACTCTATGTCTTGCATATCACGGAAATGGGCTTCCAGGTTCTTTTGTATCTGATTCAGCTCTCCATAGACCTTGGGCATGGTGGTCTCGAGCGAGGGCAGACGTCTGTTCTGATCGTTCTTGGTGGCTTCGTTCAGGGGATTGGGTGTGCGGATACCTGCTACGACGTCCTCTCCCTGGGCGTTAATGAGCCATTCACCGTAGAATTTGGCTTCTCCTGTGGCCGGATTACGCGAAAAGGCCACACCGGTTGCTGAATTGTCACCCATATTCCCAAACACCATGGATTGCACTGTTACGGCAGTCCCCCATTCATCAGGTATACCTTCGATCCTGCGGTAGGAGATGGCACGTTTTCCGTTCCACGATTTGAACACGGCGCCTATACCACCCCATAATTGTTCCATGGCGTCGTCGGGGAAGGGTTTACCCAGGACCTGAACGACCCTTTTCTTGAACATGTCACATAGGGCGATCAGATCTTCCTGAGTAAGGTCTGTATCGTTTTTGTATCCCTTATCTACTTTCATTTGATGAAGCAACTCGTCCAGCTGAATGCGTATACTTTTTCCTTCTTCCGGCTCAAAGCCCTCTGCTTTTTCCATTACCACGTCTGAATACATCATGATCAGACGGCGGTATGCATCGTAAACGAAACGGGGATTATTGGTTTTCCTGATCAGTCCCGGAATGGTAGCAGAACACAGCCCTATGTTCAATACGGTTTCCATCATACCGGGCATGGAACTTCTGGCACCGGAACGGCAGGAAACAAGCAGGGGATTATCCGGATCGCCAAAACGGGCATTCATAATATCTTCAGTTTTTTTCAACGCCTGTGCGACTTCTCCTGCCAGGCCTTTGGGATAATTACATCCCAGTGCATAGTATTCTGTACAACATTCAGTTGTAATGGTAAAACCTGCCGGAACAGGAATTCCCAGGAGACACATTTCCGCCAGGTTGGCACCTTTACCGCCCAGCAGATTACGCATAGAACCATCACCATCGGCAGTTTTTCCGCCAAAGCTGTAAACACGTTTGATTTCTGACATAAAAATTGTATAAGGTTAGATAATAGATAAATATCCGGGTTTGGGCTGCAAAAATAGTAAAAATGTTACAATATATTACCAGCCAGTTCGGCTAAACGGCTGCGTTCCCCCTTAACCAGGTTAACATGAGCAAACAAATCCTGTCCCAACATCTTGTCTGTCAGATAGGTTAGTCCGTTAGAATGCATGTCAAGGTAGGGTTGGTCTATTTGATGTATATCGCCGGTGAAAACAAGTTTGCTGCCTTCGCCTGCCCTGGTGATAATGGTTTTCACTTCATGGGGTGTCAAATTCTGGGATTCGTCAACTATGAAAAATACTTTGGAAAGACTCCGCCCGCGGATGTATGCCAGAGGGGAGATGAGCAGCTTTTCATTTTTCAGCATTTCTTCAATACGCACGTATTCACGGCTGCTTAACTTCAGACTTCCCTTGATTACGCTCAAATTATCCATCAGAGGCAACATGTAGGGAGCCAATTTTTCCTTTATATCTCCGGGAAGAAATCCCATTTCCTGGTTTTTCAGGGGGATAACGGGACGAGATAACAGGATTTGGTCAAAATTGTCTTCCTGGGCAAGAGCTGCCGCAAGTGCCAGCAGGGTCTTTCCTGTACCGGCAATACCTGTAAGCGAGACAAGGGTTACCGCAGGGTTAAGCAAAGCATCCAGAGCAAAATTCTGTTCTGTATTGCGGGGATTGATGCCATATGCCCTGTGGTTGGGCACGGGAATCAGGCGTTTCTTTGACGCATCATAACGAGCCTGTGCCAAGCCATCCTTGTTCCTCAATATATAATACTGGTTGTTGTATGTTTCTTTCAGGCGAATATCTCTGGCACTCAGCCCTTCTGGTGTCTGATACAATTTTGCCATAGTCTGGGGGGTTACCCGGTCTAGTTTTATCACGCCTTTTGACAGGGTGACTATACTTTCTTCACGAACCTTGTCTGTCAGGTAATCCTGTGCTTCTATTCCCAGGGCCTTTGACTTGATACGAAGGTTTACGTCTTTTGTGATCAGGATAACACGCCGGTCCGGGTTGTTTTCCTTCATGTACTGGGCAACCACCAGGATACGGTGGTCCGGGGTGTCTTCGTAAAAAGAATCCTGCATCACATCGGGGAAAGGATGACCCAGTTCCACTTTCAGCCGGCCTCTTTCCGGACCCATGCTGATCCATCCGTTGAGCATCTTGTCACCCAGTATTTTGTCAAGTTCACGGGCAAATTCCCGGGCATTGTAATTGATCTGGTCGTTACCTTTCTTGAATTTATCAAGCTCTTCCAGCACTATGATGGGTATCACAATGTCGTTTTCCTGGAAATTGCCAAGCGCTTTGTGATCGTGCAGGAGCACATTGGTATCGAGTACGAAAATTTTAGGATTGTTTGACATTTTTAAAAAAGATTTTATTTGATAAAGATAGGAATTTTTTTGTTTAAATTCGCGGCGTTATGGATTACAACCAGGCCGTATCATTTCTGATCTCGAACTTTCCGCAATACCAAAAAATCGGGGTTGCCGGGTACAAACCATATCCCGGACGGATGCTTTCATTGCTCGGATGGCTGGAAGATCCCCAGGAAAAATATCCGTGCATTCATATAGCAGGAACCAATGGCAAAGGATCTGTGGCTCATATGTTGGCAGCCATCCTTCAGAGTGCGGGGCTCCGGACTGGATTATATACCTCGCCGCATCTTATAGATTTCAGGGAACGAATCAAGGTAAACGGAGGGATGATACACCCTGCAGAAGTGGCTTCTTTTATGGAAAGGTTCGCAGAAGAAAAGATGGAAGAACTTAAAGGTGAACTGCCTTCTTTTTTTGATATGACAACGGCCATGGCCTTCCATTATTTTGCAGCACAAAAAATAGATGTTGCCGTCATAGAAACAGGTCTCGGGGGGCGGCTGGATTCAACCAATGTTCTGACTGCCCGCTCCGTTATTCTTTCCATTATAACGAACATTGGGCTTGATCATTGTGACCTGCTTGGCGATACACTGGAAAAGATAGCCCGGGAAAAAGCCGGGATTATCAAGCCAGGGGTGCCGGTAGTAGCCGGTGAGTATGATCCCGAATCCTTCCCTGTCATTGCCGCCAGGGCAGAAAAACTGAATTCTCCCTTATTTCGTGCCTTCGAAAGGCCATTTGAATCCTGCCCTCTGGAAGGTGATACCCTTTATCAGCAAAAAAATCTGAAAACAGTCCTGTGTGCGGTAGATGTATTAAAGGAAAGCAAACCTGCTCTTGCCGCTTTGCTGACACAGGAAGCCGTAACCTACGGATTGGAACATTTTGAGTCGATGACCCGCTTACGCGGAAGATGGGAACACCTGGCCGTTAATCCGGCCGTCATTGCCGATACGGGACACAATGCCCACGGGATGAAATACCTGAAAGCTCAACTGGAAAGGGAATCTTATAAAAGATTGTTCTTTGTTTTTGGTGTTGTACAGGGAAAAGACCTGAAATCCATGGCGCCGTTGTTACCCCGGGACGCTTATTATTTTTTTACACAAGCCACTATCCCAAGGGCGTTGCCTTCATCCAGACTGGCCGAATGGGGCAGGGCGGAGGGGTTTGTAGGAGAGGAGGCTCCCACGGTAGCAGAAGCTTTTAAAAAAGCTTTTGAAGTTGCTGCTGAGGATGATCTGATCCTGGTTGGGGGAAGCACTTTTACTGTTGCCGATCTGCTGGAAAACTTTTTTTGCAGGGAATAAAAATAAATATATCTTTGCAGTCCCGTTTGGGAGCTTAGCTCAGCTGGTTTAGAGCACCTGCCTTACAAGCAGGGGGTCACGAGTTCGAATCTCTTAGCTCCCACAAACAAAACCCCTTCGTAATCGAGGGGTTTTGTTGTTTAGTTTTCCTCTTTCCTCAGGATACAATCTTTCCAACCCATGCCGTTGATCATACGCATCCAGTGCAGGGCTTCGCTGCGGGTACGGAAACGTTGCGATACATAATAGTAACGATCTTTTTCCTCAATGACAGAGATCTTTAGTACGGGCAGCTTTGCTGTCAGCCGGCTGAAGTAGCTGCTTCCGGGAGCAAGGGGTTCATTCAGGACCAGGAATTGAAGGCGGTAGCCTGCTGTTGAAGACCGTTCAGCGACGGGAATAGTTTTGGACTCAGTGGTATCTGCTTTTTCTCGTCTGACTGTTTCTGTTTTTGGCGGTACGACAGTATCCCTGACTGGTGTTACCCTGACTGGTGTTACCGGGACTGGTGTTTCCGGCTTTGCAATTGGCGGTCCTGCAGGCTTGGTCTCTGGTTCTGGCCGGGGTTCATTGGATTGGATAACAAATTCCAGGTCGAAGATATAATCTCCGTCAATGCTCGGTTCTACGGTAAAGGGTATATAGTCCGGAGTGGCAGTCATATTAAGTTTTTTCATCTGTTCCGGGTCGATAGCTGCCATATATTTTCCCGGCGCCAGACCCATATAGCTGAAGTACCCATCGGATTCTGTAAGTGTATTATAAATCATCACAGTGTCCTGATTGTAAAATTGTACAGTAATTCGTCCCTGACCCCGGAGTGTATTCCTGTCGCGCAGGTTAACCTGTCCAGATGCTTCTCCAACCACCACTACAGGCACCTCTATGCGCTTGAACTGGTTGGGATCCACGACCACGCTCAGGGTTTGATTAGGCATTCTCCAGGCAATATTGTCAAATTTGCTTCCTATCAGGGTGACTAGGTATTCGGCATAAGGCTGCAGATCGTATATCCGTGTAATGGTATCCTGTTCCTTGTACTGGATCCTGCCTCCGCTCACCTGAACTTCCATGCCAAAAGCCTTGGGTTCGCCTTTATCGCGCTGACCGTTCCAGTTCAGGTCCAGGAAAGGATAAAGGATAATACCGCCTTTTCCAACACTGCTGCGGTTATTAACGCCCAAATATTTTGAACGTGCATCTGCCATGATACTACCGTTGGCTGTCTCGACAAAAGAATAGGTCTTATTGCTTCTGCGTGCAGAGAGGCCCATTTGTGCGAATGAAAAGTCATACCGCAGTCCTAGTTCCAGGTTTGTAATATCATTGATGAAATTCCGTTCAAAGGATACGTTCATATAACCATTCTTGAACATTCTCTTTTCCACTGCCATACGTGCAGAAACGAATTTTCCTTGAGTATAGTTGAATTGGGCCTGTGGCGTAAGGATGAATGATGCCGGAAGTCTGACAGACATAGAAAGAGAACTGTATATGTTTGTTTTTGAGAAAGGCGAAAAGGTCGCAAAAGTGGTCATATTGGTGTTTACACCCCAAAGGTTCCCTGAAAGAAGAAGCTCGGCAGTAGTATAACGTGTACTGGGCATGATGATCTGATTCAGGGCCACTCTTGAAAAAAGGGAAAATTTCTGCATCCTGATAGGTATGGACATGGTAAATCTTCTTTCTTCCAGGTAGTTTGTATTAATGGCTTTCTGGCCCCTGTCATAGCGGGTATAATTCAACTCAAACTGAATGTCGGAAGGCAGACGCCAGTTAAGGATTCCTTTGGCATTCACACCATGGGTGTATTCACCGGTCAGGAGCAGTCCCGGGGCGAACCGTACTGATGTATGTACAAAAGGCATAAACTGTCGTCCCGAAGTTACCGAAGACAGGTATTCCACCCCTGCTCCGATGGTCATAAAACGCGTCAGTCCGTAATCCAGATCTGCCCGGGAGAATTTACTGAATAAAGAATCTTCGATCACACCGGCAGACACCCTGTATTCAAAATTCCCCGACGGAAGAAAGTTGTAAGGTATGCTAAGGGTTTGTTCTTTGGAGCGTTCTTCCCCCCAGGGACCATAAAACTGCAACTTCACGTTGGTGTTTCCGTAAACCATTGGTACTTCAAAAGTATAAAAACCCGAGGCATCTGCCTGTTTATAATCAACCAGAACATTGTTGACATACAGTTCTACCGTCCAGCCTGGTTCTGTTACATCGCTCAGGGTATAGGTGCCGAATGACTGGCGGTAGGTAGTCGGGGTATTGGTAATTTGTACACCCACCACGGGAGCATTGATGGTTGAAGTGGAAAATGTACTGATTTTTCCCAGGATTACCTGACGTAATGCCTTATGCTTGTTGTTAGCATAACGCCACTGGTAAAACTGGTTTCTTTCCCGGAAGGGCATATTGGTATTGTAATTCAAGGTAACATTGGTCTCGCCTCCGGCTATGACCCCGCCCAGGTTCAGGGAGAGACGTGCTTCAGAGGACCCCTGGACTTCCTGTGTCAGGATAGCTGACCAGTCGGCCATGCCAAAGTGTATTAAGGGAAATTTTCGGCCAATGACCGAATCGGCTATGATTTCGCCGCTTATCTGTCCCAAGCTTTTGCGCATTTGTTCCTGCCTCATTTCCCTGATCACAGGCAGCTCAATGCTGGTGTTCATGGTAACAGCAAGGCTTCTGAAACTGAAATTGCAGTCAAGCCCGAAGATCTGGCCAAAATAGACAGATTTAAGAAAAAGATTGGTCTCGGTACGTATCATATCCCCTGGTTTGAGGATAAATTCCTTGTTCCTGTATGAGATCCTGTTATTGACTCTGTCAATGTTGTACATGGCATCTTCGGTGATAAAAAATCCGTAAATAGAATCAAATCCGGCTGTGAATGTATTTTTAATCTTCAGAAAATCAAAAATCTCTGTTACAGATAAATATACATCGGTCTCGCCTATTATGGCAGATATATCCGTACCGCCTATACGCGGAACAGAAAAATAGATCACCATTTCTTCCAGATACTCTTCTTCCTGAGCCAGGCACCGCACAGGATGCAGAAATGCGGCAATCAAAAAAAGCAGGCTAACACACAGGGTCATCTTAGAGGATGTCCTTTTGCTATGTAGTATTACTGAGTGCAGGAGATTGCCACGCATGAAAAAAATATATTGCAAATTTCGCAAAAGTAATGAAAATTGCAATATATCAAGAAGAACCCTTTAACGATAAGTATCAGTTATATGCAAGTATAACGGTGTATGACCCCTGGTAAAGTCCTGAACGTTGCTCCCGCAAGGTATTGACATTACCGGTCAATTGCAGTGTCAGGTCTCCGTCTGTGTGATGCTGATAACCCAGCGTTTCACAATGATTATCAATGCTGTTTTTCAGGGAAGTCTCCAGTGTAAGCATTTCCCCTTCTGAACCCGATATAGAAGCGGGTTTCAATACAACGTTGCAAGCTACATCTGAACCTGAATGAATGATGAACTCTCCCAGTACATAAGAGTCAAAATCTATTTCTGCCGCAAAATCAGAAGATTTGGCAATTTCAAGTGATTTGGCTGATTGGGTGGAAATACTTGCAGCATCGACAATCTCGGCCGAGACGTGACCTGTAACTACAACCTGAGCCTTTGCCGGATAAACAAAGATCAGGCATAAAACGGATGGGATAATGAATGTTTTCATAGCCGCAAAGGCTAAACGTACAAGTCAAATATACATATTTATTTTGTTTTTACAAAAAATTCCCGGCATATTTTTATCTTTGTTTGTGATGGTATCTGTCGTTTTATCAACTTACAATCAGCCCCGGTGGCTCAGATTGGTCTTATGGGGCTATAAGTATCAGACGATAAGGGATTTTGAGTTGATCATAGCTGATGACGGATCTGATGGCCGTACCCGGGAGGTCATTGAAAATATGAAGCAGAAGCTGGCTTTTCCGCTAAAACACGTATACCAGGAAGACAGGGGTTTCAGAAAATGTACCATACTTAATAAGGCCATCTTGGAAAGCAGATCCGATTACCTTATATTCAGTGACGGAGATATTATTCCCCGCAGGGATTTCATTGAAGTTCACCTTAGGATGCGCAGACCGCAGCGATTTCTCTCAGGCGGGACAGTCAGACTTCCTGCAGCGCTATCTCACAGGATCAGAGAACAGGAGATTGCCCACGGACATTGTTTTGACAGGAAATGGCTCGAGCAAAACGGACTCGGTCTTTCGTTCAGAAACAACAAACTGAATTCCCCGGGGCTGAAAGGAAGGTTACTCAACAGGTTTACCCCGGCAGGAGCGACATGGAACGGCGGTAATTCTTCGGCCTGGAAGAAAGATATCATTGATGTAAGGGGATTTGATGAAAGGTTACGCTATGGAGGAGAAGATCGTGAATTTGGAGAACGTATGGAACGATTGGGCATTAAGGGATTACAGGTAAGATATTCTGCCGTGACCCTGCATCTGGACCATTCCCGGGATTATACGCACGTACCCGATCTGAAATTCAACAAAAATGTACGGAAGGAAAACAGAAAGAACGGAATTACCCGCACCGGATATGGATTGACCACAAAGAACCCATAGTATCCCTCCGAATGTTGCGATTATTTCCCGTATCTGATCCGAACGGTCGTACTATTGGCGTCTGGAAAAGAGTGTTATGTAATAGAACAAAGTGGCCAGGGAACTGATGGCTGCCACAAAATATGTGTAAGCCGCCGATTTCAAAGCATCCCTGGCCATGGGATATGTTTCGTAATTGGTAATACCGGTATCGTTAAGCCACACAAGTGCCCTTTTACTGGCATTGATCTCTACTGGCAGGGTTATAAGACTGAACAGGGTGGTCATGGCAAAGAGGATGATGCCGAAAAGCATCAGCTGGGGAAAGGTATTGATTACAAGCAAACCGGTAAGTATTACCCACATGACCCATTGCGAGGCGAAACTTACCACCGGCACCAGGGTAGATCGCATTTTGAGCGGCACATAACCATTGGCGTGTTGCAGGGCATGACCGCATTCGTGGGCAGCTACTGCGGCAGCCATTATGCTGTTGCTGTTAAAAACACCCTCACTCAGGTTGACCGTCCGTGTCGCCGGATTGTAGTGGTCAGTGAGCCTGCCGCGTACAGAGGTTACCTCTACATTGCTAATCCCGTTTTCCTGCAACATCCTGCGGGCCACTTCGGCTCCTGACAGACCTGCAGTAATGCGGATCTTTGAATACTTTCTGAATTTTGACTGAAGGATAGACTGTACAATCCAGCTTAACAGAACAGTCCCGGCGAATATGATCCAGTAAAAAGAAACAGTAGATGTGGTTCCCATTTTTTTATTTTTTATTGATTTTAGCAACAAATACAGTGCCGTATGTAAATATTTGTATATTTGCATACTAAAGCCAAAAATCATGTCACTTTTACACAAAATCACAACTGCCGTTTTGACACTAAGCGTAATTGGTGTCATTTCTTCATGCGGACCTCGTTACAGTTATCAGACAGTAGAGGGAGATCCGCTCAGTGCACGCATATACACCCTCGATAACGGACTGAAGGTTTATATGACCGTTAACAAGGAAACCCCAAGGATACAGACTTATGTTGCTGTCCGTGTGGGTGGAAAGGACGACCCGTCGGAAACGACAGGTCTGGCCCATTATTTTGAACATCTGATGTTCAAGGGAACCAGCAAATTCGGCACCCAGAACTATGAGCTGGAAAAACCCCTGCTTGACCAAATAGAAGTGCTTTTTGAGGAATATCGGGCAACGCGTGACGAAGAGCAGCGAAAAGCCATTTACAGCCGCATTGATAGTATATCGCTGGAAGCCTCGAGATATTCCATACCCAATGAATACGACAAGCTCATGTCTGCCATAGGAGCTACAGGGACTAATGCCGGGACCAGCTACGATCAGACAGTCTATATTGAGGATATTCCGTCCAATCAGATCAGAAACTGGGCCAAGATCCAGGCCGCGCGTTTTTCAGACAACGTTATTCGTGGTTTTCACACAGAGCTCGAAACAGTTTACGAAGAGATGAACATGTATTCGACCATGGATAGTGAAAAGGTAATCGAAAAACTTTTTACAGCCCTGTTTCCCTCTCATCCCTATGGGAGGCAGACGATTATTGGGACACAGGAACACCTGAAAAATCCTTCTATTACCAATATCAAGAATTATTATGCAACTTATTACGTTCCCAACAATACGGCCATATGCCTGTCAGGGGATTTTGATCCGGACGAAATGATAGCTGTAATAGACGAATATTTCGGCTCCTGGAAACCTAACCCGGATCTCCCGGAACGTATTGTGACCCAGGAAGAATCTGTACAGGGACCCTTGTCTGTTGAAGTCTGGGGCCTGGAATCGGAAAATGTTACAGTTGGCTGGCAGGGACCTCATGTCGCTTCCTCTGAAGATGCCCTGTTTACTGTCTTAGGGGAAGTACTCAGCAACGGAAGGGCGGGTATCATGGATCTGGACCTGAACCAGCAGCAAAAAGTTTTACAGGCAGGTGCCTTCGCCTATATGCTGGCCGACCGGAGTACATTGGTGCTGCAGGGGAATCCAAGGCAGGGTCAGAGCCTTGACCAGGTAAAAGACCTGATGTTGGAAAGCCTGGACAAAATAAGAAAGGGGGAATTTGACGAATCGTTGTTAAAGGCCATAGTCAATAATTATAAATTTAATATGATGCGCAGGCTGGAAAGCAACAGGGGACGGGCCAACATGTTTGTCAGCTCTTTCACTAACGGAATACCTTGGGAACAGCAAATCCGTTTCATAGACAGGATGGAAGCCGTTACAAAAGATGATCTGGTAGCTTTTGCCAACAAGTATTTCAGGGATGACAATTATGCCGTCATATATAAGAGACAGGGCCCGGATACCACATACAAGAAGATAGAAAAACCGCAGATAACTCCCATATATACCAACAGGGACACCTCTTCTGCCTTCTTACAGGAAATCCTGGCTTCCGAGGTAAAACCCATCGACCCTGTATTTGTTGACTTCGAAAAAGATTTCATGAAAACGACACTGCGTGAAGGTGTGAACATGATCTATGTGCCCAATAAACTGAACGATCTGTTTACCTTATCTATCGTATATGAGGTTGGCAGTATTAATGATAAGGCATTACCCGTTGCTTTTGATTATCTGGGTTATCTGGGGACTTCCGGAAAAACAGCAGAAGAGATCAGCAAAGCTTTTTATCAGCTGGCCTGCTCTTTCAATTTCTATGTTTCGCAGAACACCTGTACTATAACTCTGAACGGATTATCAGAGAACATGCAACCGGCACTGGAGCTTCTCAGTGAACTGTTCACAGATGCTCAGCCCGATGCAGAAGTTTACAGGGCACTTACGGCCAATATACTTAAAGGCCGTTCCGATGCTAAGGCGGACCAGAGAACCAATTTTCAGCGCCTGCAGAGTTATGTTCAGTTTGGACCTGTCAATCCGATGACCCATATCATGTCCGGAACCGAATTGAAAAGAACTGATTCGGCAACACTTATAGCGAAAGTACGCGACTTGCTCAAGTACCAGACCGATGTATACTATTATGGTCCTCTGGCCATCGAGCAGGCCGGTGAACTTTTCACTTCATCTTATCCGGTGGCCGAGAACCTTATCCCCGCTCCCGAAAAGGAATTTTTCAAGCCACAGATAACTACGGAAAATAAAGTATATCTGGCTCAATATGATGCCAATCAGATGTATTATGCCTCATATTCGGCAAGAGATAACGAAACGTATGACAATGTTCCTTATGCTGTGGCCAGGATGTACAACGAGTATTTTGGTTCTTCCATGAACGCTATCGTTTTCCAGGAAATGAGAGAAGCAAGGGGGCTGGCTTATAGTGCGAATGCCCGTTATTCGGAACCCGCACGTAAACAGACGGGATTTCCATACTGCTTCAATAGTTTCATTGCAACCCAGAATGACAAGATGACCGAGGCCCTGGAAGCCTTCCGGGACATTATCAACAATATGCCTGAATCGGAAAAGTCATTCTTCCTTGCCAAGGAAGGTCTGATCTCGACCCTGCGTACTGAGCGTATAACGGGCAGGAATTTACTCAATTATTACAGGCAGGCAAAGGATAAAGATCTATGGACCGATATGAGGCAGGTTTTATTTGAAGGTGTTCAGTCTCTGACACTCGCCGATGTAGTGGAATTCCAGAGGGAATGGATCGCCAACAGACCTGCAAGTTATTGTATATTAAGCGATATAAATGCGTTAAATCTGAATTTTCTTGCCCGTTACGGGAAAGTGATAAAACTTTCTCCGGAGGAACTATTTGGTTATTAAAATTATGTTTAGGGAAAAAGATCGTTCGTTGATGA
>LUZA01000035.1 GCA_001603455.1 Bacteroidales bacterium Bact_09 | reverse complement strand
TTGTATTTCTGCACAATGTCCTGGCTCTGGGCATCGGGTACGGTGTTGGGACAGCGTTCCGTATTCCCTGTAAAGACAGGCGTACGATCACCATTGAAACAGGTATCCAAAATTCAGGACTTGGATTGGTACTCCTGTTCAACCCAAAGATCTTTCCTCCCGAACTGGCCCTGGGAGGTATGTTGTTCATCACGGCCTGGTGGGGCGTATGGCATATCATATCAGGCCTTGGTGTCTCTTTTCTCTTCAATTGGAGGGATACCCGGCTGACCCGAAAAGATATTGCTTAAGAGCACATTATGGGAGAAAAACGTAAAAAACGCATTTACGAAAGGAATATCTATTATACCGTCCTGAAGTACTACGTCGGCCTTTTTTTCAGATTATCTTACGGCAAACGCGAATATCACGGGATAGAAAAGCTTCCTGCTGATGGTGCTTTGATTTTTGCACCCAACCATACCAATGCTTTAATGGATGCCATGGCGGTTCTGGATTTGGATAACCGCCCAAAAGTATTCGTTGCCCGTGCGGATATTTTCAGGAAGCCACTGTTTGCAAGGTTTTTCTTCTTTTTACGGATCATGCCCATCAACCGGATACGCGACGGGAGAAATACACTAAAATACAACGATGAGATCATAAAACGCTCTGCAGAAGTACTCAAGAATAACGTTCCATTTGTTATCCTCCCTGAAGGATCGCACCGCCCCATGCACAGCTTGCTGCCCTTGGGAAAGGGCATTTTCCGCATCGCTTTGCTGGCTAATGAAGAGATCGCAGGGGAAAGACCGGTTTACATTGTACCCATGGGGCTAGAATACGGGAATTTTTTCCGGTACCGTTCGTCCCTCTTACTGCAAATTGGAGATCCCATAAATGTCACCCAATACGTGGCTTTCCGTCCCGGGATAGAACGCCCTGTGATCATGAACGACTTGAAGGAGAAACTTCAGAAAACCATGAAAGAATTGATCCTGTACATCCCGGATGATACCCATTACCATGCCACTTGGGAATTATGCAATATGTCCTGCTATAGACGTATAAAACAACTGAAGCTAAATCACAACTGTCTAAGGGACCGGCTTACAGCCAATAAGCACACCGTCAGTCTGATCCTCAAAAAACGCGGGGAAGATCCCCAAACAAGCGACAACATACTGAAAGAGATCGCCCTGTTTGCCGATAAACGTAAAAAAAGAAGGATCAGCATGGCCTCTGTTGCCAATCCCCATCCCAGATTTTCCCTATTTTCACGTATTTTTTTACTGATCATATTATTCCCGTATTTTATTGCCTGCACGGCCCTGTCCGCCCCTACCCTTTTTGTAACCCGTCTGATTTGTTCAAGAATGGAAGACAGGGCGTTTCACAACTCTGTGCGTTACGTTACAACGCTTCTGCTCTGGACTCTGACCCTTGTGATCTTTATTTCTGTGGCATTTGGGCTGGTTAAATGGGAATTTGCACTAGCTGCATTGGCCGTATTCCTGCCGGCTCCTTTGTTTTTTTATCAGTATTACAAATGGTTCCGGATAGCTTGGTCGGACATAAGATGGCTCATGGACAGAGATCTTCGCAGGGCTAAAGAACGCTTTGTGCAATGGATATGGTAACACAAATACCGGAAGTTCTTCTGGATATTCTCTTTGGAATAGGACTGAAATACTTTAAATATCCGTGAATGGAAGTTCAATGACCAGTCCGTCGTAAGCGGGCAGAATCCCTTCAGGAAGTATCCCGACCAACTCTTTGTGTGGGTCCAGACAATGGGAAAGATGTGTCAGATATGTCCGGGAGGCTCCCACCCGTTTTGCTATATCAACAGCTTGTGACAACGATAAATGTGTTCTATGTGGTGTTTTTTGCACCGTACTGACAACAAATACTTCAACTCCGCGGAATTTATCAAGTTCTTTTTCTTCAATGTCTTTAACATCGGTTAAGTAACCAAAAGGCCCTGTCCTGAAACCTAATATGGGCAGAAAGCCATGCATGGCACGAACGGGAATAATCCTGATACCATTTATGCTAAATGGATCCAGGTTTATGGAATGCAACACCATCCTGGGAAGGCCGGGAAAATGGAATCCGGTGAAAGCATATTCGAACTCTTTTTGCACTGCATTGAGCACCCTTTGTTCTGCATATACAGAAACAGGTTTTTGAGATAAAAAATTGAACGCCCGCACATCATCCAGACCCGCTATGTGGTCCCGGTGTTCATGGGTAAGTAAGATACCATCCAATGAAGTGATTCCGTAAGTAAGCATTTGCTGGCGAAAATCGGGTCCGGCATCGATTAGTATGCCGGCCGGAGCTTCGTTTTCTTTGAATACTTCTACCAAAACGGAGGACCGCAGTCTTTTGTCCTTTGTATTGGAAGAATTGCAGACCCTGCATGTACACCCTATCAAGGGAATTCCGGTAGAAGTTCCCGTACCCAAAAAAGTGATTTTGAAAACCATTGACAGACAATCTAAAGTAAAGAACATCCGGTTGGTTGCGGATCGCCACTTAACTTCATGCAAATGTAAGAAATATTAAGAGATTTTGCTTGATTGTGTAATATGCTTATCTTGCTATTTTTCGCAAACGATTGAAATGAACACCACAATGGACACGACAAATATCCCCCCTTCTTACAAATCCCTGCTGGATATCTGGCAGACAGAGCAGGCCATTAAATTCATCAAAGAAACATTCCAGACAGAACTGTCGGGAGAACTGAAACTCCGTCGTATCACGGCACCGCTCCTTGTAGCGGAAGGAACAGGTCTAAACGACAATCTGAACGGGACCGAAGAACCTGTACGTTTCCCCTTAAAAGCTCTTTCCGGAAAACAGGTAGAAATAGTGCAATCACTGGCAAAATGGAAACGGTACGCCCTTTGGCGACATCACATAGAGCCTGGTATGGGTATTTATACAGACATGAATGCCATACGTCCCGATGAGATCACCGACAACCTGCATTCCATTTACGTTGATCAGTGGGACTGGGAGAAGGTCATCCTGCCGGAAGAAAGGACAGAAAAAACGCTCCGCCGGTGTGTCAAATCCATTTATTATGCCATCAAACGCACCCAGTTTCTTCTGAGTGAAAGATTCTCCCAATTGCCACCTTACCTGCCCCACGATATTTTTTTCATCCATGCTGAAGAACTCCGAAGGCAATATCCCGACCTGTGTCCCAAAGAACGGGAAAATATCATTGCCAGGGAATACGG
This sequence comes from Bacteroidales bacterium Bact_09, assembly GCA_001603455.1. Lineage (GTDB taxonomy): Bacteria > Bacteroidota > Bacteroidia > Bacteroidales > UBA932 > DMER64. The sequence continues at coordinate 4,919 of LUZA01000035.1, read as the reverse complement.
TGCTGTTTTCATTCAGGGCATTGGAGGACCTCTGGGGGATGGGACGGTTCATGACGGACGTTCCCCTGATTACGATGACTGGAGTACCGAAACCAGTCCGGGTTTTCTGGGACTGAACGGGGATATCATAATATACCATCCGGGACTTGACTCTGCCGTTGAACTTTCCTCAATGGGGATCCGTGTCAATCCCCAGTCATTGCATTTCCAGCTGGAATGTTCAAATGCCATGGACCGGGCATCCCTTGAATTTCACAAACAATTGCTGGATAACAAATTACCTCAGACCATGGGGGGCGGTATAGGCCAATCCAGGCTTTGTATGTTACTTCTGAAAAAGTGTCATATTGGGGAAGTGCAATCCTCAGTATGGCCCCAATCCACACTTGAAACGTGTGCAAAAGCGGATGTTTTCCTCTTTTGACACCCGTTTGGCATTGACTATATAATGCTGTTATACTGATGGTTACCTGTGTTTGTTTTTCTTTTTTTAGAGATTCCTGTTTTGCTCTGGCAAGCTTTTTGAGTATTATATGCCTTCGTCATTAAAATAAGGATACTGACTATGAAAATCATTGGAACTGGAAGTGCTTTACCCTCATTATCTGTCACTAATGAAATGTTGTCCGTCTTTTTGGATACCAGTGACGAATGGATCCGTACGCGTACCGGGATCCTGGAACGCAGGATCATATCGGACGAAAATTTGAAAGATCTGGCTGTGGAAGCAGCCAAAAAAGCCCTCGAAGAAGCAAAAATGGACGGGTCGGAACTTGACTATATTATATGCTCCAATGTGGTGAATTATTACGTGACTCCTTCATTAAGCTGTCTAATAGCCGGTGAAATAAATGCATTATGTCCCTGTGTGGACCTGAATGCAGCATGCAGCGGATTCATTTACGGACTGGATATGGCCCAGGCATACCAGATAGCCGGAAAAGCAAAAAATATCCTGGTCATTTGTGCAGAAGAACCAACCCGTATGTGCAGCTGGAAAGACCGTAACACAGCGGTTCTTTTCGGGGACGGGGCAGCCGCCGCAGTCGTCACGGAAGGAAACGATTTTAAAGCTTCATATATTACCGCCAGGCACCGGCCCGAGATCCTTTATTACCAGAGGCCCCTGGAAGATTGTCCTTTCGTTAAATACCAGCAACGGGGCGTGCCTATGTACATGAACGGGAAAGAAGTCTTTAAGATGGCTATCAATGCTTCCGTGGAAGGAATTGAACACATTTTAAAGGAAACGGGACTTACTGCAGATCAGGTGGATCATTACATTTTACATCAGGCTAATATGCGTATCATAGAAACCATAAGGACGCAATTGCATCAGCCTGTTGAAAAATTTCCCCACAATATTGAGCGTTTGGGGAACACCTCATCAGCAAGCATCCCTCTTCTTTTGGATGAACTGAGCAAAAGCGGAAAATTGAAATATGGAGACACCGTTATACTTAGCGGCTTTGGTGCCGGATTCACTGTTGGTACCTGCCTTTTTAATTGGACCATGAATTGATTATTGTATGAAAACTATCAAAAGCAAAATATGTGCGTTGACAGGCATTACCTATCCCGTTTTTCAGGGAGGTATGGCCTGGATATCGGAAGCCAGGCTGGCTGCAGCTGTTTCGAACGCAGGAGGATTGGGAATCATTTCGGCTATGAATGCAGACGCTTCATACCTCAAATCTCAGATAAAACTATGTAGGAAGCTGACAGATAAGCCATTTGGTGTAAACATCATGCTTATGAGCCCTTTTGTCGAGGAAGTGGCAAAAGTCGTGCTGGATGAGAAGGTGCCTGTAGTAACAACAGGTGCCGGAATGCCTGGAAAATACATGGCCGGATGGGTTGATGCCGGGATCTGTGTAATCCCCGTAGTGGCATCGGTAGCCTTTGCTAAAAGGCTGGAAAGGATGGGTGCCTCGGCCCTTATTGCAGAAGGAGCGGAAGCCGGAGGACATGTGGGAGATCTGAACACGATGGCCCTGGTGCCACAGGTATGTGATGCCGTATCCATCCCGGTGGTTGCTGCCGGAGGTATTGCCGATGGCCGAGGTATTGCTGCTGCTTTCATGTTGGGGGCCGAAGGTGTACAATGTGGCACACGTTTCCTGGCTGCCGAAGAATGCCAGATCCACCAGAATTACAAGCAAAAGATCATCTTTGCCGGAGATACCGACACCATAGTGACCGGGAAGAAGCTGGGACACCCGGTAAGAGCTCTGAAAACCCCGTTTACAAGGAAGTTCGCACAAATGGAGAACGATCATGACATTACCCAGGAAGAAGCTGACAATTACGGAGCCGGTGCTTTACGACGGGCTGCCCTTGAAGGAGACGAAAAAACGGGATGTTATATGGCTGGACAAAGTGCCGGACTGGTCAAAAAGATCCAGCCTGCCCGGGAAATTATTGAAGAAATGATACAGCAGGCTGCTGTCTTGTTAAAAATTTGAAGACCAACAACCTATGAGAAGAATTGTAATCACAGGAATGGGGATCATATCCCCTGTCGGAAACAGTGTTCCGGTTTTCTGGAATAATCTAAAATCCGGCGTATGCGGAGTAGAACTCATCCGCTCGTTCGACACTTCGGACTTATCGGTAAAAGTGGCCGCCCAGGTGAAAGACTTCAATCCTTCAGATCATGGAATAGATGCCGCAACAGCGCGTAAAGCAGACCTGTATACCCTGTATGCTCTGGCAGCAGCCTACCAGGCCATGAAAGAAAGTCACCCGGATATGGACCCGGAACGACTGGGTGTTTACGTTGGTTCGGGCATAGGAGGAATCCACACTTTTATAACCGAATGTAAGAAATACTTTGAAAACGGGCCAAACCGCGTATCCCCGCTGTTCATCCCCACTATGATCTCCAATATGGCAGCCGGAAATATTGCCATTGCCCACAATGCCCAGGGTCCCTGCCTGCCCGTAGTGACGGCCTGTGCCACATCCACCCATGCTATAGGCGAGGCTTTTCTGGCTATCCGGAACGGTTATGCCGATGCCATCATCGCAGGAGGGTCCGAGGCGGCTATCGTTCCCATTGCCGTAGGAGGATTCAACAACAGCCGTGCCCTGTCCCGGGCAGAAGATCCCCAAAAAGCTTCGATCCCCTTTGATGTGCATCGGCAAGGATTTGTCATGGGTGAAGGAGCGGGCATTGTAGTTCTGGAAGAATACCACCGTGCTGTCAACCGCGGTGCAGTTATTTATGCCGAGGTAACCGGGTACGGGAACACCTGCGATGCTTTTCATTATACGGCTCCCCGGCCCGATGGTTCCACTGCAGCCCGTGCCATGCAACGGGCTTTGTCTGACTCGGGGTATATTCCCGGAGAAATGATCTATATCAACGCACACGGTACCAGCACCCCCCTGAACGATCCGACCGAGACCATGGCCATTAAAATAGCCCTAGGGGAAGAAGCAGCCCGCAAAGCCCTGATCAGCTCCACCAAATCCATGACAGGTCATATGCTGGGAGCGGCAGGCGCCGCCGAGATCATTGCTACTGCCCTTGCCCTCAAAGAGGGTATTGTTCCTCCAACCATTGGATTGGAGAACCCCGATCCGCAATGTGATCTGGATTATGTTCCTGGAAAAGCCCGTAAGGCAGAGATCACCATAGCCCTGTCCAATTCCCTGGGTTTTGGAGGTCACAACGCCTCGGTGGCTTTACGTAATTTTAAACCCTAACGTTATGGTCAGAAAAGAAATTATGGAATTTCTGCCCCATAGGGAGCCTATGCTTCTTGTGGATCAGATGGAAGTGGATGAAAACAATGTGGCTCATGCCCGGTACACAGTTACCGGAGAAGAATTTTTCCTGAAAGGACATTTTCCGGACTATCCCGTTGTACCCGGAGTGATCCTGTGCGAAATCATGGGACAATGCTGTAGCCTGCTGGTAAAGGAACATCTGGTGGGAAGAACTCCTTTTTATGCCGGGATGGACAAGGTCAGGTTTAAAAGACAGGTGCGTCCCGGAGATACCATTGAAGTAAGGGGATACATCACAAAACAAAAAGCCATGGTGTTCTTTGTTAACGCAGAAGCCCGAGTGGACGGAGAGCTTTGTGCACAGGGAATTCTGTCTTTTGCACTGGTTCAAAGATCCGGCATATGATTCCATGTGTTCATATCCATTGTTTTCATACCGTAAAGGTGCAATAATTGACAAACCGAGAAGTTTTTCCCAAATTTGAACAGTATTTCGTCTGTTCTTATGGTATGGATTAAACTGGGCATCCTGATCATTGGATTCATCTATGCGGGACTGATTCCTTTCACCGTACGGCGTGTGGTCCGGCAAATAGATTTTGATCTGCATCAGCAAACCCTGAGTTTTTTAAGTAATAAAACGCTTTATGACAAACGATACGTCAGAGGTTATACCCGGCTGTTGTTTGCAACTGCTGTATTGCATTATGTCTTTTTTGGGCTTTTATCAAAATATTATAACCTGGGAGAACACGAAACTTACATGCAATACATAACTTACAGTTTCGCCTTTCTGACATTACTGGCATTCGTTCCTCACAACATCAGACCCTACAGTTTAAAACGTTTAAGTACCACCCTACAACGCTTGGCTCATAATATGTTAGCGATTGTGGTATTTTTTAGCCTTCCCACACTAATTATCCTGTTCCAGACAGCTGTCATAGAAACGATGCCTTTCCTGGGAATTGCCGGATTGATCCTTATTGGCGGCACATTGATCCTTACGGCCATGTATATCATCCGGCAGGGTGTCAATGGCATCAGCGAAATATTCTTTATAAACGGCATCAGTTTCTGGACCGTTTTTGTTACAATATATACAGTGTTGTTTGGGTAAAATATTCATTTACAACATGCAACATAATAATATAATTTTTCGTCTTGAAAACATGACAAAAACA
>LUZA01000034.1 GCA_001603455.1 Bacteroidales bacterium Bact_09 | reverse complement strand
TAACTACATATTGCTGCATTCCCGCATGTGCTGCCTTGGATCCCAGCGTGTTGATCTCCCTGCCCATTTCCTGGGAAATAAATGACAGTTTCCGTCCGGCGAATTCTTCCTGTTCCATAGTCTGCCTGAAATAGGCGCAATGTTGCCGCAGACGTACTCGTTCTTCGCTTATATCGGCTTTTTCAAGATAATAGATCAATTCCTGTTCCAGACGGTTCTGATCAAAGGCAATCTCGTCACGTAATCCGGATAATTTATCTTCCAGTCGTTTTTTCACAGACAGGATTCTTTCCGGGTCCAGCTCTTCTGCTTTTTGAAGGTATGCCTCTATGTTGTCGATATGTGAAATCAGGTCCTGACCCAGGCGGTCGCCTTCCCGGCACCGGAATTCATCCAGGTTTTCTGCCGCTTTAAAAATACACTTCTCAAGAGTTTCCCATACTGGTGGGTCAATATCCTTCTTTTGCACTTCCCTAACCTCAGGCATCCTAAGCAGGGCGGCAGCCAAGTCTGTAGAGCTGACCTCCTGGTCCATGTCCCCGAAGATGGTCTGTAATTCTTTGAAATACTGTCTGATCAGTCGTACGTTAAATGTATTCTCCAACACTTCCTCTTCCTGGTCCACAGATATGAAAAGATCTATGTTCCCCCGCTGAAGCCTCCTGATCAGATATTGACGCAGATCGTATTCATATTCTCTGGGGATTTGTGATGTTTTGAATCCGATATCCGCGGTTTTCCCGTTTACGGAACGAATTTCAACGGTATATTTTTTCCCCGAAAATGATGTTTCGGCTTTTCCGTAACCTGTCATTGAACGAATCATCTGATGAATTTTTCAACAAATATACATTAATATGATTACTTTTGTTATTTAAACCATTACGGCATATGAATGCAGATATTATACAGACAGGGCCGGAACGTTCCCTGAATTTTCTTGAAGAGATCATCCATGAGGATTTGACCCGGGGCAAATATCAATCCATTATTACCAGGTTCCCTCCGGAACCCAACGGATACCTGCACATAGGTCATGCAAAGAGCATCTGCCTGAACTTTGGGCTTGCACTCAGGTATGGCGGAAAAACCAACCTGCGATTTGACGATACCAATCCTACCAAGGAAGACACAGAATACGTGGACTCCATCAAGGAAGACATCCTCTGGCTGGGATTCAGATGGGCAGACGAGTTCTATGCCTCGGATTATTTTGAACAATTATACCAATGGGCACACAAGCTGATCCGGAAAGGACTCGCCTACGTGGATGATCAGACGCAGGAAGAAATTCGTCTGGGTCGTGGTACGGTTACTACTCCAGGTACGGAGAGCCCTTACAGGAACAGAAGTGTAGAAGAAAATACCGATCTGTTCACCAGGATGAGGAACGGGGAATTCCCCGACGGAAGCCGGGTGCTTCGTGCCAAAATCGATATGGGTCATCCCAATATGCTTATGCGGGACCCGATCATGTACCGTATCATACATGCAGAACATCACCGCACAGGCAACAAATGGTGTATTTATCCCATGTACGATTACGCACACGGACAGTGCGACTCCATAGAACAGATCACCCACTCCATCTGTACGTTGGAATTCGACGTTCACCGTCCCCTCTACGATTGGTTCATAGAAAAACTGGAAATTTTTCCCTCACATCAGTATGAATTTGCCCGCCTCAATATAACCCATACGGTCATGAGCAAAAGAAAACTTCTGGAACTTGTCAGGGCTGGGCTTGTAAGCGGTTGGGACGATCCCAGGATGCCGACCATTTGCGGATTGAGACGCAGGGGATATACTCCATCCGGGATACGTCTTTTTTCAGAGAAAGTGGGTGTTGCCAAAAGGGATAATGTCATAGACATTTCCCTGATGGAATGGTGCATAAGGGAAGAATTGAACAAAACCGCCCCCCGTTGCATGGCCGTGCTGGATCCCGTAAAGGTAGTCCTGACCAATTATCCGCAGGAAGGGGAAGAATACATGAAAGCTCCTATCAATCCCGAAGACCCGCAGGCAGGAGAAAGATTGATCCCTTTTACCCGTGAGTTGTACATTGAACGCGATGATTTTATGGAAGATCCACCCAAAAAATTCTTTCGTCTGCGCCCCGGAGGAGAAGTCCGGCTTAAATACGGCTATATTATCCGCTGTGAGAAAGTAATCAGGGATAAGGAGGGCCGGATTACCGAACTGCATTGTTCCTATGACCCGGAAACAAAACCAGGGGCAGGCCCCTGGCGAAGCGTTAAAGGGACAATACATTGGCTGTCAGCCAAATATGCCGTTGAGGGTGAAGTCCGCCTGTTTGACAGGCTGTTCACCGAGCCTTATATGGGAAATGTCCCGGAAGATAAGGATTATAAAGACTTTTTAAACCCGGATTCCCTAAATGTCATTAAGGCTTTGATCGACAATCATGCTGCCGGACTGGTAAACAAAGCCGTTCCCGGAATGGATCATACGCGTGTCCGTATCCAGTTTGAACGGCTGGGGTATTTCGTACCTGATTACGACTCAACACCGGATAGACCGGTGTTTAACAGGATCTGTACATTGAAGGACTCCTTTTCCAAAACGCTCAATCAATCCTAGAGCTCTATCTTTTCATTGTTCTGATCCAGCCACCGGGCCTGCGTTACGGCCAGATCCGGTGCGATTCTGACATTAAGACGGCATCCGTATTTCCTGGACCATTTTCTGACCCTGGATACCAAGCCTTTGGTAAGATAGGCTTCCACAAAGGGATGCACTTCCAGTACAACGCTTTTGAGTTTCTTCTCATTGGCAAAGAAGGCCAGCTGGTTCTCGATATCCTCTGTGAACAGTAAGCTGGGTGCGATCTTTCCTGTTCCATTGCATGTGGGACATTTCTCGCTGGTGTTGATCTCCATGGCGGGACGCACCCGTTGGCGGGTAATCTGCATCAATCCGAATTTGGTCAGAGGCAGAATATTATGTTTTGCCCTGTCCGAAACCATCAGTTCCTGCATCCTTTTGTAGAGTCTCCGACGATGGTCCGCCGTATCCATGTCTATGAAGTCGACGACAATGATACCGCCCAGGTCCCTAAGTCTTAACTGACGTGCAAGTTCCTCGGCGACAACCATGTTTACTTCAAAGGCATTATCCTCCTGGCCGTTCCCCATCTTCGAGCGGATCCCGCTGTTCACATCCACTACGTGCAACGCCTCGGTGTGCTCTATAATGATATAGATGCCCTGCCTCAAAGGAACTACCCTCCCAAAGGAACTCCTGATCTGACGGTTTATGTCAAATGCGTCGAATACCGGATCCTTCCCCTTGTAAAGCTTTACGATCTTCTCTTTTTCAGGGGCAATGGTGGCAACATAAGTGCAGATCTCTTCAAATACGGAACTATCGTTGACGTGTATGCTCGTGAATGTATCGTTGAGCAGATCGCGGATCACGGTTGTAATGCGGCTATTTTCCGTTAATAGACGCGAAGGGGTCTTACCCTTACGCATTACAGACCAGGATTCTTCCCATCTATGGATCAACGCATTCAGCTCAGCATCCAGAATGGCAGCCTTTTTACCTTCGGCAGCAGTTCTGACTATGAGACCATAATTGGGAGGCAATATGCTCTGGACAAGCCGTTCCAGCCTGCTACGTTCCTCTTTGAGCTTGATCTTTGAAGAGAGGTTTACTTTTTCAGAAAATGGCAGCAATACCATATTCCGTCCGGCTATGGAAATGTCGGAAGTAAGACGCGACCCCTTGGTTGAGATGGGTTCCTTGACAATTTGGACCAGGACGGACTGTCCCATTTTAAGGATATCAGAAATCTTTCCTTCCTTGGGTAATACCGAGCCCAGTTTGAGGCTGGAATAGATTTCTGCCGGAGTGTTCTTTCTGGCAATCACTTGTTGGGTAAAATAATTGACTGCCGAAAAAGCGTAACCCAGATCCAAATAATGTATAAAAGCATCCTTGTCATGGCCAATGTCGACAAAAGCAGCATTCAGAGCCGGCATTATCTTCTTGACCTTACCCAGATACAAATCGCCCACCGAGAAATGATTGTCGCTTGTCTCCTCCCTGTGAAGTTCCATCAGTTTTTTGTTCTCCAACAAAGCAATAGACACTTCGGAAGAGGTTACATCAATAATTAAATCTTTCTCCATTCTGTGGCAAAAGTAAGAAACCTAAAGTGTCTTTTCGAAAAAAGTTGCTTTAGGTTTCCCGGTTCATTAGACATTTAATGGCTTATTTCTTTTTATGACGATTCTTGCGCAAACGTTTTTT
>LUZA01000033.1 GCA_001603455.1 Bacteroidales bacterium Bact_09 | reverse complement strand
AAAATGCTTTATCTTTGCTTAACGGATCATACATATGAAACCTCAACACGCAGCCATTATCAACCCGTTAAAGCAGAAGATCGAGGCATTTATTTCTCTGCATGAAAGGGCGTTGACCGAAAACAGTGAATTGAACAACAAATTACAAACCTTAAGTGAAGAACTGAATATATATAAAAAAGAAAAAGAAGAATTAGAACAAAAAGTAGAAAAACTCCAGATGGCCGGTGCCTTACAGACATCAAGCGAGGATGCGAAGGAAGCAAAGCAGAGAATCGGGAAATTGATCAGGGAAATCGATAAATGTTTAACCATGCTAAACCGATAACCCCCAAAAAATGAGTGAAGGCAAATTATCCATAAAAATAAGTATAGCAGACCGTTATTATCCTTTACGTATAGCGTCTGAAGATGAAGAGATGGTCCGTTCTGCTGCTCAACGCATCAACCAGAAAATAGAGCAGTTCAACGTAAAATACTCGGGCCAGGATACACAGGATGCCCTGGCGATGGCTGCCCTTCAATTTGTCCTTAGTTTACTGAAATACGAAAAGGATGACGAAGTAAACCAAATAATTACAGAAATTGCATCACTGGATAATTTTTTAGGAGAATACCTGGAAAGATAATAAATCAGACCCGTTACATACCAGCTCTTTGCGAAACTCAACACTTTAAACTAAATGGAGTGTCTTGACTGTTAAAAACAGGCCCCTTTGTAACCCTTCGGGGAATTCCGGTTTCGGGACATGGGAAGTTTGCAACAAGAATCAGATCCTCCAAACCTTGCTAATCAGGGTTTTTGCTAAACAGCGGTATGTTAACGGGTTTTTTGTACACCAGAATGAAGACAATATCAAAACATATATACCAACAACTATGAATAACATATATATTATATCCGCAATCTGTTTCGCAGCTGGTTTTGCACTGGGTTACACCTTTTTCAGAACGGTGATCCTGAAAAAAAGAGCAAAAACCCTCCTAAAGGAAGCTGAACAGGAAGGAGAAAACATAAAGAGGGAAAAAATCCTCCAGGCAAAAGAGAAATTTCTTCAATTAAAAACAGAACACGAACAACTCATAACAGAAAGAAACAATAAGATCTCACAGGCAGAGAACAAGCTGAAACAAAGGGAAATCACCATGAATCAGCAAAATGCAGAGATACAAAGGAAGACCAAAGAGATAACGTCTATGAAAGAGACCCTCGCCACCCAGATGGAGCTGGCCGAAAAAAAGGTCGAAGAATATGAGAAACTGCGTCTGCAACAAATTGAAAAGATCGAAAGTATGGCCAGCATGTCGGCAGAAGAGGCAAAGGCCCTGCTCATGGAGAACATGAAAGAAGAAGCCAAGAGCCAGGCTATGTCCTATATCAGCGAAGTCATGGACGAAGCCAGACTGACAGCCGGAAAAGAAGCTAAACGTATAGTGGTGAATACCATTCAGCGCGTTGCTACCGAAACAGCCATCGAAAATGCCGTTACAGTATTTAATATTGACAATGATGAGATCAAAGGCCGCATCATCGGTCGAGAAGGCCGGAACATCAGGGCGCTTGAAGCCGCTACGGGTGTCGAAATCGTTGTGGATGACACCCCCGAGGCTATCTTACTCTCGGCATTTGATCCTGTCCGTCGCGAAGTGGCCCGTCTGGCGCTCCACCAGCTGGTGACTGATGGCCGCATCCACCCGGCACGCATAGAGGAAGTCGTGGCCAAGATCCAGAAACAGGTAGAGGAAGAGATCGTGGAAACGGGGAAAAGAACATGCATCGACCTGGGCATCCACGGGCTGCATGCAGAACTTGTCAGACTGGTGGGAAAGATGAAATACCGCTCTTCATACGGACAGAACCTGTTGCAGCACTCCCGCGAAGTGGCTAATTTCTGTTCCATTATGGCCGCAGAACTCGGTCTTAACTCAAAACTGGCAAAAAGGGCCGGATTGTTGCATGATATTGGGAAAGTATCCGATGAAGATCCCGAACTCCCTCACGCTATACTTGGTATGCATCTGGCAGAAAAATACAAGGAAAGACCCGAGGTTTGCAATGCCATTGGAGCACATCATGAAGAAACGGAAATGAATTCACTTATAGCTCCGCTTGTTCTGGTAGGGGATGCTATATCGGGTGCCCGCCCGGGTGCCCGGCGCGAGGTAATCGAATCGTACGTCAAACGCCTCAAAGGTATGGAAGACCTGGCTTTGTCCTATCCCGGCGTTACCAAAACATACGCCATTCAGGCCGGCCGCGAATTACGCGTTATCGTGGGATCCGAAAAGGTAAGCGATCAGGACGCCGAAAAGCTGTCCCATGACATAGCCCAGAAGATCCAGGACGAGATGGTATATCCGGGACAAGTGAAAATCACCGTTATCAGGGAAACCAGGGCAGTCAATTACGCCAAATAACCTGAATACTTGTAAAACAAAATGATGGATTCAATCCCCTTATGGAACTGGCTTAACAGGTAACTTTCATTGGGAGAATGGATGGTATCCCGTTCCAGTCCGAATCCCATCAGCAGTGGCGGAGCTCCCAGAATTCCCTCCAGCTCGGCAAGCACAGGGATACTGCCTCCCCCGCGACTGGGCACAGGCTCAATTCCATAGACCTGTCCTACTGCTTTAGCAGCGGCCTGGTACATAGGTGATGATATAGGCGCAAGAAAACCTTGTCCTCCGTGGTGTTCAACTACTTCTACCGAAACTCCCGCAGGAGCAATAGATTTAAAATGTTTGGCGAACAAATGTGCGATTTTTTTGTGGTCCTGGTTGGGTACCAGACGCATAGATATTTTGGCCCTAGCGAAAGAAGGAATCACTGTTTTAGCTCCTTCTCCCGTATAACCGCCCCATATCCCGTTTACATCCAGACATGGACGGATGCCGGTCCTTTCCAGTGTGGTATATCCTTCTTCTCCGGCGATGTCATTTATCCCTATCGATCTCTTGTAATGTTCCAGGTCAAACGGGGCACGTGCAAGCATAGCCCTGTCCTCAGTGGAAAGTTCAACCACATCGTCATAGAAGCCTTTGATGGTGATCCTGCCTTTATTGTCTATCAATTGAGCGATCATCCCGCAAAGGACATTGATGGGATTGGCAATGGCACCTCCATAATGTCCCGAGTGTAAATCTTTATCGGGTCCGGTAACCTTAACCTCCAGATAGGCCAGTCCACGCATCCCTGTATTGATGGATGGGACCGCTTCACTGATCATGGTAGTATCCGATACCAGGATCACGTCACAGGCCAACATATCCCTGTTCTGCCTGGCCCATTCCCCTAAAGAAGGGGACCCGATTTCTTCCTCTCCTTCAATAAGGAATTTTACATTGCAGGGAAGTTCATTCTTAGAGACCAGGTATTCAAAGGCTTTGACATGCATAAATGACTGTCCCTTATCATCGTTGGCCCCTCGAGCGTAGATGGCTCCGTCACGGATCACAGGTTCAAACGGGGAAGATTTCCACAATTCAACGGGATCGACCGGTTGTACGTCATAATGACCATAAACAAGAACCGTGGGTTTTTGGGGATCAATGATTTTCTCGGCATATATGACGGGATGACCCTGGGTGGAATATATCTCTGCCCTGTCGGTTCCGGCTTCCATCAATGACACAACATACTGCCGGGCACACCGGTGCATATCGTCCTTGTGCTCCTTCTGGGAACTGATCGAAGGAATTCTTAGCAGGATGAAAAGTTCGTCCAGAAAACGTGGGGAATTTTTAACAATAAAATCTTTTATATCACTCATAATATCTTGATTTATATGATTTTTGTCAGTCTTTCCACACGTTTTTTTGCGTAAGGCAAAGTAATACGCAGGGATTTCCGTCCAGACGAGGGTGCATCATACATGGCATCTACCATAATCGCCTCACATATAGAACGCAATCCCCTGGCACCCAGCTTGAAGTCAATAGCCGTATCTACAATATATCCGAGTGTTTCTCCGTCTATCGACAACCTTATGCCATCCAGTGCGAACAAGTGCTTGTATTGTTTGACCAGGGCATTTTTTGGTTTTGTCAGAATATCCCTCAAAGCTTCCTTGTCAAGTTTGTTAAGGTAAGTAATCACTGGTACACGGCCGACAATCTCGGGTATGAGCCCGTATGCCCGCAGGTCCTGTGGCGCAACATACTGGATCAGATTGTCTTTGTCTATATAAGATTTTTTTTCAGCCATACCGTACCCTACCACACTGGTATTGAGACGCTGGGCGATCTTTCTTTCAATACCTTCAAAAGCGCCGCCACATATGAACAAAATATTGCGGGTATTAACAGGTATCAGATGTTGTTCCGGGTGTTTCCGGCCTCCCTGAGGAGGTACATTAACGATGGTTCCTTCCAACAGTTTAAGCAAAGCCTGTTGCACCCCTTCCCCCGAAACATCTCTGGTAATGGAAGGATTGTCGCTTTTACGCGCTATCTTATCTATTTCGTCTATAAAAACGATCCCCTGCTCTGCCTTCGCTACATTGTAGTCCGAGGCCTGAAGCAGCCGTGTAAGGATGCTTTCCACATCTTCCCCCACATACCCGGCCTCGGTAAGGACCGTGGCATCGACTATAGCAAAAGGAACGTTGAGCATCCTGGCTATGGTGTTAGCTAGTAATGTTTTACCTGTCCCCGTGGGCCCTACCAGAAGGATATTGGATTTTTCTACGTCAACATCTTCCTTTTTGCTGGAACGTATTCGTTTGTAATGATTATATACGGCTACTGAGAGGAACTTTTTGGCCTGATCCTGTCCTATGACGTATTGATCAAGAAAGTTACTTATCTCTTTTGGGGTCATTAATTTGCCATTAGGTACAGGGTCGGGAGAGACAGATTCCCTGACCTTGTGACCGTACATTTCTTCCAGTACCAGTGTAGCATCGTGAAGACAATCTTCACAAATGGAAGCGTGGAGCCCGGAAATGAGCATGCCAGTTTCTTTACTTGACTTTCCGCAGAAAGAACAATGATCAATGTCCAGGGGTTTTTTCTGCATTATTTTTTGGCTTTCCTCAACACCTCGTCAATGATCCCGTATTGAACAGCATCCTGGGCACGCATCCAGAAATCCCTGTCGGCATCTTTTGTAATCTGTTCCAAGGATTTCCTGGTATGGTCAGCAAGTATTTGATAAAGCTGTTTCTGAAGCTCAAGTATCTCCTTGACAGCTATCGCCATGTCGGCTGCCTGTCCTTCCACCCCTCCTACCGGTTGATGGATCATCACACGGGCATGGGGCAGGGCAGAGCGTTTGCCCGTATTGCCGGCAGCCAGCAACACAGCGGCCATAGAAGCGGCCTGGCCGGTACAAATGGTTGCCACGTCTGAATGGACCAACTGCATGGTGTCGTATATCCCAAGTCCTGCAGTAACTGCACCACCGGGAGAATTGATATACATTTGTATGTCTTTTCCCGGATCCAGCGAATCCAGAAAAAGAAGCTGGGCCTGCACAATGTTGGCCACCTCGTCCAGAATGGGAACACCAAGGAAAAGGATCCTATCCATCATCAGACGGCTGAACACGTCCATTTGGGCAACATTCAGCTGACGCTCCTCAATGATATAAGGAGTTATGGATCCCTGAGGATTCCCATACAAAGACTGGTACCTGTGCAAACTCATACTGCTGATACCTTTATGCCTGATAGCATATTTTTCAAATTCAGTCATTTCTTATTCTTCTTTGATATTGACTGTAACGTTTTCGCGAATATACGAAATAACTTTGTTTTCTTCTGCTCTCTCGTAGAGATTCCTTGCCTCCTTTTCATTAGCCAGCATGCTTTCCGCATATTTAACCAGGTGCTCGTCTGGAACGTTGTTCAATCCGTACATAGCAAACTGGTATCGTGCCATAGCCACGGCACTCTGTACCATGTCGTCCTTTTCTACCTTGATCCCGGCTGTTTTCATAATGTATTCCCTGACAAGTTGCCAGCGGAAATCTTCCAGGAATGCAGGAAAATCCTTCTCTATCTGCTCCATTGTGAACTTGCCGTCATTCCCCTCATACAGCCATCGCTTGAGGAGTTTCTCGGGGAGCCGTATAGCAGCCTTTTCCACAAGCACCTTCCGGACTTCCTGTCCAAAAAGGTAATTGCTTTCTCCTTCGTTGTTTCTTTCCATTTGTTCTCTTACTTTTTCCACAAAAGCTTCCCGGGTGGTAACATTTCCGAGACCATACAGCTTGTCGTACAGATCCTGGTTTTCCTCTGCAGGTTCAAAGCGCTTGATCTCTTTGATCACAAAAGTGAATACAGGATTGGTGAATCGTTCCAATTCTTCCGGTTTGACCTGTAAAAGGGCCGAACGATCTGCTTCTTTGGGTAAGAGAATTGTAATATCAGCCTCTACCTCGTCCCCCACTGCTTTGCCAATGAAAACTTTCTTGTCCTTAAGTTTCGCGACTGTTTTGAGGTTTAGGTATGAATCGCTGATCAAGAGGTCTCCCTGTTTCATATCTGCCCTCAGGAAGTCTTCCTTTTCTGCCTTCTCAGCCACCTTCATAGTGCCGTGTTGCTTTAAAAGGCCGTCGATATACTCTTCGACGTCCTTTTCTTTGATCTCTTTCCTGATATATGAGATATGCAGGTTATTGTCTATGGGAATATCTACCTTGGGAGCAAGCATCAAGTCAAAAGAAAACGAGAAGTCCGTATCATTGTCCCAGTCAGTTTTGGACTGTTCTTCAGAGGCCAGAGGTTCTCCGATTACATGTATCTCTTCTTTTTTCATATAATCGTTCAGAGCCTCCGACATAATTGTATTGACCTGTTCAAGCAATGTGGAGCGTCCATACATCTTCTGAACGATACCCATTGGGACCATTCCTTTTCTAAAACCCTTGATTTCCAGCTTTCTACGGACATCATTCAGGGCTTTTTTCACTTTCTCGCTGTAATCGCTCTCTTGAACTGCAACGGTTACCTGCAGGGAAAGGTCATCAATTTGTTTCTTAGTGATATTCATATTATTAATCTTATAAGGGGCTGCAAAAGTAGGTATTAATCGTCAAAAAACCAATCAAATTCTTACCTTTGCAGGGTAGATACATCATCAAATAACATCAAAAATATGAGAGAAAAGATCGTAGCCGGAAACTGGAAGATGAACACTTCCATCCAGGAGGGTAAACATCTGGCGGAAGACATTCTTTCAGGTCTGGACCGTGTTCCGGAAGGAGTGACCCTGATAGTAGCCCCACCCTTCACACATCTGTTCCCGATAGCCTGTCTGATTGGAGCCCGTAAAAATCCGGGGCTTGCAGCCCAAAATTGTGCCGACAGGAACAACGGGGCCTTTACAGGCGAAGTCTCGTCATCTATGCTGGCATCGGTTCCCTGTCAATATGTGATCCTGGGACACTCCGAAAGAAGGCAATACTATGGAGAAACAAATCAGATCCTTTTGGATAAAATAAAACTGGCCCTGGACGGCGGACTAAGACCCATCTTCTGTGTAGGGGAAGTTCTCTCTAAGCGTGAATCGAACTTGCATTTTCAGATTGTTTCTTCACAATTAAGGGAGGTTCTCTGCCAGCTTGATCCCGATGAGTTCAGAAAGGTGATCGTTGCCTATGAACCCGTGTGGGCTATAGGTACGGGAAAAACAGCCACCTCCGGGCAAGCGCAGGAGATGCATGCTTTCATTCGTGCTTTTCTGGCAGAATCGTTTGGAGAATTGGCAGAATCCACTCCCATTTTATACGGGGGAAGTTGCAAACCATCCAATGCGGCCGAGATCTTTGCCCAAAGAGATGTGGACGGAGGATTGATAGGGGGTGCTTCGCTCAAAGCAGACGATTTTTTGGCCATTGCCGGATCGTTTGCCAGACCGTGATGGACCATATAGCTGTCAGTATAGTCATTGAACCATACAAGGAGGAGACAGAAGAGATCCTTACGGCAGAACTTTCCGCAATCGGTTACGAAGGATTTCTCTCTGAAACACCTATCCTCAAGGCTTACATACCGGCAGCAGAATTCCGGGAATCACATCTGAGGATCATTCTGGAATCTTATGATATAACAGATTATTCTAAAGAATTTGTTGCAGAAAAGAACTGGAATGCAGACTGGGAGTCCCGGTTTAGCCCAATAATAATCAAAACCGGGAAGGGATGCAGTGTAAGGGCTCCGGGAAAAGAAACCATGGTGCCTATCTGGCCCCCTGTTAAATGGCGCCTGGTAATACGGCCAGAATTGTCTTTTGGAACAGGGCACCACCCCACCACTTATATGATGATGGAATCCTTACTGGAACTTGAGCAGGAAGGGTTGATCAAAAACAGGTATATATTGGATCTGGGTTGCGGGACCGGGATACTGGCCATTCTGACAGCAAAAATGGATGCTGCAGTGCCTGTACATGCAGTAGATAACGACAGAAGGGCCGTGTATGCATGCAGGGAAAATGTCCGGAGAAACAGGATAACTCATAAAATAGTGGTAAAATACGGCGATGCATCCCTTGTTCAAATCAACAGGTACGGATTAATATTGGCCAACATTCACCGCAATATTCTCATAGATGAAATGGATACATTGGCACGCGGCCTGTGTCCTGAACCGGGACATCTTTTATTGAGTGGATTTTATACAGCCGATGTGAGTGCACTTTCCCAGGCAGCCCAAAGGAATGGATTGAGCGTATTTTCCCTTAAGGAAAAGGAAGGCTGGGCTCTGCTTCACCTCATCAAATCTACTAAATCATAAAATTGAATCATTATGAACATCATATGTTACGACGAAAACAACAGGCCCTGTGCAGCAGAAAAAAAAGCCATGGTGGAATTTTTATTCCTTCACCTGGAAAATTTCGGCGATGCCAGGACCGATATTGAAAAAGCCATCGCTTATGCCCTAAAGGAAACTGCCTCTCCTGGAGGCTTCATCCTGAAATCTTTACAGAATGAAACCATGACCTGTGTGGTTGTAGTCACAAAAACCGGCATGTCCGGGTTTGTACCCGAAAACCTGCTGGTATATATTGCCACCAACAATGCCTACAGAGGCCAGGGGATCGGGAAAAAAATGATGCAACTTGCCCTGAAAACTGCTCAGGGCAATGTGGCGCTTCACGTTGAGCCCCACAATCCCGCCAAATTGTTGTATGAAAAACTTGGTTTCACAAACAAATACCTTGAAATGAGATACATAAAATCACAATAAAATGGCATACATATCACTTGATACAGTTAAACTGAAAGCCAATTTCGATTATCTGGATAAACTTTTCAAAAAGAGAAACATCCAGTGGTCTGTTGTGACAAAATTACTCTGCAGGAACAAGAATTATATCCAGGAAGTGCTACAACTCAAGATCAATCAGGTTTGCGATTCCAGGGTATCAAATCTTAAACTGATCAAAAACATCAGGCCCGATATAGAGACCATCTATATCAAACCACCCGCCAAACATTCCGTCAAAGGCGTCGTACAATATGCCGATATAAGCATGAACACAGAACTTGATACCCTGCATCTGCTTTCCCTCGAGGCACAAAAGCAGGGCAAGGTCCACAAAGTGATTATCATGATAGAACTGGGTGAACTCAGAGAAGGAATCATGCGGGATAATGTGATTGAATTTTACGAAAAGGTATTTCGCATGGATCACATAGATGTAGTAGGTATAGGGGCCAACCTAAGCTGCCTTTATGGAATCCTTCCAAACCAGGATAAACTTATACAGCTTTGCCTGTACCAGCAACTCATAGAAACAAAATTCAACAAGAAGATCAAATACGTATCGGGCGGTTCTTCTGTAACCATTCCTCTGATTTTTAAACGTCTGTTGCCTGCGGGTATCAACCATTTCCGTGTAGGGGAAACCCTTTTCTGTGGAACAGATGTTTACAACGACACCTCGCTCCCTCAGATGAGGACTGATGTATTTGTTCTGTTCTCCGAAATCATAGAACTGATAGAAAAACCTCAGGTTCCAACCGGTGAGTTCGGTACCAACCTGGAAGGAGAAACGCCAACCTTTGATAATTCGTTACAGGGTAAGACAAGCTACCGTGCCCTGATAGATGTGGGATTGCTGGACATTGACATAAAGCATCTTACACCAGCAGACAAGGACATTTCTATAGTTGGAGGCAGCTCAGACATGTTAGTTGTAGACCTGGGAGATAATCCCAAAAAGTATAAGGTCGGGGACGTTCTGGAATTTAAACTCGACTACATGGGCATTCTCCGGTTGCTGAATTCCAAATATATAGATAAACGTATCCGTAGCCAAAAGACAAGCTACAACACAGAGTTCTGAACATAATCATTATACTTTGTCATGTTGAAAAAGGCATATCGTGGTATATTATGGCTTATTGCCGGTTTATTTACTTTGAGCATCCTGATGGTGCTTCTATACCGGTTTGTCCCCGTCCCGGTTACTCCACTGATGATCATACGTTATGCAGAACAAAGAAAGGAGGACGGAAAGGCTGCTATTTACCACCACTGGGTTCCCCTGGAAGCGATTGCCGGCAGTCTAAAAAAGGCCGTTATTGCTTCTGAGGACCAACGTTTCTTCGAGCACAGGGGATTCGACCTGGAACAGATACAAAAAGCAAGACAGGAAAACAAAACACGTCGCCGGCCAAGGGGCGCCAGTACCATATCTCAGCAAACCGCCAAAAACGTTTTCCTCTGGCCACGCTCTTCCTGGTTCCGAAAAGGACTGGAAGCCTATTTCACGTTCCTGATCGAGTTGTTCTGGAGCAAAGAAAGGATCCTGGAAGTTTACCTCAACTCCATCGAGATGGGAAAAGGAATCTACGGGGCCGAGGCGGTCGCACGCCGGTATTTCAATACATCGGCCTTCAGACTGACCAAAACGCAGGCCACACTGATCGCCGCCACGTTGCCCAATCCTTTACGCCTCAGCTCCAGAAACCCTTCTGCCTACGTTTTAAGGCGCAGGCAGGAAATCCTCAGACAGATGGACCTGATCACTTTTCCTGCCCATCTGGACCGATAAGCATCTTATTTCCCGGAAAAGGCACGTGTTATATCACTTCCGCCGGGCTGCTGGAATATCTCCAGGTCAAAGAAAGATACCGCTGCCAGCAAATGATCGAAAATATCTGCCTGGATCTCCTCATACTGTACCCAGACCGTTGTCGTTGTAAAACAATAGATCTCTAGGGGGATCCCCCTGTCTTCAATACTTAACTGTCTTACCATCAGCGTCATGTCCGTACGTATGCCCTTGTGGTTACGTAAATAGGCTTCAATATAATGACGGAAGACACCCATATTCGTCATCCTTCTTCCATTAATCAGCACAGAAGTATCCACTTCGTGCTCCTGGTTAAACAGCTCTATCTCTTTCTGCTTTTCAACTATGTAATTTTTCAGCAGATGATACTGCTCATAACGGTTCCTGGTCGAGGAATCCACGAACTTAACCGTCCGGGCATTGATATACAAAGCCCTTTTGATGCGTCTTCCTCCGCTTTCCTTCATTCCCCGCCAGTTTTTAAAGCTGTCGGTAATAAAGTAATACGTGGGAATGGTAGTAACCGTCTTGTCCCAGTTTTGCACTTTGACCGTATTCAGATTGATAGCTATGACATCCCCGTCGGCATTAAATTTGGGCATTTCTACCCAGTCACCTACACGTACCATATCATTGGCAGAAATTTGAACACTGGCAACAAATCCCAGAATCGTATCCTTAAAAACCAGCATGATCAGGGCTGTCATGGCGCCAAAAGCGCTCAGAAAATAAACAGGTGATTTTCCCAATAATATTGAAAGAATCAGGATTCCGGCAGCAATATACAGTATGATCCTTATCAGCTGAAAATAGCTAGATAAGGGCTTGTCTGTGAATGCCTTAGACTTTGCGAGTATTTTTTCTGCCACCCGTAACATGGCTGTGATGATCATAAGAATGACTATGATAAGGTAACTGTCTGTGAGCTTGACCACCAGGGGGAGTATTTTTTCAAAATCCCGGAACAATATGGGGGCTATGATGCGTACTATAACGGCAGGTACTATATGTGCCAGCGTAGAAAAGATCCTATTATCCAACAGAAGGTCATCCCACTTTACCCGTGTCCTTTTTATGTATTTGTATAATATGCCGTTGGCCAGCCTTTTGGTAATATAGAAAAAAACACAGGACAGGAGCCCTACAACAATCAGCAGTGATAGCAGCCTCAGATAGGGAGCAGCTCCTTCTGAAACACCCATGCTCATGATCACTTTTTCAACCCATTTGTCTATACTTTCCATAATATTATCCCATTTTTATTTGATGTCTCATTTTTCATTTCTGTTGGCAGGTATATAGAACAGTCCCCTCTCCTGTCTTTCAGTAAGGATATCTCCTGTTTCCTCCAGGGTATCCAGGTATTTGTTTATTTCGTTCACATGCAAACCTGTAATGCGTGAAATATCATCCAGCGTGCACGGCCTTCGGTTTATAGTCTCCAGGATCGCATCCCGGATGTCTTCCCGGTATGCTGTTGTATTTTTTCTTGTGGTAGAAGAAGAGATGATCTCAACTCCCTGAATATCCCAATAATCCTTTATGCTTTCCAGCTCTTTACGAGTGGCACTCCTCAGACCGGGTTCGGTCCCGGGTCTGTCCAGGGTGTTAAGTTGCACGGCATCGGGATGAATTTTCAGGATCGCTTTTTTTAGCCCATCCAATTGAGGGATCGAATCATTGAATCCCGGAAGAATAAAAACTTCCAGCCAGATTTTGCCGGTGAATTCCTTTCTGAAGTCTGCCAGACCTTCCAGATATTTTTCCAGATCCAGCATTCCGGACGGTCTGTTGATCTTTTGAAATACCTCTGTTGTCGCAGCATCCAGCGATGGTAACACCAGATCTGCCTGCAACAGGGATTGCCTGACTGCAGGATCACTGAATAATGTCCCGTTGGTTAGTACGGCGACAGGGACCCCGGGTTTTTCTTTTTTCAGGTAAGCGATCACTTCCCCCAGGGCTATATTCAATGTTGGCTCTCCGTATCCTGAAAAAGTGATGTAATCAGGATCGGGATGGTTTGCAAAAAAATCTTTCAACTCCTCTATGATCTCCCGCTTCGGAACATACTCATTCCTTTGTGTAGTCAGCAATGTGGTTTGCCCCACCTCACAATACACACAATTGAGCGAACAGACTTTCTTTGGTACCATGTCCACTCCCAGCGACATGCCAAGCCGACGTGACGGAACCGGTCCGAAAATATATTTATACATGAGCTTCAGTCCATTAATACAACACCTTATCCTGCTTGTTTTCCCATTCCCGGAAAAGATCCTTTATGGCAGGTATGTCAAGACGATTCATGGAAACAGTCCTTCTGCCGGGAGGAAGTTTCAATTCTTCGTATATGAATTTGTCGCCAAAACCAATTCGTTCGGCATCTTCCCTGTCGGCACTGTAGTATACGGTGCGGATTCCGGCCCAGTATATGGCAGCCATGCACATGGGACAAGGTTCACAAGTGGTATAGATCACCGCATCCTGTAAATGATAACTGCTCGTTGCCTCACAGGCCTGGCGGATGGCAACGATCTCGGCATGGGCCGTGGGATCGTTGGATGAGGTTACCTTGTTGCAACCTTTACCTATGATCTTACCGTCTTTTACGATCACTGCCCCAAACGGCCCTCCGTAATTATTCCTAATTCCATGTAGTGCCTGTTCAACGGCCTTGTTCAAAAATTTTTCCTTCATGATTTATGTCTTTCCAATTCCACCATTTTAACTTTTCCGGATCATGTACGTTGTTGCCTGCATAATAAACAGCACAACGAAAAACATACAGTACACACGGATCCAGCTTTGTATTCCTTATTTCACACAACCGGTCATACATCTGCTGCGGGTCTTTTTCCGTAAGGTCCGCTACAGATTCTATCCCCAGTACCCGCAAATCCTCTGCCATACTTTTTCCGATACCCGGAATGTTCAGCAGCGGATCATGGGAGGCTTGCAAACGATCGTTCTGCATTAAACCTGTTTTCCAACTGTTTGTATGAAATTACCGCCCAGGTGGGATGTAAGGCATTCCCCGTCTGAGAGATATACCTGACTGTATAGATTGAAAAACCGGGCTGTTCGGGAATGCCGACCTGTGTGATCACATCCTCAAAAAGCGTGGCATATTCGATTTCCTTATCCTTAAATGATACGTAAATCTCGCCCCAGTAATGGCTTCTGCCTGTGACAGAAATATCTCCTGTCTTGAAATTTACCAGGTTGTTCATGGTATAATACTTTCAATAAAAGTTACGGAACCGGAAAAAATGCGGCCTGAACCGTCATAAAGGGCTGTTGAAAGAAAAAGATCACAATCTGATCTTTCTCCATTCTTCCTTCATCCGCTCCAGGTCTGTGATCCAGTCTTCGATGTCGTTTTCGTGTTCAAGCTCATCGTTCAGGATCTGCACCGCCATCTGGTGTGTAGCGTGATCTTTTCCTGCCGTAAAGTCTGCGATCTCCTGGTACCTTTTGATGGCACATCTCTCTCCTGCTAAATTTTGTTCCAGGATCCTTTCAATGTAAGGATCGGAAGGTTCCTCGTAAGCACAGCGGGCATGTTTTGTCCAGTCCTTTGGATTGATCACGGGAGTACCACCCAGTTGAATGATCCGATCCACCACCAAAACGGCATGGCCCAGTTCTTCATCGGCATGTACCAGCAATTCAGGTTCCACCTCACTCCTCATGGGACCTTCCATCAACCTGGCACCGATCCAGTATTGGTAATATGCCAGCCATTCTTCCGAAAGGGCAGCGTTCAACATTTCAATGAGTTTATCAACATCTACTGATGATACTTTAATTGCTTCTTTTCCCATATAAGTCTGTTTTTAGTTGTAGTTTAGAATGTATGCAAGATACGATTTTTTTAGCAGGTGGAACCTGTTCACTCTTGTTAGTTCCGAAAAAAAATATACCTTTGCCCTCCCGTAAAACCAATCTCAAAATTAACGGGCAAAAGCGGGTATGGCGTAATTGGTAGCCGCGCCAGATTTAGGATCTGGTGCCGAAAGGCGTGGGGGTTCGAGTCCCTTTACCCGCACTGACAAATAAAAGCTTTGCAGTTTGCACGATTGATTAGGGAAAACCCGTTCCACTGCAAGGCTGCGTTTTAAATGGAGTTTGACTGCACCAAAAACCCTCTAAAAACTGAATTTCAATCCCACAAAGTAATTACGAGGCTTCATAGGCCCGTAGACATAGCCCGAGTCTCTTTCAGGTCCCTTGTCAAAATCACTCTGGTACGAATCGAACACGTTTTTAATCCCGGCATTGATCTGAGCCCCCGTTCTTCTGTTGATCCTAATATCATATACAAGCCTTAGATCCATATCCAAAAACGACGGCGTAGTCACCGCTTCATCCACTGACGTGCCCGAACCCACGAAGTGTTGTACGATCATAGAACCTGTATATTTTCCGGATACAGATACGTTAAAATTACCCGGTAAGGTCAAAGTTGAAGTAAGGTATCCGTATAAATCCGGACAACGGAATATACGCGTTACCGGTGCAACCGAAGGATTCTCACTCCACTGTTCCGGCTCTATATACGTACTTTTCTGATAAGTGATTCCTGCCTGAACCTGGAAACTGCTGGACAAAATAGCTTTCCCCTCCACATTCATTCCCTTGACAACAGCCCCGGAACCATTATAACGTTCCAATACTCTGTTCCCGTCTTTATCTTTATGATCCAGCATCCTCAACGCAAACACATCCCGCAGCCGGTTGTGGAACAACTCCACTATAAGATTGGTCTGTACCTTACCAAAAGAATGGTAGAGGTCTGCAGAGAAACTAAAACTTCCGGATTTTTCTTCTTTCAGATCATCCGCCAGGACGGTTACCACACGGTCTCCTCCAACAACCGCAACGTGAAAATCTTCGTCGAATGCCTGGGGCGCACGAAATCCCGTGGAATAAGAAGTCCTGAAATTCACATTACGTGTAGGATTAAATCGCACATTTACCCGGGGCGAGAAGATCACGTGATCTATCAGATTATGCTTATCTGCCCTGACTCCTGCCAGAAATCCCCACCTGTCGTTACGCCATTCGTTCTGAACATAAAGACTGACATCATGAATGATCTGATGTGTTTCCGAGTCATATCCCAAATAACGGTCATACAATCCGTTGTAATTATACTCCATGCCCGAAACAAATTCAGCAGGCATAAACCATAAACGCTCCCATTTATGTGTATACTGTATCCCGGACACTACAGTCATATCTTTTGTGGTCCCGTAAGCCTGGGGATCCTGTCCTGCTCCGTAATAGCTCTTGCGGTCAATATATTGCATAGATGTAAACAGATTCAGTCGGTTGCTATAATCAGAAGAAAACAGATCATAAGAAACGCCTCCTCCGTGGATCTGATGTTCAAGCTGTTCAGCGATATCCGCTTCATGAGGCGGACGCTCCAGCTTATTTCCTCCCCGTCTGTATTCTCCTATTCCATGATATTGAAGAGCAAGTTTTGCATTTAGACCCATCTTAAAATTGGTGCGAAATCCTATGGTATTACTCCGTATCTCCGGCAACTCGGTAAAACCGTCTCCAGTGTGATCATATCCCTGCCGTGAACGTTTTTGACCGTATGCCAAAAAACCTGCTTTTCCGTTCCCGGTAACCAATGAAGTATTAAAAGTCGTGTTGTTATCCCATGCTTTCCCTCCTCCAATAGTAGTAATCGTATGCGCCACTTCCGCATCGTTTGTTACGGGATCACGCGTAATGATATTGATGGTACCCCCGATGGCCGAAGATCCATACAGAGCCGAGCCTCCCCCACGCAAGACCTCCACACGGTCTATCATATTGGCCGGGATCTGCTCCAGACCATACACCCCAGCCAAAGCCGAGAAGACCGGACGGGAATCTATCAGGATCTGCGAATAATGACCATCCAGCCCGTTGATCCTGACCTGGTTGAATCCGCAATTTTGGCATTGGTTCTCAACCCGCACACCAGGCTGAAAAGGCAGTGCCTCGGCAAGGCAAAAGGCATTGGTCTGTTCTATGAGACCTGAGGTCATAACATTTACCAAACCGGGACTGTTACGCCGGACAACTTCTGTCCTGCTGGCAGAAATGACTATCTGGTCCAATGCGACCACATCGGGAACCAGTTTTATATCCTGTATAGCCATTTCACCCTCTTTTAGCTCAACGGAAAAAGAAGCAGGACTGTACCCTGCCAGTGAAACCCTTATAGTGTGAAATCCTTCCGGAATATGATCCAGTCTGTAATAGCCGAAATCGTTGGCTATGGCCATTAACGTAGTACCGTGCAGCACTACGGAAGCATATCCCAGGCTGTCACCGGTAGAAGCATCTGTTATGTATCCTGTAAGGATAGCTCCCCTTCTTTCTCTTTTTCTATGTTGTCTTTGCTGCGCATCGGATACAGTAAATACAGTAACAAGCAGCAATAAAGTCAATACTATTTTTTTCATGGATTTATGTTACGTAATGATAATTATTTCTTAAACTCAAAAAATGGAAAATAATTACATTACGGGAGGAGCTCTCAGACTGAGAACTGTACGCTTTGCAGCATAAATTGAAGGAATACCGGTAAAAAGAAAGACCCCGGTAAAAATGTTAAGAAGCCCCCAAAAAACGATAACTGCGGGGAGTGTCATTATTACAACCGATAAAAAAGAAATCAGCTGCAACTGCTCACTTGTATGTGTATGATTTCGTGAAGTATAAGGATGCGAGTGTGAGATAACCTGTCGGTTATCGGTATGACTGTGATAAAATAAAGTTGCGCCTGCATAATACCCCATAAAGAGGAACGCCAGTACTAGGGCAGTGATCTTAATATTTCGGGACGGGGCGATCATATTGAACGGCAAAGATAAGACATCTCTACAAAATATAATACCCTAAATTGGGTATTTACGGGAAATGAATCCTTGGTATCTTTGCGTTTTATTTAAAAATTCCCCCTATGGATTCAAGAATTCTTCTGCCTTTTCTGTTGGCCTTGTTCGCAGGTCTGGCTACACTGATAGGGTTTGCTATAACTTTTGTTGCCAAAAGGACAAACCGTAAATTGCTTTCATACTCGCTGGGATTGTCCGCCGGGGTTATGATTTATGTGGCATTTGTGGAAATATTTGCCGAGGCCCGTTCCATCCTGGCAGAAAACATGGGGGAAAAGCAGGGCCTTTTGTTGACTGTGATCTTCTTTTTTACCGGGATGGCCATCATCGCGCTGATCGACCGTTTTGTGCCTTCCTTCGGGAACCCTCACGAAGCACATTCTGTAGAAGAGATGGGCGAGGGCGTGACAGGCATGAAAAAGCCAAGCTTGATGAAAATGGGCGTTATGACAGCCATTGCCATAGCCGTGCACAACTTTCCAGAAGGGATCGCTACTTTTATGGCTGCACTGGAAAATTCCACACTGGGCATCGCCATTGCCACGGCTATAGCCATTCACAACATTCCTGAAGAAATTGCAGTATCTATCCCTATCTATTACGCCACAGGAAGCAGGAAAAAAGCTTTTGGAATAACGCTGCTTTCGGCTTTGGCAGAACCGCTGGGTGCTTTGTTGGCCTATTTAATCCTTATGCCCTTTCTTACTCCCGTAGTAATGGGCTGTGTCTTTGCCATAGTAGCCGGCATCATGGTTTTCATATCCATTGACGAACTGTTGCCGGGAGCTCACGAATATGGAGAACACCACATTGCCATTTATGGCCTGATCTCGGGTATGGCTATAATGGCTTTGAGCCTGATCCTGTTCACCTGACTTTTTTTATTATCTTTATGCTTTAAACCGGGCAAAATCATGTACAAATTGGGAAAATATACATCGTCGGATAGTATGAGCGAACTGATTTGTGACAATTTTCCCATGCTTTTTGTCATGAGTCGTTTTGGAATATCTCCCGGATTTGGAGAAAAAACCATCCGACAGGTGTGCCACATGAATCATGTGGATGAAAACACTTTTCTGGCTGTGGTAAACCTGCTGGTTAGCGGAATAAGGGATGAAACGGCAGAGCCATCCCTTCCATGCCTGCTGGAATATCTCCACAATTCCCACAGCCACTTTCTGGATTTTCGCCTCCCTTCTATCAGACAGAAACTTCTGGCTGCCCTGGGCACCCAGGACGACAAAGCAGTCAGTGCCATCATCAGGTTCTATGACGAATACGTGGAACAGGTTCACACCCATATGGATTACGAAGAAGAAACCGTATTCCCATATGTCCGGTCGCTGTTGACCGGTAAAAAACGAGGCGACTACAGCATCCGGGTTTTTTGCCGGCAGCACGATAGTATTGAGTCCAAACTATCGGAACTGAAGAACATCCTGATTAAATATTATCCTCCCGGGAACGCAGATGAGCTAAACGCTGTCCTGTTTGACATTTTTGTCTGTGCACAGGACTTGGCCTCCCATAATTTCATTGAAGATAACCTGTTCGTACCTATGATATCCCAAATGGAATTCAATTTGAGGAAACAATGAGCAGAAAGATCCACGTAGCCCTGGCAGAACCATCAGAGATATTACGTGCCGGTATGATAGAGGTTCTCAAACGCATTGGCATCCTGGATATCTATGTAATAGAGATTGCAGACGTAAACAGCTTTGATTGTAATGTTAGCAATCCCACCCCCGATTTGCTCATTGTAAATCCCGTTGCTACAGATCCGGCGATAATCAGAAAGATCAGGACACTGACAGGGAACAATAAAATGAAAACACTGGCCCTGCTGCATTCCCTGGCAGATCGTCATACACTGAAGCATTACGATGAATCGGTATCCATTTACGATTCTGCAGAGCAGATCAGGAATAAAATTGTGAAACTGCTTGATCTGAAAGAAAAAAGTGACACCTCGAAGGATTTGAGCAATAGGGAAAAGGAAGTTATAGTGGAAGTCGCCAAGGGGCTGACCAATAAACAGATAGCCGAAAAACTTTTTCTGTCAATCCATACAGTTATGACACACCGCAAGAATATTGCCAACAAGCTTCAGATCCACTCACCTTCCGGACTGACCATTTACGCCATCCTTAACAACCTGGTAGACCTGGACCAGGTCAAACAATAATTAGCTGGTCCTATTGGCTACAACAAACCCGCTGATCTTCCAGACCGAGCAGTTCTTCCCAGTTTTTTTCCAGAGATTCGAGTATTTCGCCCATCCTTACCGAGGCACCGGTGATTTCTTCCAGCGGGCGGGCGGGGTCCGAGAGCACCTTTTCCAGTTCTGCTTTCTCTTGGTCAAGCTCCTGGATCATTTGTTCAAGCTCTTCCATGCGCTTTTGCTCCCTGTAGGTGATCTTTTTCTTAACCGGTGTATGCCTGATTTCCTTTTTTCTTTCTGAAGTCTTACTTTCCGGGATGGAAAGGGTCCTGTAATACTCGCTGCATTTGCCCGGATAATCCCGCACAATCCCGTCGCCCTGGAATATGAAAAGATGGTCTGCCAGTTTGTCCATGAAATACCTGTCATGAGAAACGATCAGCACACAACCTTTAAAATGCTCCAGGTATTCCTCAAGCACGTTCAGGGTCAGGATGTCCAGATCGTTGGTGGGTTCGTCCAGGATTAAAAAGTTAGGATTGCGCATAAGTATGGTAAGCAGATACAGGCGACGTTTTTCACCCCCGCTCAGCTTTTCCACCCTGACCTGATGTGTAGGCGGGGGAAACAGAAAGCGGTTCAGAAAGGTACCGACGGGGACTTGGCCCCCATCGGCCTGAGTTACTACCTCGGCAATGTCATGTACCACATCAAAAACGGTGTCCCCCGGATTGAACTGTATCCCCTCCTGACGGTAAAACCCAAAACGGACGGTCTGTCCAAGCTGTAACTCTCCTGAATCCGGAGTGAGTTCTCCGGTGATCAATTTAAGAAAAGTAGTTTTCCCCACCCCATTACCGCCTATGATCCCGATCTTTTCATACCTCTGAAAATTGTAGGAGAAGTCTTTGAGCATACATTCCGCCCCATAATGGAAAGACAGGTCTTTGCAATGAATGATCTTTCCTCCCAAGCGGGCAACGCCGGCATTAATCTGTATTTTGCGCTCATTATCTGAAAGTTGTATCTTTTCTTTGAGCCGGTTAAAATCATCTTTCCTGGATTTTGACTTACCTGTCCTTGCACAGGGGGTGCTGCGTATCCATTCCAGTTCCCTGCGGTAAAGATTTCTGGCCTTATCCGTTTCCGCCGCCCTGTTGGCTATGCGTTCCTCCTTTTTTTCAAGGAACAGCCGGTAATTCCCCCGGTAGGTGTACAATTGCCCATCTTCTAGTTCGTATATGGAGTTACATACCCTGTCCAGAAAATAGCGGTCGTGTGTGACCATGAACAAGGTGGCCGAAGAAGCAGACAGATACTCTTCCAGGTATTCTATGACTTCAATATCCAGGTGATTGGTAGGTTCATCCATTATCAAAAACTCTGCATCCTGCAACAACAAGGCGGCAATAGCCACTTTTTTGACCTCTCCGCCGGACAATGTCCCCATAGATCTTCCGGCAAGCCCAAATTTTAACGAGGTCAGTATCTTGTCCATCCTTTGGTCATAATTCCACACACCCAACCGGTCCATGTCGCTGATCGCCTTTTCCAACTTTTTCCTTTCTCCGGATCCCGAAGCCGTGTTATACGCCGTTATGGCCTTAAAGACCTTTTTATTGGCCCGGCGAAGATGTTCCCTGACCGACATGCCGGGATCGAATACCGGATCCTGTTCAAGGTAAGCTACTCCAATATTTTTCATGAACATCACGCTCCCTCCGCTTTCAGGCAATTCCTTACCGGCAAGGACGTTCAGCAGGGATGACTTTCCACTTCCGTTGGCAGCTACCAGGGCAATCTTATCCCCCTGATTGATGTGGAACGATATCTGACTGAATAAGATTCTGTCCCCGTATGATTTAGTAAGGTTTTCAACCTGAAGGTAAGTGGCCATAATGATCCCTCTAACGGACAAATGTAAAAAATTATTATCTTTATACAATTAACATTTCTTTAATATGAAAGCCATATCCTACATCCGTTATTCTGTCCTAAGGGGCCTGCTGGGAATGGCCCTGGGTATTTTCTTATTGGTTAACCCTGAAGGAAGCGTCCACACGCTAATCAGGCTTCTTGCCGCCATTCTACTGGTAGGCGGATTGTTTGCCTTGTATTTTGCCTGGAAAGACAGCCGGCAACCCGGAGAAACTCATCCATCTGGCAGGAGAAACCCAGACAAAGGCCTGCAGCGGCTCCTGTATATGACAGCCCTTATCTTTATGGCATTTGCAGTGCTTTTACTCCTATTCCCCGGTTTTTTTGCAGGACTGACCATGTTCCTGACAGGGATTGTACTGTTGTTGTCTTCCATTACACAGATCACCGGAATTATACAGTTCCGGAAAACACATGCCATAGGTCTACCTTGGTATATTTATATCAATCCGGTTATCATTTGTATACTCAGCATAGTAATCCTGATTAATCCGTTTCAGGCAGCTATGACACTGACTATTTTTGCAGGAATTATCTGTTTGGCTTATGCTTTGACCGAAATTATCCAGGCAATTGTCGAACAAAATCTGATCAGAAAAAGCAAAAAAGCTGGATTGTGAAAATAGTAGTGGTCATGGACTCGTTCAAGGGCACCCTGACATCATTCGATGCCGGTCATGCCGTACAACGGGGCATTGAAAAGGCCTTCCAGTCCATACCTGGTGAAGTTCCAGAGGTAAGGGTATTACCGATAGCCGATGGAGGTGAAGGTACGGTGACTGCACTGATCCAGGGTCTTGGGGGTACATACAGAACCATCAAGGTCAGGAGTCCCCTCAAAGGACAGGTGGAAGCCATCTATGGGATCATTACACCAGATAACGGACCAGTATTAGCAGTGATAGAAATGTCTGCAGCAGCGGGTCTATGGTTGGTTCCGGAAAAGGAAAGAAATCCGCTCTATACGACAACCTACGGAGTGGGAGAGCTCATTCTTCATGCTATCTCTAAAGGATGCCGGAATTTTCTCATAGGGATCGGAGGTAGCGCTACAAACGACGGCGGTATTGGTATGCTGAATGCCCTCGGCTATGAATTTCGTGATGAACTGGGGAGGGAAACGGGCGTATGCGGTAAAGATCTGAACCGTATAGCTTCCATCTGTACCTCGGGTAAGCACCCGTTACTGGAAGAATGTACCTTCCGGATAGCCTGCGATGTGAACAACCCCCTGTGCGGACCCAACGGAGCTGCTTGCATCTTCGGGCCGCAAAAAGGAGCTTCACCTGAGGATATCCGCAGACTGGACAGGGGATTGGCCAACCTGGCCGATGTAGCAGCCAGGTTGGAATCCCGGTCTTCGGTAAAAAAGGATAATCGTGATATTCCCGGAGCCGGGGCAGCCGGCGGATTGGGTTATGCATTTGTGCAGTTCCTGAATGCAAGTCTGGAATCAGGAGTCGGTGTGATCATGGATGCCATTGGTCTGGAAGAGGAGATCAGAAACGCAGACATGATCATCACCGGAGAAGGAAGAATGGACGATCAAACGGCTATGGGCAAGGCCCCCATGGGGGTGGCACGCCTGGCTAAGAAACACGGAAAAAAGGTGATCGCTTTTTGTGGCAGTGTAACCCCTTCTGCATCAACTATCAGAGAGGATTTTTTTAACTTGTGCATACCGGTTACTCCTCCCAGTGCCTCTCTCACACTGGCTTCAGAATGGCTTCAGAAAGCTGTCTTTGATCACTTTAGGACTGAACAGGATCTCCTGTAGTGTCGGATTTACGTTTTGGTTTTGCAGACAATAGCCTCAGGGATTTTGTAATAAAGCGGCTCAGGGGGTTTTTGTCATCTTTGTTTCTCAGATCTATATACAGCCCTAACCGTTTGATTACCGGGATACGGAACGTTTCCACAAATTCTATGAGCGTTCCGTCCGGATCTTCCACATAAGAAAAATGACCGTTGGCATCACCCATATCAAAACCGCTCCCGCTGTCACAAACGAAGGGATGTCCCAGGGTTTCGGCCTCTTTTTGGAGCGTATCCATATTGCGGATATCAAAACATAAGTGAATAAAACCCGGATCTCCCCACATCCTGCCTTCATAAATACCCGAAGGTATTGAAGAAAGGGTCTGGATCAGTTCCAGATGCGATGTCCCCATCAACTCAGACATGGGGCCCTGAAGGGGCTTTGACCTTTTTAGAAGAACCCTTCGCAAGGTATTCTCCGATCCGGGGATCCCGTTAAGGTCTTCAAAAACGCCACTGGTGTCCGATACCACAGTATCGTAGTCAAGCAAATTACGGTAAAATTCCAGGGAATGGTCCATTTCGGTAACTCCCAGTGTAACACCATTGCCGCCTCCGGTCAGATGTGAAGCACGCACAAACACATAGTGATCTTCTTCTATGTCAAAAAGGTTCCCCCAGGGATCTCTGACAAAGAAATGTTCTTTTCCCCAGGGAGAAGTAATAGGCTCATTCAGAACGTTCAATCCTTTTCTCATAAAAGTTCTGTAAGCACTCGTGATATCGGAACACTTTATCTTACAGGCAAAGATACCGGTATCTCCCAGCCTGGGTTCCGTCTCGGGATAATTCAGTTCCCTTTGGCGCGGCTCCCAGATCTCAAATCCGCTTCCTCCCCTCATGTTCAGCACCAGGTTCGCGTAACGGGGCTGGGGTTTGCCTCCGGTATACGGAAGCATCAATTCTGCCACTCCTTCATCTTCAAAGACTTTTACAGTAAAACCAAAATGTTCCCTATACCATGACCAGGCTTCCGCAACATTGCGCACCCCTATTCCTACCTGCTGGATACCACAGATGATCTTTTCTTTCATTATCAGCTTTATGTTGATGAGACTTTACCGGCCAATTTATAAAACAGCCAGAGTGAATACTTATGTATGTGCGCCATAAGGAGTTCTTTGCCCCCTATAAGCTTGCGGTATTTTCGTTTCTCTATGGCCCTGACGGCAATTCGTGCGCAGCGGTCCACATCCATACCCTGCTCCTGTCCCTGGTCCATCTTGCCGTAGGTGCCTCCATGTCCAAGGATGGCGCTTTTGCTGATCTGGGTACGGATCCTTCCCGGTATAAGGAAAGTAACCCCGATATTCGGATTCTCCAGATCAAGAGATTCAAAGAATCCGAAAAGGGCATGCTTTGAAGCACAGTATGCCGAGCGGAGCGGAAATCCGAAAAGGCCCGAGATGGATGTCACAACGCCGATCTTGACATCAGTGCTCTCTCGTATTAGCCGGGCAAAGCTTTTGATCAGGTATACGTGACCAAAAAAATTCACGTTCATGATCTTCCTGTCCACCTCGAACATACTATCAAAAGCCGTGGCCCTTTGAGAGATCCCGGCGTTCAACACGTAAATATCGGGTACTATCTGTTCTGCTTGTACAAACCCCGCCAATGCGTCTATAGTCCCGGTGTCTTCAAGATCCAGCGGGAAAGTCCGGGCGACTGCTCCTTCCTGACGACACTGCCCGGCCACTTGTTCAAGGGAATCCTGGTCCAATCCTGTAAGCAACAGGGAGTCACCCTGGCCTGCGTAAACTTTAGCCATCGCTGCTCCGATCCCGGATCCCGCTCCGGTGATCAATACCGTTTTTTTCATCTTACGATCAATCTGCGGCCAATTCTCAAGGTAGTTCCTGATGATATGCCGTTCCAACTGCATAATTGCCTGACAGTGGTTCCATATTTCATGGCCAAGGCACCCAGCGTATCTCCCGATCTTATGGTATGGATTATCCGTTGGGAAGCTGCCAGTGATTCATCGTCAGTCTGACCGTAATGAGAATATATGCTGAAATAATGTTTCCATAGAACAAAAAGGGAATCACGTAAAGTCCCGTTCTCAAAATCTATGATCCGTTCCGGGTCAAAAGCCTTGCCCTTGTAACGCACTTCAAAATGCAGGTGGGGGCCCGTACTTCTGCCTGTATTACCTCCCAATCCTATCACCTCCCCCGCCTTAACTACTTCTCCCGTATCTGCCAGGAAACGGGAAAGATGACCGTAATACGTTTCCAATCCGTTTGAATGCCTGACGACTAAAAGATTGCCATAACCTCCCGTGTTCCTTGTCGTCTCCTTCACCCGTACCACACCGTCAAATGCGACCCGTATCGAGTCCCCTGTGGAGAGAGCGATATCCGTACCCCTGTGTTCCCTGATCCGCCTGAAAGCATAACGGCTTCTGACCTTGTTGGATATGGGGCAGCAGAAACCCTGCAGTGAATCGGCCAAAATAAGTGTTACTTCATCGGGAAGATCTTCCAGCAAAACCTCCTTAAAAGCATGGATAGAAGAGGAATCCCAACCCTCATATAAAGTTTTGTGATCAAAAACAGGTTTACCCAGGTCCAGGTATTTCCAGGTAAAATCTTCGAACAATACGATCTTTGTGAATTTGTCCAAAGTTGCCAGCGTGTCAATGGGCGCAGGTCTTTCAACATGATCCGGGATATGAAAGTCCCCACCCTGAGCCAGTGAAAAGCAACAAACAAAAAAACAGACAGATAAGAGCTCTATTCTTTTCAAATTAACGAAATGTGTTGGTTTACCCATGCAAATATAATGGTTTTTTAATACCAACCATTTTTCATTTATCTTTGTTCCGATGAAAAAGCTTTGGCTGCTGCTTCTCTTATTATTGCTTATAGTCGCGGACGTTTTTCTAGGTTCTGTCCGGCTTCCCGCTGCAGAGGTGTGGTCTGCACTCTTGTCCGGCGAATCTTCAGATTTCGTGTCTAAAATAATTTGGAATTTCAGGGTCCCAAAAATGGTCACGGCACTGTTGGCCGGTATGGCGTTGTCGGTTTGCGGGGTCCAGATGCAGACATTATTCAGGAATCCTTTGGCAGATCCCTATGTGCTGGGTATCAGTTCCGGAGCGGGTCTTGGGGTTGCCTTTTTTGTTATGGGCACGTCGGCGCTAGGAACGTATACACCGTTCCCCTGGCTATCGGACCTGGGCACCGCCGCTTTTGCTTGGATAGGAGCTCTTGCCGTAATGCTGCTGATAGTAGCTGCCTCTAAAAGACTAAAAAGCAATATGACACTGCTCGTTCTGGGTATCATGATCGGATCTGCCGGATCGGCTCTCATTGGTTTGATCCAATATTTTTCAGATGCCCCCGCATTGAAATCCTATGTACTTTGGACAATGGGCAGTTTGGGGAACGTAACGGGAAACCGGCTGCTGATCATGTCGGGTCTTTGCCTGACAGGATTACTCATCTCTGTTTTCAATATTAAGGACCTGAACGTGCTCCTGATGGGTGAGCAATATGCCCGGAGCCTTGGGATAAAACTATCGTGGGTTAGGAACAAGATCTTCGTGGCCACGACATTGCTTGCCGGAAGTGTGACTGCATTCTGCGGGCCCATCGGTTTCATTGGAATAGCCGTACCCCACATATCACGGATGATATTTAACAACGCCAACCACCGCATTATGATCCCGGCATCGGCTCTGACAGGGTCCTGCATGATGATCCTGGCAGACATCATATCCCAATTACCCGGATCGCAAAGCGTACTGCCAGTCAATACTGTTGCTGCCCTGATGGGCATCCCGGTTATAATCTATGTGATCTTTAAGAACAGGGCTGTAGAATTATGACCACAACGCTCGAAATACACGACCTGTCTATAGGCTATTCAAAACGCGCCCCCCTGTTTAAGCAAATCAATGCGCGCTTGAACGGTCAAAAAGTGACCGGACTGCTCGGTCCCAACGGTATCGGCAAATCAACCCTGCTGAAAACGCTCGCCGGCCTGATGCCTCCGCTGAAAGGATCCATTCAGCCTGCCGTCACGGGGAAAACCGATAACCTGTGTGCTTTCGTACCTTCACAGCCGCCAAGAGCCGCCCATTTTTCGGTCCGTGATACCGTCAGTACCGGCAGGTACCGCTATACGAACTGGCTGGGTATTGAAGATCAGGAAGGCAAACATATGGTATCAGAAGCAATGGAACTTACAGGCATCAGCCACTTGGCAGACAGGAACAGCGCCGGTTTGTCCGACGGTGAATTTCAACGCGTGGCCATCGCACGGGCACTGATTCAGGATACTCCGCTAATCCTTCTGGACGAACCTACCGCTTTCCTGGACATCGCAAACAAGCGTGCTATGGGCTTATTGCTTAGAAAACTGGCAGCAGAGGAAAACAAGGGGATCCTCTTTTCCACACATGATCTTTCTCTGGCGATGGAACACTGCGATCTTTTCTGGATCATGACCCCTGACGGGGTGTTGCACCAGGGTACACCAGCAGAGATGGAACAAAATGGGACCCTGAAACGTTTATTGTGAAAAAAATAAACCCCGACCTCCTGGCCGGGGAAAACATCAAATATTGGAGAGATGCGAATGGTATACATCACGTACCCAAACGCCCACTGAAAGATCTTATTGTTGATCTTTGACTTTCTTTTCCTCCATCATTTTACGGATTGCATTGGCCAGGCGGCGAACTCCCTCCTCGGCACGCGTTTCTTCCATGTAGGAGAAATTGATACGAAGGGTATTCTTCCCCGATCCGTCACAATGGAATGCCTCTCCTATCACAAAGGCCACATCTTCTTTAACAGCTATCCTGAACAATTCTGAAGCGTCGTAACCTTCAGGCATAGTGACAAACAGGAAAAGTCCGCCTTCGGGATTGGTCCAGGTAACGCCTTGAGGCATATATTTCTCGAATGCAGCGATCATATTGTCCCTCTTGTTCTGGTAATTGATCTTGATCCGTTCAATGTTCTTGTCAAAATATCCCTTCTCTATATAGCGGGCTGCTATATACTGATTAAACACCGGGGCACACAGGTCAAGGGATTGTTTTACAATCTCCAGTTTTTCTATGATCTTGACCGGTGCCATGATCCATCCCAGACGGAATCCGGGAATGAATGTTTTGGAGAACGTACCCAGTAATAGTGTACGGCCTTCCTTGTCCAGGGAATAGATCAGGGGCATGGGTTCCCCGCTAAAGCGGATCTCCCGGTAAGGACTGTCTTCCACAATCAGCAGATCAAACCTTCTGGCAACTTCCAGTACATTTTTTCTTTGTTCCATGGTCATGGTTACGCCGGAAGGGTTCTGGAAATCAGGGATGGCATAAATGAACTTTGGTTTTTTCCCGGCAGTCACCAGTGCATTAACAACCGTATGTAGTTCTTCATCCTTTGGAATTCCTACGGGATTTGCCCTGTGGGCATGGAAAGCCTGTAGTGCACCAAGGTACGAGGGCAATCCGCAAATAATTGTGTCACCTGGATTTATGAAGAGCTGTGTCACCATATCTATGGCCTGTTGTGACGAAGTTGTGATTATAAAGTTTTCGTATGTCACATCTATGCCCTGATCACGGTAACGCTGTGCAAGTATTTCGCGCAGTCTCTTCACCCCCAGAGTTTCTCCATACTGCAAGGCCTGCAGTGCGTTCTCATCCAGTACTTCTTTGATTACCGTCCTGAGTTCATCCACAGGGAATGCAGTAATGTCAGGAAAGCCACCACCAAATGATATGACCTCGGGACGTGCGGCCATTTTAAGAAGGTCCCTGATAGCAGAACGCCTCATATTCTTTGCGTTTTCAGAAATGATGGAATTCAAATAATCGTCTTGCATAATTGTTATTTCTTTTATGTAGCAAAACTAAATAAGTTTAATCATAAAAGCAAAAAATCTGTCAAATATATAGCAGAAGGAGCTTTTAAAGATAAAATCATAAGCCCTTGGACACACTCGAATAAATATGTTACATTTGTATGAATTATTGCATTAATTATGTCACACCTGCATATTACCAGAGAATTTCGTTTTGAAGGAGCACATGCGTTGACCGATTATGACGGGAAATGCCGCCATATACACGGACACTCTTACCGGCTCATGGTAACAGTGACCGGGGAACC
The DNA here is from genome assembly GCA_001603455.1 of Bacteroidales bacterium Bact_09. GTDB lineage: Bacteria > Bacteroidota > Bacteroidia > Bacteroidales > UBA932 > DMER64. The sequence continues at coordinate 27,687 of LUZA01000033.1, read as the reverse complement.
TTCCATGGTTCCCGGAGACCCTAAATCGGGTATGATCATGGATTTCAACGATCTTAAAAAGATCGTTACCCGTTATATTCTGGACCCCTTGGACCACTCGCTGATGTTACGAAAAGACGCTCCCCTGTCAAAGGAGCTCACCGAACAATATAGCAATATAAGGATATTCGATTTCCAGCCAACCTGCGAACAACTGACACTCTATATAGCCAGGATCCTCGATCCGGTCATTACGACACCCAACCGGCTTCATAGCGTACGATTGTATGAAACTCCCACATCATTTGCTGAATGGGTGAAATGAAGCGTATATTCATGATCGACGGACACGCCTTGCTATACCGGGCGTATTTTGCTTTTATTAACCGCCCCATGATCAATACCAAAGGGGTGGACACATCGGCTGTTTACGGTTTCTGCCGTTCTCTTTTCGATATCATCCTTAAAGAAAAACCTACCCATCTTTTCGTTGCCTTTGATCCCGGTGGAAAAAATTTTAGACACGAAGCCTTCCCCCAGTATAAGGCCAACAGGCCCGAGACCCCACAGGTAATACGCGAATCACTTCCCGTAATAAATGAATTTCTTGAATCCTGCAAAATACCCGTAATAACCATACCTAACGCCGAAGCCGATGACGTTATAGGTACGCTGTCCAAACGCGCCGAGAAAGAAGGATTCCGGGTCTTCATGGTTACTCCGGATAAAGATTACGGACAACTCGTTTCTAAGAACATCATGATGTACAGGCCCCTGTCCAGGGGAAACGGCTGGGAAATTCTGGGTGAAAGGGAAATTTGCGAAAAATACCATATCAATGAACCGGAACAGATTATTGACATACTGGCCATCTGGGGCGATGCTTCGGACAATATCCCGGGTGTCAAGGGTATAGGAGAAGTGGGCGCCAAAAACCTGGTTTCACAGTATGGAAATGTGGAGAACATACTGCAGCATTTACCGGAATTGTCTTCTTCCCTGCAGCAAAAACTGGAAAAATCAAGGGACATGCTCAGCCTTTCAAAGGACCTTGTCACCATCCGCACAGAACTTGACATTCCCTGGAACGAGGAGTCCTTCAGGATCAGTGCTCCTGATCTTGTACGTCTTAAAGAGCTGTTACGGGAATATGAATTCCATTCTCTGAACAGGCTCCTGCCTAAACTCGAGGAGCTTTTTTGCTGTTTCCGTGATGAAGCTCCTCCTGCAATATCAACACCTCAAACATACGTGATCGTAACCGATCAGGGCATATGGGAAAAAGCCCTCAGAGAAGCCCGCCAAAAAGGCATGGTAGCTCTGGCGGGGAACTTATCATGCATGGCTTTCTGTACGGGAGACAATACATATATCACTCCTGCCTCTCAGGCAGCATCTTTGCTCGGGGACAGTAAGATCCAAAAATGTGGTTTCAGGCTAAAGGATCTCATGATGCCCTTGTGGGAACAGGGTATCTCTCTTGCCGGAATGCTTTGGGACCCCGAATTGATGCATTACCTGATCAATCCGGAAAGAAACCACCGCCCGGCAGATCTGGCCATACAATACCTCAATTATTTCCCAGAAGAAAAAGCAGAAGCAAACCGGGATCTTTTCCATACGGAAAGCGCAGCGTGTCATGAAGACAGCAACATCGCACCAGAAGCGTTCATTGCATTCCATCTGAAGGATCCCCTGTATGGGGCTTTGCTCAGGGATGGCATGGAACGTCTTTATACTGACGTCGAAATGCCTTTGATGGAAGTTCTTGTAGCCATGGAGCGAGAAGGGGTAAGGGTGGATTCCGCACAGCTGGAAGAATACGGCAGGGAACTGAACGACACGGCGCTGGATATTGAAAAACAAATACGGGAATACGCTTCTGACCCTACACTTAACATATCCTCTCCCAAACAACTGGGGATTGTATTGTATGATAAACTCAGGATAGATGACCGATCCAAAAAGGGGAGAAAAAAATATACGACCGACGAAGAAACGCTTAGTGCTCTGGCTGATCGTCATCCAATCATTCCCCTGATTCTCGAATATAGGTCTCTAAAAAAATTGTTGTCTTCCTACATAGAAAGTCTACCGTCACTGATCGATCCGGCTACCGGCCGTATCCACACAACATTTAACCAAACAGTGACAGCCACAGGAAGGCTCAGTTCGCAGAAACCCAACCTGCAAAACATACCTGTCAGGGAAGAAAGAGGCCGGGAGATCAGAAAATTTTTCATTCCCCGTGATGAAGAACACATCCTCATGTCGGCTGATTATTCACAGATCGAGTTACGGATCATGGCCCATATGAGCGGAGATCAGGATTTCATTGCAGCTTTTCATGCTGGAGCCGATATCCATACGGCAACTGCAGCCAGGATCTTCCATTGCAGCCAGGAGGAAGTAACGCCGGAACAAAGGAATAAAGCCAAAACTGCTAATTTCGGGATCATTTACGGAATATCCGCATACGGCCTGGCCACCAGGCTAAAGATTTCCCGAGCCGAGGCTAAAGACCTGATAGACGGGTATTTTGAACATTATCCCAAAGTGAAAGAGTATATAGACAAAACCATCGCTATGGCCAAAGAAAAGGGATACGTAGAAACGCTTTTCAAACGCAGGCGCTATGCTCCCGATATAAAAGCAGTCAACCCCGTACTCAGGGGTTTGGCAGAACGTAATGCGGTCAACGCCCCCATTCAGGGAACAGCCGCCGACATAATCAAGAAAGCTATGGTCTCGGTGCACAGGGCGATAATCGAAAAAGGCCTGCGCAGCCGGATGATCCTGCAGGTTCATGATGAATTACTATTTGATATATATCTGCCCGAAAAAGAGCAAATGGAACAATTGGTGCGCTCTCAAATGGAAAACGTCTCTGTTCTTAGCGTGCCTTTGTCGGTAGGACTGGGATTCGGAGCTAACTGGCTGGAGGCACACTAAACCATAATTATGGGTCTGACTGTATTATACCAGGAACCGTTTTTTATCATCGCCACGATGGGATCGCTTGCGGTGATAACACTGCTTCTTTTCATACAATATACACGTCCCGCCTTTGCAAAAAGGAACAAGACCGTGAAACTCCATGGAGAACCACCGGGCATATCGATCATTCTTTGTGTACGGAATGAATACGACAGTCTGGTGCATCTACTGCCGGCATTGCTGGAACAGGAATACAATAATTTTGAGGTCATTGTAGTTGATAAAAATTCAGAAGATGATACAGAAGTATTGTTGGCATCACTTGAACACCTTCACAAAAACCTGATTATCAGAACATTATCTGCTGATCGAAGGTTCGGTTATGACAATCTGATGGCACTGGGCATAGGTATCCGGGCCGCCCACAACCCCTATATCGTTTTCTTCAGACCCGACAGCCACCCGGCATCAAACAAATGGCTTGTCTCGCTGGTAAAAAATTCACTGGAAACCTCAGCCAGGGCTATTATAGGATATATCTCCTTTAAAGGGAGTAATCCCCTGATCCGTTACGATATGCTGGAACAACAACTCCATTATATGGCAATGGCGGACCTTAATCTGGCATACACATCGGAAGGGAACAATACCCTCTTTTTAAAAGAAAGATTCATATCCGGAAAAGAATTTAAAACCATGACAACAGCCTGCAACCAGTGTGAACAGGCAATTGTATCCCATGTACTGGATGAAAGCAAAGCCAGGTCCTGCATATATCCGGAAGGCACAGTAACCTTGAACCGCAGGGTGACCCTGCGGGAATACCATATGATACGTATCAGAAACCTGCAGACGCTGATTTTGATAAAAAGCTGGCCTTACCTTATACTTACTTTTGAAAAGGCTTGTACAGCAGCGTTTTACATACTGCTAATACTGACTTTTCGGCATTCTGCCGGAACACAGAACATAATAGATCTGACAACGATTGCAGGCATGTTGCTGTTCCGATGGGTTACCTTGTGGGCATACCATACCGGGTATCGTATCCATTTCAGGGAAAAAGAACTTGTTTTTGCAGCACCTTTATGGGATCCGGCATCTGTACTGATACACTTCTACTTTCTGGCCGCACTTTTTATCAAACGAATAAAGAACTGATATTATGCCGCAATCTTTGGACAATCTGGACGACCGTGCGTTGGTTGAGCTGGCTCTTGAGAACAAGCAGGAAGCTTATACCAGACTTCTTGTCCGGCATAAGGACAGGGTGCAGGCTTTCATCAACAAGTTGATAGTCAACTCTCCCGAGGCTGAAGACCTTGTACTTATGAGTTTTGATAAAGCCTTCAGGAACCTGAAGCATTACAATCCAAAGTATGCCTTTTCCACATGGCTTTACAGCATTGTTCAAAACCTGTGCATAGATCATTTCAGAAAGAACAGGCAATTTTTTGTATCGCTGGAAGAAGCCCAGGAAACTGAAGATATCAATCCGGAAGATGTTCTGATAGCAGAGCAGCAAAGACAGACTATGGAAAACATGATATCCAGATTGAAGCCAGAGTATGCAGAGGTAATAAGGCTCAGATACATGCAGTATTACGCCTACGAGGAAATCGCAGCCACGTTGGATATCCCGCTTGGAACGGTAAAAACAAGACTTCACAGGGCGAAAGTCATGCTTGCCCGGATCTTTGAAGAAGAAAACAAGGAATAATATGGAGGCAGAAATCATTTTCAGATTCTTCCCCCATCTGGATCAAAGTGCCAGGTCTCGCTTCATACAGTTAAGGGAATTGTACACCTGCTGGAACAAAAGCATCAACGTAATCAGCAGAAAAGATATGGAACACCTTTATGTGAGACACGTACTCCATTCACTGGCTCTGTCATGCGCAACAGGAGACAATCCATTTAATGAAGGAACGATTGTCCTGGATGCAGGTACAGGAGGGGGATTCCCCGGAATACCCCTGGCAATCCTGCATCCTGAAGTCCGTTTTATTCTGTGTGATTCAATAGCGAAGAAAATCAAGGTGGTAGAAGAAGTTGTGAAAGCGCTTGAGCTGCGTAACGTTACCCCTGTGGTTTCAAGAATGGAGGCTCTGCCCGATAGATCCTTTGACCTTATTGTATCCCGGGCTGTAACAACTATGGCACGTTTCGTGCCATGGACCAGAAACAAATTCAGAAATCAGGGCCGGATCATGCTCCTCAAGGGCGGAGATCTTGAAGGTGAGATCAAAGAAGCCGCATCCAAGTGCCACATTCCTTTATCATGTTTTGTTGTCACAAATTTGAAAAGCCTGTTTCCCGGACTGAACGATGATTTTTTTGAAACAAAAAAAATTTGTGAAATCAAACAAACTTCGTACCTTTGCGCTCCCCTGTTCAAAAGCAGTTAATACAGAAAAATAAATATGAAAAGGACATTTCAACCCTCTCAACGTAAACGCCGTAACAAACACGGGTTTCGTGAGCGTATGTCTACTCACAACGGACGTCGCATTCTGGCCGCCCGCCGCAGGCGCGGACGCAAAAAATTAACCGTATCCGACGAAGATCGTTTCTAGAAAGTGTCTGGTAAAAAATCCATAAGGAGGCCCATCCTCAGGAATCTGCTGTGGATTTTTGTGTTTCTTGTTGTGCTATTTTTGGGCATTTGCATTTTTTTACACCTTTTCACACGCCATGGAAAAGGGTTCCTGCTTCCCGATTTCTCTGGTCTCACAGTGGAAGAAGCACAGAAAGAAGCCAAGTCTTTACATCTTCGTCTGGAAGTGACCGACTCGCTGTATATGCCAGAATTACCCAAAGGTGTCATATTCAGACAAGTTCCTCCTGCTGGGCAACACGTCAAAAAGAACCGGAGAGTGGAACTGACTGTAAATTCATTGCTTCCCCGGCAGGTATCCATGCCATCGCTTGTAGGTTTTTCCCTGAGACAGGCAAAAGCAGAATTATCATCGCACGGGCTTAAACTGGGTCGTCTGATTTATGTCCCCGATATCGCCACAAATAACGTACTGGAACAATTTTACAAAGGCCGTCCCATAACACCGGGGTCCTCCATAGATATTTACAGTTCCATCGATCTGGAACTGGGAGTGTCACCTGACCGCGAGCTGGCTTATATTCCACTACTCAAAGGAAAGAGCCTGGAAGCCGCCCTCGATATACTCAGTGATCATTCGCTTAATGTCGGTAATATCCGCTACGACCAGACAGTGCGCACCGCTGCAGATACACTGGCTGCCCGCATATTCAGACAATCACCCGGTTATTCACAGAGGCCCGAATGGCCATTGGGCACACCTGTGCACCTGACCCTGACGATCGATCCCCAATTGCTCATACCAGAAGAGATCCCCGTTACCGAAGACGCCCTGTAAATGAGAGATGAACAGGAACTTTTTGAACATTTCCATATAGTCGTTGACAAGGGACAATCCCCTTTAAGGATCGACAGATTCCTCACATCAAAACTTGAAGCCACATCCAGGAACCGTATTCAGCTTGCCGCCGAATCGGGTTACATCCTTGTGAACGGTATATCCGTAAAGAACAACTATAAGGTAAAACCCCTGGACAATATACGGATAATGCTTCCGTTTGAAAAAAGGGAGTTCAGTCTCATCGCCCAGGATATTCCTCTTGATATTGTATATGAAGATCAGGATATACTGGTAGTAAACAAACCAGCAGGACTTACCGTACATCCCGGACATGGTAATTATACAGGAACACTGCTTAACGGACTGGCCTGGCATTTCGGGCAAAGAGGAACCGTCAACACAGATGATTCCCGGATGGGAGTTCTTGTACACAGGATAGACAAGGATACTTCGGGATTACTGGTTGTGGCCAGATCAGAAACGGCACAATTCCGCCTGGCACGCCAATTCTTTGACCACACTGTCGAAAGACTGTACCTGGCGTTGGTGTGGGGAGATATGGAGAATGAACAGGGAACGGTAACCGGAGACATTGCACGGCATCCTTCGGACAGATTACGCTTCCGTGTATGTCCCCCAGGACAGGAAGGCAAACATGCGGTGACCCATTATCATGTTCTGGAACGGTTTGGGTACGTAACACTTATCGAATGCCGCCTTGAAACGGGCAGGACACACCAGATTCGCGTGCACCTGGAACACATAGGGCACCCTCTCTTCGGAGATGTCCGCTACGGCGGGAACTGTATCCGCAAAGGCTCGTGTTACTCCAAATACAAACAATTTGTGGATAATTGCCTGGAAATACTTCCCCGTCAGGCGCTCCACGCAAAAACACTTGGATTCATCCACCCTGTAACAGACCGTAAAGTACATTTTGAAGCCCCTTTGCCCCAGGATTTTAGTGATGTGTTAATAAAATGGCGCAGATATGCTACCTCCGCACAATTCTCTGAGGATTTCTCGATATAAAAGTTTCCCACGATCCCGATGAAGCTTGATTGCCGGGAAAAACCATCTGGTTGGCATGACAAACGGCAACCGCCAGCGCATCTGTAGCATCCCAGGATTCAGGTTCCTGCGTAAAATGAAGTGTTTTTTTCAACATGACGGCAACCTGTTCTTTAGATGCAGCCCCCCTGCCGGTAACTGCCATTTTAATTTTTCTGGGTGCATATTCGCATACGGGAACATTTCTGGATAAAGCAGCGGCTATGGCCACTCCCTGGGCCCTGCCGAGTTTGAGCATGGATTGAACGTTCTTGCTATAAAATGGAGCTTCAATGGCCATGATATCCGGCTGGAACGCATCCAGTAATTCATACATCTTTTCTAGGATGTGGCTCATCCTCCGGTACGGATCCCTGATCGATCTCATCCTGACGACTCCCAGTGCCAAGGTTTCTATTTCCCTGCCTCTGGTCCTGATGACACCATATCCCATCACACATGTTCCCGGATCTATTCCCAGAATGATCCCTTCCTGTCTCATCTTGTTCATATTCTGGAAAAATGTAAATACTCATGCAATGCTTCGGGCATCACGATGCCTTTGGGCATCTGGTTGTTTTCCAGCAATGCAGCAACAATCCTGGGTAAAGCCAGTGAACTTCCGTTCAATGTGTGCACCAGATGCACCTTCCCGTCCTCTCCCCTGTACCGTGCTTTCAGCCTGTTGGACTGGAAAGTTTCGAAATTGGAGACGGAACTCACTTCCAGCCATCGCTGCTGGGCAGCAGAGTAAACTTCAAAATCATATGTCATGGCCGAGGTAAAACTCAGGTCCCCTCCACACAAACGCAGAATGCGGTATGGCAGTTTGAGGAGTTGCACCAGCCTTTCCACATGCTTGACCATCTGATCTAATGCAGGGTATGAATTATCCGGATGTGTCAGCTGGACTATTTCAACCTTATCAAACTGGTGCAGACGGTTCAGTCCCCTGACATCTTTTCCGTAAGAACCCGCCTCACGGCGGAAACATGGCGTGTAGGCGGTAAGCTTTATGGGAAGTTCGCCCGCTTCCAGTATCGTATTGCGGTACATGTTCGTAAGCGGGACCTCAGCCGTTGGGATCAGGTAATAATTATCCAGTCCCACATGATACATCTGCTGTCCCTTATCGGGTAATTGCCCTGTACCGTATCCGGAATCTTCATTCACCATGATGGGGGGCATGATCTCTTTGTAACCGGCTCGTGTGTTCTGGTCCAGAAAAAACTGGATCAATCCCATCTGTAAACGCGCTCCCTTTCCCTTGTATACAGGAAAACCGGCACCGGTCAGCTTAACTCCCAGGTCAAAATCTATCAGGTCGAATTTTTTGGCCAATTCCCAATGCGGAAGTGCATTGGAAGAAAGTTCAGGAACGTTTCCCCCCTCCCGTACCAGGACATTGTCCTGGGCTCCCTCTCCTTTGGCTACCAGTCTGTATGGGATATTGGGAAGCGTGACCAGCAGATCGTTCAGCTCCTTTTCCAGTAATTCCTGTTCGTGGATCAGTGTTTTAACCTTTTTCTTATATTCAGTTGCATTGTTTTTGATCTCTTCGGCTTCTGTTTTTTTCCCCTTCTTGAGCAAGGCCCCGACGCTGGATGCCATTTTCTTCTGTTCTGCAGTTAAGGCATCGGCCTCTGTCTGAGCTGCCCTTCTACGCGTATCCATATCCAGAATGCGTTCAATGACAGGTCCTGCATCCATATTCCTGATGGCGAGCCGTTCCGCTACAAAACCCGGTCTCTCCCGTAAAAGTCTTATTGTTAACATGTTATCACGATTTAATTTCCATTATGGATTCAGAAACGTTGATGATATAATCCCCAACGCGCTCACATTCTGCAATGATGTCCATGAAATATACTCCGGTAAGGTAATCGTATGCATTTTTTCCCAAATTCAGTAAATTACCCTCCCTGAGCATATCCCGGTATTTATTGATGTCCTTTTCGGCATCATAAGCACTCTCGATATTAGTCAGTTTTGTATAGCCGGCTTTCAGGTTGGAAATCATAATATCAAAAGCTTTGTCCAGCAGTTCGAACATACCTTGAATATTTCGTATCATTTCTTCATCAAAGACTATTTTGTTAAGTCGCTTTCGTTGGAGTATCCGTGCCAGATTATAGCCGGAATCGCCCATGCTTTCCATTTCCCCTATAATTTTGTACATGGCCTGTATCCTGTTACCGGATTCAGAACTTATCTCTTCTTCCCCTATCTGGTTTAAATACTCGGCTATTTCAAACTCTATTCTGTCAGTCACCTCTTCATAATAGGAAATTTTCTTGAACAGGGTGTCAAACTCTTCTCCATGCGTCCGGGAAAGTGCTTCCTTAATGAATCCGTACTGTCTGGTCACTATATCCCCAAAGTGTATGACTTCCTGTTTCGCCTGGTCCAGGGATAATTCCGCAGTACTGAGCATACCTGCTTGTATGAATTTGAGCCGGTACTTTTCCTCTTCCTTCGGGCTTTTGATCACAAAGGTAACAATCTTAACCAGTAAGGGAGTAAAGCCCACCAACAGTAAGGTATTGGTCACATTGAACAGGGTGTGCAGCAGGGATACTGAATACAACATCGATGTAGATGCAGCCTGGTGATCAATGGCTTCTGCAATAGGAATGAAAGGATCTGCAGCACCCAATCCGGTCACTATGCCACCAATGAGCCTGAGAAAGGGCCGGAAAAGCACCAATGCCCATATGACACCTATGATGTTGAAAAATGTGTGGGCCAGGGCCGCTCTTTTTGCCGATACATTACCGACCGCCGCCGCCAGATTGGCCGTAATGGTGGTCCCTATATTTTCACCCAATACCAGGGCTGCCGCTATTTCAAACGGAATCCAACCATAATTGACCATAACAAGGGTCAGGGCCATGGTGGCGCTAGAGGACTGGAGAATGATGGTCATAAGCGTTCCTATTCCTAAAAATATCAAAACAGACCAAAAGCCCCAGTCTGTAAAGGACTGCAGGAAAGCAAGTGTTTCCGGATTTGATTTTAGATCGGGCACGGATTCCTTAAGGAAGGTCAGTCCCAGGAACAGCAGGGCAAACCCGATGATCATCTCGCCGGTATTTTTCCTCTTCTGCCGTTTGGACATGGTTAGTATAAACCCTACGGCAATCAGCGGAATAGAGAGAATAGAAATATCGGCTTTGAAGCCCAGCAGCGATATGATCCAGGCAGTAATGGTGGTCCCTATGTTGGCGCCCATAATCATACCTATGGCCTGTGCCAGTGTAAGCAGACCGGCATTCACAAAACTCACGATCATTACCGTTGTTGCGCTGGAAGACTGAATGACCGCAGTAATAAAAAGCCCGGAGAGCACACTTTTAAAGGAATTTGACGTCATAGAGGCCAGAAAGCTGCGAAGACCCTCGCCCGCAACTTTCTGCAAAGATTCACTCATAAGCGTCATCCCGTATAGAAACAAACCGAGAGAGCCTGCCAGGTTGAGAATTTGCAATACTGTATTCATAACTTGGAAATTTCCCTGCAAAGATGCATTGTTTTTTTGTTCTTTTGGTAAAGAAATTACCATCAATTATGAACATCCTCAATATTCACAGCCTATTGTTTACTGTTCCAGAGCCGTTTTTCTGCCATCCCCACCGCAATTGTAATGGGCCGGGGCTGCCCCGCCTTGCGTGGCTGATAAAGATGAAGTGCATAACCCCAAGATCAAAAGAGGGTGTCTAAAAAGTCAAGTTGACAAATAGTCACCTTCTTTTTTTGTGTCTACGAGGTTACAGTAAATGGCAAAGGGAATCTATAAATCTTACACTCAGACAAGTGGTCGTAGACCACGCAGAATACATTGGAAAGGGCCGGCTAAAAATTACTTTTTAGTCGGCCCCTTTATTATTCCAGAACCATTCCTTGTGTTATGCCTGGACAGATTCAGCCACAGGCTGAATAGAAACGTATGATTTGTTATTGGCTTTCTTGCGAAAAACCACAATTCCATCTGTCAGGGCGTACAACGTATGATCCTTGCCTATACCCACGTTTTGACCGGGTTTGTGCACAGTGCCTCTTTGACGGACCAAAATGTTACCGGCTTTGGCTACCTGTCCACCAAATAACTTTACGCCTAAACGTTTGCTGTGTGATTCGCGGCCGTTCTTCGAACTGCCGACACCTTTTTTATGAGCCATAGTCCTACGTTTTAGATATTATGAAATTGTGTCGATCTGGACCTGTGTCAGATACTGACGGTGTCCATTGCATTTCTGGTATCCTTTTCTCCTCTTCTTTTTGAATACCAGTACTTTTTTACCTTTAAGGTGTTTCAGGACCGTAGCGTTCACGGCAGCACCTTCCAGATAAGGTTTTCCTATAAGGACCTTTCCGTCGCTATCTTTAAGCAGTACCTTGTCAAAGCTTACGCTTGCGCCTTCCTCTGCCTGAAGACGGTTCACGAACACTTTCCAGCCTTCTTCCACCCTGAATTGCTGTCCTGCAATGTCAACTATTGCGTACATAAACCAAACATTTTATTGTTTCAACCGTAAGCGGGTAATTACAAATACCTCTTATTCAATAGCTTGACGATTATCGTATAATTTCTCTCCAAAATCGGACTGCAAAGGTAAAAAAGTTTCCCGGAATACCAAAGAAAAAGTATCTTTGTGTAATTACAACAACTTTGTTATGAATTCACCGTTTCTCTTTAACCGTCCCCTTCAGGCATCTGAAGTCCTGGGAAGAACTGCCGAAGCTGACTGGCTGGCATCCAACCTTTTGAAAGGACAACATTCGGTCATATGGGACAACCCAAAAACAGGAAAATCCTCCCTGATAAACAAAGTTCTGATGCAAATCCGAAAATCAGGGGAGGATCCGATAATCTGCCGGCTATCGTGTTTCAATATCAGAAGTGAACGATCCCTGTACGCAACAGTAGCCAACTCCCTGTTCCGTTGCGTGGCTGGAACTCTGGGGGAGTGGGAACAGCTTGCGGCCACCCTGTTGCCGGCAGGCAATCCCGAGATATCCGTACCCCGCTTACACGATCAGGGATTTTCACTCTTCTTTCCGCAGGAATTGACAGATGAAGCCTCCCGGGAACTGGCCCGTTTCCCCCATTCCCTTGCATTGCATATGAAAAGGCCCGTTATTCTGGTTATCGAATCTTTTCACACACTGATACAATCATCCGGGATCGCATCGCGCCCTTTGTGCCAACGGCTTGCAATGTTGTGGAAAAGCATGAATAACGTTACTTTTCTGATTAGCGGCTGTGGCAGTATTCTTTCTTCGGGGTATTCTGTTTTCCGCGAACTTTTCGACTCCCGCAGGCCATTTCATGGCTTTGCTGAACATATTCCACTGGGCGCCATAGAAGAAAAGGAGTTCACAGATTACATCATCCGTTGCTTTTCTAAGGCGGGTAGGGTCATATCCAGAGATTATGCAGAAATGATCTACCGGAAAATGGAAGGTCATCCTTATTACATCCAGTACTTTGCCGACATTTGCTTTTCCAATACCAAAGGCTACATGAACGATGCTATGTACCTCAATGGGATGGAAGAACTGCTGGATATATTCCAGCAACCTTTTGAACGCATATGCCAGGATCTGACCAACCCCCAGATCTTTTTCCTGCATGCCCTGACGGACGGTGTTGAACAATTTAGCTCACGGGAAGTGCTACACAAATACCTTCTGAATTCTTCAGCCAATGTTTATCGGGTCAGGGACGCACTCGAGAAAAAGGCTATCATAGAAATTATCCGTAAAAAACCTCGTTTCATTGACCCTCTTTTCAAATTGTGGTTCAAGGAACGTTTTTGTCAAACATATTGGTTGCCATGAAAAAAATTGTAGTATTAACAGGTGCCGGAATGAGCGCCCAGAGTGGTATAAGTACTTTTAGGGACAGCGGTGGTCTCTGGGAAAACTACCCGGTCCAGGAAGTCGCATCCATCGAAGGATGGTATAGAAACCCTGAAATCATGCTTACATTCTATAACGAACGCAGAGCGGGCCTGAAAGAGACACGTCCTAACAAAGGCCATCTGATCCTGGCAAGTCTTGAAAAACACTTTGACATAAGAATTGTGACCCAGAACATAGATGACCTGCATGAACGGGCAGGCAGTACCCAAATCCTGCATCTGCATGGTGAATTAACAAAAGCCCGGAGCAGTGACGATCCCGGCCTGATAATCGAGATCGGGTATGATCCTATAAAATGGGGTGATAAAGCCCCGGACGGAACACAACTCCGCCCTCATGTTGTCTGGTTTGGTGAATCAGTCCCCGAAATGACCAGAGCAGTAGAATGGACACGCCAGGCAGAGATCATGGTCGTTGTAGGCACATCGCTGGCGGTGTATCCTGCTGCCGGCCTGATAGACTTTACCAGGGAAAACGTTCCTTTGTTCCTGATAGACCCAAAACCGGCCCCTGTAAGGAGGACAAACCTGCACATCATTGCCGAAAAAGCCGTAGAAGGTTTGGAACAATTGGAAAAGATATTGATCGCTAAGTATTTATGAAATCTAAAAACCCATTTGCCGGGATTCTGCCACCTAAACGCATCAACACAGATTACCTGCATTGTCTTGCCTGGGGAACCGATGCCAGTTTTTACAGAAAAATCCCCCGCATGGTACTTTTTCCGGAAACAGAAGAAGAAGTTGCCAGGATCATGGCCAGATGCCACAAAGAAAAGATCGCTATAACCTTTCGGGCGGCAGGGACAAGCCTTTCCGGACAAAGCCTGTCTGACAGCGTCCTTTTGGTCGCAGCCACAAAATGGGATAAATATAAAGTGTCCGGCAATGCAGAGACCATAACACTGCAACCGGGAATAGTAGGTGACCGGGTCAATGAGATCCTAAAACCTTACGGCAGAAAATTTTCTCCCGACCCGGCCTCCGTCTCTTCGGCCATGGTCGGAGGAATCATTGCCAATAATGCTTCGGGTATGAATTGCGGGACTCACGCCAACAGCCACAAGATAGTACGTTCCATGCGCCTGGTATTGGCAGACGGAACAATTCTGGACACCGGGGACCAGACATCCAGGGATGCATTCCGCCATACGCATTCCAAATTTCTCCTGGAACTGATGCGTATCAGAGACTGCGTAAAAAACAGCCCCTTCCTGGTGGAAAAGATCAGGTATAAATACAGCATCAAGAACGTCACGGGACTGAATCTGCTGCCCTTTGTGGAATTTGAAGATCCTTTTGACCTGATAACACATCTGATCGTAGGCTCGGAAGGTACGCTGGCCTTTCTGTCCCAAGTTACAGTCAGCACCGAACCCCTGTGGCCCCTGCGTGCCAGCTCCATGGTTTACTTCACTTCCATTGAGGAAGCCTGCCGTGCCGTTCAGGCACTGAAGAAAATGCCTGTAATCGGGACAGAACTCCTGGACAGAATGGCGCTCAGATCGGTCGAAGGACGAAAAGGGATCCCGGAATACATAAGGGATTTTCCCGAAAACACGACCGCCCTGTTAATAGAAACGGCCGGCCGGGGAAAACAGGAACTTGAGGACAATATCAGGGTGGTTATTAACGGTTTGGAACGTTTTGAAAAAATACACCCTGTAACATTTACCGATAAGAAAAGTGAATATGCCGTACTGTGGAACATCCGTGCCGGGATCTTCCCTTCGATCGGAGGCATGAGGACTCCGGGTTCCACTTGTCTGATCGAGGATGTGGCGTTCCACCTGAAAGACCTGCCCTGTGCTGTGGCAGAGCTCCAAGATATTATCGTAAAACACGGATACCATGACAGTGCCATCTACGGGCATGCTCTGGAAGGTAACTTCCATTTTATTCTCAATCAATCCTTTGATACGCCGGATGAAGTGGCTCGTTACGAAGCCCTGATGCAGGAGGTAA
This sequence comes from Bacteroidales bacterium Bact_09, assembly GCA_001603455.1. GTDB lineage: Bacteria > Bacteroidota > Bacteroidia > Bacteroidales > UBA932 > DMER64. The sequence goes on along the minus strand of LUZA01000033.1, from coordinate 12,434 downwards.
TCTCGTTGGTTGCCGTTAGGTACAAAGGATCACTCAAGGCCGAACATGGAACGGGACGGAATATGGCTCCCTTTGTGGCTATAGAATGGGGAGAAGAAGCTTTTGGCATCATGAAACGGGTAAAAGACCTCTTTGACCCACAGAACATACTCAACCCGGGAGTTATTTTCAATGACGATCCCCTATGCCATATCAAGGATTTTAAACCCATGCCGGTGATGTATCCGGTAGTGGACAAATGCATTGAATGCGGTTTCTGCGAGGTCAATTGCCTTACCTGGGGCCACACCCTTAGCTCCAGACAAAGGATCATAATCCGGCGTGAGATCAAACGGCTGGATGAAACGGGAGAAAATTCCAAACTGCTGAAACAACTGAATAAGGATTACTTCTATCCCGGACGAGCGACCTGCGCAGGAGACGGACTCTGCGCCACTTCCTGCCCCATGGAAATCAACACCGGAGATCTTACACACTACCTGAGGGAACAGGCTCATCCCCCGGGATCCCGGGACGAAATCCTGGGTCGGCTGTCAGCCGATCATTTCCAGGGGCTGAAAAATATCATGCGCCTGGTACTCCGGATCGCCCGAACAGCCCACATCTTGCTGGGCTCCTCCCTGATGGGATGGATCTGCCGCCTGGCACACAAAATGGGATTCCCCCTCTGGACTCCGGTCATGCCGGGAGCACACAGGGTGAAACCTCTGCAACAGGCTCCCGGTGAGGAAAAAGACAAGGTGGTCTACTTCCCTTCATGCATCAACCAGAGTATGGGTGTGGCGCGTGACGCACCGGATAACACCCCCCTTACCGATAAAATGGTAAACCTGCTCCATAAAGCAGGATTCGACGTGATCTTTCCGGACAACATGGACAAGCTGTGCTGCGGAACCATATGGGAAAGTAAAGGAATGCCCCACATTGCCAATCAAAAGACAGCCGAGCTTAACGGGGCCCTTTGGATCGCCAGCCAAGCAGGCAAATATCCCGTACTTTGTGACCAGAGTCCCTGTCTGTACAGGATGCGGGAAAAGATCAGCAACATGCATTTATATGAACCGGTGGAATTCATAGAAAAGTTCCTGGTACCACGGCTGGATTTCCACCCGACTGGTCAGCCTGTTGCCTTGCATGTTACCTGCACAACCCGTAAAATGCATCTGGAAAATGAAATGATAAGACTCGCACAGAGGTGTTCAACCCGTGTGGTTATCCCGGAAGAAGTTGGTTGCTGTGGTTTTGCCGGAGATAAGGGTTTTACCCGGCCCGAGGTGAATGCCTATGCCCTGAGAAAGCTCAGACCACAACTGGAAGCCGCCGGTGTACGTACCGGTTATTCCAATAGCCGTACCTGCGAAATCGGACTAATGACAAATGGCGGCGTTCCCTATATGTCCCTTGTATATCTTGTGGATTCGTGTACGACCCCAAAAAGATCTGCCTAAAAGAACAGGATATGAAGATCAGATTATTATCGTTTCTGGCAGTTTGCTGCCTGATCTGCGGATGCCGTGCCGGTCACGACACCTGCTTTGCCCTTATAGCCGATACACACATTAATATCAACGTCCCGGAATCCCAAACAGAATTGGCAACGGTCATCCGAGACATCAACACACAAGATAGCATAGATTTCGTGATCCTTGCCGGAGACATTACCGAATTCGGCTCCGACCAGGAAATCCAAATGGCTCGCAGAATACTGGATCTGCTAAAAAAACCATGGTATATCCTTTCCGGAAACCATGATTCAAAATGGTCCGAAAGCGGATGCAACACTTTTGCAGAAACATTCGGATATGAGCAGTTTTCTTTTATCCATAATAACATAGTATTCATAGGCACCAACTCCGGCCCCAATATGCGGATGGCTCCGGCATTGGTTCCACGTGAAAGCATGGTTTGGCTGGACAGCCTGCTGCAAACCGTCCCCAAAAATATGCTCGTGGTTTTTGTAAACCATTATCCGCTGACAGAAGATATGAGCAATTATTACCGGGTTATTGACCTGCTAAAAACCAGAAATATACAAATGACTCTGTGCGGACATTACCACATCAATGAAGCCTTTACCGCAGGTGGGATCCCTTCTGTAAAATGCCGTTCATCGCAATCCAGGGGATATGACGGACCCGGATACAACCTGGTTACCATTCGCGGCGGGAACATTACCTTCCGTGAACGCATTTCAAAAACAGATCCCGTTGATTCATACACAAAAGAGCCTTGGCATACCCTGTCTTTCACCAACCCACCCTCATGGAAAAGCGATACATCATCAACGGCTCCTGAAGGTCCTATTCCGGGAATTTCCCCATTGGTGGATATTCTCTGGTCTGTCATTGACGACAGCGATATAGGCTCTGCCGCCATTGCCGATACAACCACGGGAACGGTAGTATTTGCCAACACAAAAGGGATCGTAAAAGCCGTTCGCCTTGATAATGGAAAACCGATCTGGTCTACACCTGCAAAAGGCAAGATCTTTTCAACCCCCTGCATAGCAAATCAAAAGGTATACATAGGCTCTACAGACAGGAACGTTTATTGCCTAGACCTTACGAACGGAAGCATCGTCTGGAAGTACGCCACCGGAAAATCCATCGTGGCATCCCCCTTTGTTATGGAGGGTGTTGTTTATATTGGTGGATCGGATAGTATTTTCCGGGCTTTGGATGCAAACAACGGGCACTTGCTATGGGAATATACAGGGATTAAGGGCTTTATGGAATCAAAACCATATGTTGACCGGTACCAGGTAGTGATCGGGTCCTGGGGCAATGAACTGTATTCGTTCCATCCCCTGACCGGAGAGTTGCAGTGGATATGGGAAAACAGATACAGGGGCCGTATGTATTCCCCTGCAGCCACCTGGCCCGTAAAAGCCGGCGGAAAGATCTTCATTACCACCCCCGAAAGAAAGTGTTACGCCATAGATGCTCGTACCGGAAAGACCGTCTGGGAAACAGAAGGCGGCCGGGAAAGCATCGGCTTGTCAGAAGACGGCCAGCAGGTATATGTCAAGACCATGTTCGATTCCCTGTATGCCTTTCATACGGTGCCTGACAAAGCTATATCCAAATGGCGTGTTGCAGGTGGTTTCGGCTATGAAATAGGTCCGTCGCCTATAACATCACAGGATGGATTGGTATTTGTCCCTTCGGCCAAGGGGGTATTGTACGCTTACGACAAGGACGACGGATCCGCCCGGTGGCATATCCGGCTTTCTGACGGGCTTATCAATTACGCGCAACCTATAGGAGCCTCAAAATTGTTGATCTCTACCCTGGACGGACAAGTGTACCTTATTGGATACAAAAACGACGGGCTTCAATAAACATGGAAAGCCACGGAGAAACTTCGTCGGCATTTCTGTCTGCCGGATATAATGCCCAGTTCCAAGGATAAATACAACGTTCCGGATGCGGCATCATCGCCAGGTGACGGCCGCATGAGCTGACTACTGCAGCCACCGCACCGGGAGATCCGTTCGGATTTGCCGGATACGTATCGTATGAGTAACGCATGGCTACTTTATAACCGTCCTCAGGTGAGGGGAAGTGAAAACGTCCTTCTCCGTGTGCAACCCAGATGCCCAGACGGCTCCCCTGCAGAGCTTTCAAAAACACGGACGGATTTTCTTCTATGGTGACGTTCACAAAATTGCATTCAAATTTGCCCGATTCGTTGGGCAGCATTTTGGGGGATTTTTCCGGTGCAGACGGTGTGATGAGCCCCAATTCTGCCATAAGCTGACATCCGTTGCAAATCCCCAGGCTCAGTGTATCCTTACGGGCATAAAAACGATCCAGCGCTTCTTTTGCCCCGGGATTGTAAAGAAAGGCGCCCGCCCATCCCTTGGCCGATCCCAAGGTATCAGCATTGGAAAAGCCTCCAACAAAAACGATCAACCGTACATCATCCAGTGTCTCCCTGCCCAAGATCAAGTCCGTGGTATGTACATCGCGTACCTGAAAACCTGCCAGGTAAAGCATCCAGGCCATTTCCCTATCACATTGGGATCCCTTTTCCCGGATAATGGCGGCCTGGGGCAAAGGTCCTTTGACTGGCATCCTGTCCCGAACCTCCATCCTGCCGTCGAACCGGCTGGGGAATTGGAATTGCAACGGAGTCTTGCCAAAATGGTCAAAACGTTCCCGGGCTTTGACAGGGCCGCTCTGCCTTATGTCCATCAGGTAAGAAGTTCTGAACCAGAGCTCCCTGAGCTTATCAATATCAAACGAAAGTGTCTGGTCCACGACAATCTTCCTATCCGGGCAAGGCGATCCAAGGATCCATGTTTTTACATTCTCGCGCAATAGTAAGCCCACGGCTTCTGAGACCTTACCGGAACGGATCTGAAGCACGACACCGGGGTACTCGGCAAACAAGGCGGCCGTACGGTCAGCACCGGCGATCTCTTCCAGCACATGCTCTCTCAGGCGGATCCCTCCCTTAACATTGGCAAAGCACATTTCCAACAAACAGGTAAGCAAGCCTCCGGCCGAAATGTCGTGCCCCGACAGGACCATTCCCTGCGCTATCAATGATTGCACCGCCTCGAATCCCCTTTTGAAAACCTGGGGATCCTCCACATCGGGACAGCCAGTGCCAATTTTTCCCAGGCACTGGGCCAGGGCCGAACCACCCAGGTGACACAGGCCTGTCTTCCGTCCCGAAAGATCGATATACAGCAAAGCCGAGCCCGAATCTTTCAGGTCCATCACGGGATGCACCTTACAACGTACATCGGGCACCGGTGCCACTGTCGATATGATCACCGTTCCAGGGGAAAGAACTTTGGTCCCATCGGGATACTTTTGTGTCATGGACAGCGAATCTTTCCCGGTGGGGATATTGATCCCCAGCTGACAGGCAAAGTCGCTTGCTGCCTCTACAGCCCGGTACAACCGGGCATCTTCCCCCCTGTTCCGACAGGGCCACATCCAGTTTGCACTCAGGGAGACATCCCGCAGTCCGTTCCCTAATAGCACAAAAACCAGGTTGGTCAAAGCTTCCGCGATTGACAAGCGGCTTCCGGCAGCCGGATCTATCAGGCCCGGGACAGGAGCATGACCCAAGGATGTGGCTATGCCCGAAAATCCTTTTGAGGAAGGTACATACCCTATGGCTGTCAATCCGTAATCGTTCAAGGGCAATTGCAATTCCCCGGTACATTGCTGGCCGGCAACCCATCCGGTGACGGAGCGGTCCACCTTGTTGGTCAGCCAGTCTTTGCAGGCGACCGATTCCAATTGCATTACTTTTTCTGTGTACTCCTTCAGGACTGCATCGCCCTGCTGGTAACAAAGCGGCTCAAAAACGGGGTCATCGGTTACATCCTCCATGAGTGTGCGTGGTACAGAACCAAACATATCTTCAAGTTCCAGGTCAATGGGTTTTTCCCCGGTACGTGAATTTTCAAATGTAAAGCGCCCGTCCCCCGTGATTTCACCTATCACATACATGGGGGCGCGCTCTCTGGCAGCCGTATCCCGCAATAACGGAATATCGGTGTGAGCCATAACAAGGCCCATGCGTTCCTGCGATTCATTCCCTATGACCTCTTTGGTGCTCAGGGTAAGGTCTCCCATGGGAAGTTTATCGATGTCCACTTTGCCGCCTGCCTCGTTCACCAGTTCTGACAGGCAGTTCAGGTGACCGCCGGCTCCGTGGTCATGGATGGAAATAACGGGATTTACTTCACTTTCAGCCAGTGCCCTGATCGCATTGTAAACGCGTTTCTGCATCTCGGGATTTGCCCTTTGAACCGCATTCAGTTCTATGGCATGACCGTACTCGCCCGTAGCTACCGATGAAACAGCTCCCCCACCCATGCCTATCCTGTAATTGTCACCACCCAGAAGAACGATCTTGTCCCCTTTGCGCGGCTTTTCTTTCAAGGCATCCTGCAGCCGGGCAAAACCAACCCCTCCGGCCAGCATGATGACTTTATCATACCCAAAACTGTGGCCGGACCCTATGTGTTCAAAACATAAAAGAGATCCGCATATAAGGGGTTGCCCGAATTTGTTGCCAAAATCGCTCGCTCCGTCCGAGGCTTTTGTCAATATATTTTCCGGGGAGTGGTACATCCATTTCCTGCCCTGTTCCCTCGGAAGACCACCCTCCAGCCTGGGATAAGAGGTCATATACACGGCAGTCCCCGCCACCGGAAACGAAGCTTTTCCTCCGGCTATGCGGTCCCTGATCTCTCCCCCGCTTCCAGTGGCCGCCCCGTTAAAGGGTTCAACTGTAGTGGGAAAATTGTGGGTTTCGGCTTTAAGACTAATCACAGTATCGTACCGGACAGTCCTGAAATTTCCGGGCCGGTCGGGAAATTCGGGAATAAAAAAAACGTGGTCCCCCGGTCCTTTGATAAAGGCACAGTTATCTTTGTAAGCCGAAACAATCAGATTGGGATTCTCTGCAGAAGTTTTCCTTATCAAATCAAAAAGGGAGTAGGGTTGTTTTTTTCCGTCGAGAATAAAAGTTCCGTTAAATATCTTGTGACGGCAGTGTTCCGAATTCACCTGTGAAAACCCAAAGATTTCCGAATCGGTCAGGGGCCTGCCCAGACGTGCCGATAAATCTTCCAGGTAACGTATCTCTTCCGGGTTAAGTGCAAGACCTTCCTGACGGTTATAAGCCCGGATCTCGTGTATTTCCCTGATAGGTTCCGGTATCTTTCCGGTGTTGAAAACATGCTCGTTCAGACCATGGTACATTTCCTGCAACATCGCATCGTACGGCTCATTTTCTCGGACAGGGAAAAATTTCTCAATCCTTATCAGCCCTTGAATATTCATGTTCTGACATATCTCTACGGCCACCGTACTCCACGGCGTTACCATTTCACGGCGCGGCCCAATGAAGCAGCCCTTCAGGAACGGGTCCTCAGGACGGGCCGGAAGAGCTCCGTTAAAAAGCCATGACAAGGCCTCCAGCTGTACATCCGGTAATGGCTCTTCTGTCTGAAGTACCAATACGCGGGAGCGGTTATTCAAAAAAAAAAGTATCATATTAAAAAAATTAACTACGTAGCAAATGAACGTACAGATAGATCTTTGCGGCTTTGTTTAGTGTATCCACGGTATCGAACACTTCCAGTATATTTGTGCCTGTCCCCAGTACGCCGTGACGTTCCCATAATATGAAACGAAAATTTTTGAGGTCCATAATACTGGCTTTGGCCAATTCCATAGAACCAGGCATTTCGTAAGGCACCCAGGCTAATCCCCGGGGAACACACATTTTGACCTCGGAATGCATTTCATACAATGCCTCGGTGATCGCCTTTGTGTTCTGCAATTCCTTTATGTGGGAAAGAGCTATCAATTCTGTGGGGTGTGTATGGAAAACCACCCGCCTGCAGGCAGATACCGGCATTCCCTGTTGGATCGCTTCCTGTGCAAACACCTGATGCATAAGCAGGTGGGAAGGCAGCTCAATTGTGGGTGGCAAGTCCTTATCGGCAAGAATATCTATACTTTTTCCCTCGGCAGCCACCCGTGTAATAATCCCCTGATCCATGGGATTCCTGGCTAAGTCACGCATACGCGATCCTGCACTGGTAACGTAATAATACTGACCGGCCAGTTCAGGTACCGTATGAAACAGGGGGATCTTTGTGATAGCAGGCAGATTCCTGTTCTCATCCCCTATGAATTCAGTAACATTGACGGTTATGTTTCCCGCATTTCTTTCTGCCCAGCCCTTGTGCCACATATAATCGGCAACCTGGGCAATGTCGTTGATCTGCATTTGTAGCGGTCCGTTGTATTTCAGTATCATTGCATTATCGTTTAATGAGTAGACAAATTTTCATTATGACTAGGTCCAGAGTCCTGTGACTGTAGGTTTCAAAAGGGATCTTGTTCCCGACCAGCAGATCGATGATCTTTTCATCCAGGGCAAGGGATTGCTCCAAATCGTGTATTCGTCCTTCCTGTTCAAAGTAGGAAGTTCTTTGTATAAACAAGTTGAAGTTATTGAAACGGTTGAAATTGTCGATGATCTCCTTGCGGAAAGCATCGGATACATTCACTCCAAAAACCAGGCTGTTCAATAAAGTTGCATCGGTCACCACAACATCCACTTTCCCTACCAATCTTTCCACACGGTGTGTCTGGACTTCAAAAATGTGATGCTGATGGGGCTCGCTACCGTCCAGAATGTAATACTTTTCATCCCACACCAATTCCTTGGCATATTCAGAGACATATTCTGTTACCAAACGTTGTTTCTTCAATTTACTCGCAATCTCCCAGGCACAGGTGGTCTTGCCCGATGCGGGACCTCCGAAAAGATTGACAATCAGTGTGTTCTTTAATGGCATTATACTCATTTTCCGGAAACAACAAATATACTACTTTTTTAGATAGGAATACGGTAGTTTTTCTTTCCTGAAGGTCCTGCCGCGAACCGGGCCGGATGTCATAATAAACTCCAAGGCTCCTCCCAGCATGATCTGCTGATGTGTAATAAATGCCGTATCCAGTACTTTCCCGTTCCATTTTACTTCTTTTACGTAAATATTCCTGTCTGTCAGGCGGGAGGCTTCAATAATCAGAACATTGCCGTTTTCCAGTTGTATGGTCATTTTTTTAAAATAGGGCACCCCCAGTACATACTGATCCGTGCCCGGACATAAAGGATATAGCCCCATTGCCGAGAATACAAACCAGGCAGGAGATTCATTTTTCAGGTCATAAGCATCCATCATTTCCCTGATCAGTTGCTGTCCTTTCCATGGGGCTCCGGTCCACAGATAAAGGTATGGTAGTTCATCAAAGCAGCCAGCGGAATCCAGACGTTTTTCAAAAATCTTCCTTCCGCCGGTACGTTCCACCACATCGGCCATATTGTGGGGAATGAACAGCAGATCATCCCGGTGCATCAGCGAATCCGGATCATCATGCCAGGAAAGATCGCTGTTTCGCTGCCGTGCATATCCGGTTTTCGGATCCAGCAACCATTGATACAAAGTGACCATGGGGCGTATCTGGTTGATCATATTAAAGTCTCCGCTACTGCCGGCCATTCTTGCTAAGCACCAGTACTCATAGGACAGCTTACGCGTAAGGGATATGGAAAAATCCGCATGAGAGGCAGGTACAAAACCCAATTTGTTCAAAACGGGAACCACAGGTTCATAAGCACTTGTCACGGTATGATTGAGGGCATCCAGAAGCCTGGGGGTCAGGGATGAGGGTAAAATACCTTTGGCATGAGCATCGGTCAGCAGTGCTACGACCAGATATTGTGCATCCCCACCCGGCAGGAGCTTAAGGACATTCCTGTCGTAATAGGCAAGCATGGAAGCTACAAACTGGCGGCTTCTTTCCGGTTTGAGAAGAGTCATTAACGAATAGCCCGTCGGACCCGCAGGAAAGAAGGATGTGTAATTGACATGATGAACAGAAGCATGTATGTTGTTATCATTGCCGCGGAATCTTCCATCAACATCGTGTGAGAGTGAAGGATGTAACAAGGTCGCATATAATGCCCGGTAAAAAAGTGCCCTGCGCTTTTCCAGCAGCTTATTGCCCATAGGTTCATCAATTGTGATGACAGCCATCTCCTTCTCCCATTCCTGACCAGCATCCCATCGGAGCGTTTCAAAACTCCTGCCATCCTGTTCTGCTTTCAGGTTGTTCAATGCGCCCAACGCATCTACGGAAGAAAAAGCGATCTGAACCTCTATCACTCCGTCGTCAACATACTGTGTTTCTCCCTTGACCAGGTCAAATTCAAAAACAGCCGAAAGATCCTTTCCTCGCAAGAGGGGATAGTTTTCAGGTATGTCTTTCCGGTCAACAGCATAAAACCGCCTTACCGGCCTTGAGAAACGTACGGCAAAGAACATGTGGCCCATATCCCACTCTCCATCTTGGATACAGCAACCCGTCACAGTACATTGGTCGACAACCCTGATCTCTGTCCATAAAAGTTCGCTGCCCGGATCTTCTTTGCTACCATCCAGATCCAGCAGGATCTTTCCTTCCTTAAGAGGTTCACCCTGTTCTTGAAAAAAGGTATATCGGTGCATAGATCCCCTTGATGTAGCAGTGATCTGAATATTTATGGCAGGATCAACCGTTCTGGCCGAGAAGAACCCAGGCTGTTCCAGGGAACTTCCTTGCTGTATATGCAACGGCCCGGCTGAAGGAACAATGTATAACCTGCCGTATTTCCTGTCAGAGCCCATATTATAGAATCTGTGCTCAAATGAAGAAATGGTTTCAGGCTCATTCAGCGGTGAGACAACAAACACGCTCACTGAACCAAAAGGAATGGTGACTCCCCGGGTATAAGGGCCAGCGAGCAGCAACCCGGGTAAAAAAGCGGCCACTATAATAGAGATCAAACGTTTTATCATACTTCTTTCAGGGTATAGGCGCGCGATCCGATCTTCATTTTTTGGGCATGGGAGAGTCCGAATTCCCCGTCTGTGCGAGGATGAACGCAGGCAAACTTATTCTCTCCCTCATGTGAATGGGTGCTTTCCGGATCGGCCATACTGCCCGGTACGGCCCGGGCCGATCTGACCATATCGAAACAGGCTTGATCCAGCGACAGCGGATCAAAAGAGGCCAGCATGCCGATATCGGGAATTATGGGTATATCATTCATGCTCCAGCAATCGCAATGAGGCGATACATCCATGATGAAGCTCACATGAAAGTGTTCTTTTCCCTGAAGAGCTGCCCAGGCGTACTCTGCTATCTTGGCCGTTAAGCCCTGTGCCGAGGAAGAGGCTCCCGGACGGGCTGCATCGTACTGGCAAACAGCAACGCATTGCCCGCAACCGACACAAAGATCATAGTCTATAACGGCGATCCTATCCACATCGAGTGAAATGGCTTTATGGCGGCAATTGATCACGCATTGCCGGCATCCTGTGCAATTGGCCCGTTCAATGACAGGCTGGGAATCTGAGTGCAAGTGCAATTTGCCTCCCACACTGGCACATCCCATCCCAATATTCTTCAATGCCCCTCCAAAACCCGACTGTTCATGGCCTTTGAAATGCGTCATGGTCACCAACACATCGGCTTTGGCAATTCCGGATGCTATACGGGCTTCCTCACAGTACTCCCCGTCCGGGATGGGAATAATCGCCTCGTCTGTACCTTTCAGCCCATCGGCTATTATGACTGGAGCACCAGGTACGCTAATGGGATTGTAGCCGTTCAGGTAAGCTGTACGCAAATGATCCACAGCATTGGACCGGGAACCGCTATAGAGCGTGTTGGTGTCTGTCAGGAAAGGTCTAGCACCTATCTGAAGCAACAGTTCCGCCATCCTCGCAGCATAATTATGACGCAAAAAAGCCATGTTCCCCAGTTCTCCAAAATGGATCTTGATGGCTGTAAACTTATCTTTACAGTCAAGCTTTCCAATCCCGGCCGCTTTGACCAGGAGTTCCATTTTTTTGGGTAGGCTCCGGCCGGGGCGCGATCTGAAATTTGTAAAAAAGACTTCGCTCATACTGTTGTGTTTTCAGGCTAAGATAACAAGATTTTATGTATCTTTAGGGAGGATACAAAACTTGTCTGACAATGAAAACAATAGCGGAATGCAACACGCTTTTCCAGGCTGAAGTTATAAAAGGGAACCTGGAAAACGAAGGATTTCATCCTGTCGTTTTTGACAACAGCATGAACTCATTCCTGCCAGTAAATACAACCTACGGGAAAAACCTGATCTATGTCCGTGTGCCCGATGAAGAATACGATTTGGTAAAAAAGTACCTAAAAAACAGCTGACCGGGAGTATTTGGTATCGTAAAATTCCTTTCCGGTTGAAAAAGTCCTGGATACAGGCCAATGGCCTGTGGGGCAAACGAATCATAGAATAGTCAGTGAGTTGTACTGGATTCGAACCAGTGACCCCTACCCTGTCAAGGTAGTGCTCTGAACCAGCTGAGCTAACAACTCGATCGTGGGAACAAAAGTACAAAAAAGAACCGATTAATCAATACGCCAAAATTGCACCGGTTCCCTGTTCATAAGGTTGGCACGTCGTTTCAGTTCCTGCAGTTTCAGTTTCACCGGGGCCATGATAAACTCGGGACAATTGAAAGAACGGGGCAAGAAAAACAGTACCGGTTGATGGGAGACTGGTTCTCCCAGAGCTGTGAGCTGCTCAAACCACTCTACGACCTTCTTTGACGACGGGTTCTGACTTGTGATTACATTCAGGTAGATGAGAGTACGCTTCCTGTGGTGGACAATGAAAAGAAACGAGCTATCAAGGGGTATGGATGGGCTTCATCTTGATCAATTATTCCAAATGTTTTATGGCTTATTTTTGCTGATATTCAATGGCTTAACTGTTTTTTTAGGGACGACCATTTAAATCGGGCATTATCAGGATGGCTCTTGTATTGGTTTTGTTCAACGATTCACTGATAATCGTAAATTGCC
>LUZA01000032.1:607-797 GCA_001603455.1 Bacteroidales bacterium Bact_09 | reverse complement strand
GCTTGGTGGGTAGTTTGACTGGGGTGGTCGCCTCCAAAAGAGTAACGGAGGCTTCCCAAGGTGCACTCCGCACGGATGGTAATCGTGCATAGAGTATATTGGTACAAGTGCGCTTGACTGTGAGACATACAAGTCGACCAGGTACGAAAGTAGGGCAAAGTGATCCGGTGGTTCCGCATGGGTGGGCCAT
>LUZA01000031.1 GCA_001603455.1 Bacteroidales bacterium Bact_09 | reverse complement strand
AACTAGAAGTGCTGTCTGTTCTGACCCATTTAACCTAAAACCTAATAGATGAAAAAAACTATCTGCCCTATCAGTTTGCAAACTGCGTGCCAAATTTTTTTATAAATAAATATCCGGATATTTGTTTTATGCCAGATTCGTTATATCTTTGTGATATCAATTTAATATCACTTAATAAATTAAAAAATGAAAAACATTCAGGAAAAATTCATTAAGCCCAGTAACGGCTGGTTTATGTTGGTCTTGTGTATTCTCGGTTTTGCCGCAGGAATCGCCCTGCCCATCATTTTTACAGAATTACTCGGGTGGAAACAAGGTTGGTATTTACTTCTCCTGGTAACAGTACTTTCTTTTATTGTCTTGTTCGGGCTGATGGTTATTAACCCCAACGAAAGCAAAGTGCTTACATTTTTCGGGAAATACGTGGGAACCGTCGTGGATAACGGTTTTTTCCTGGTAAATCCCTTCATGGTGAAAAAAACCATATCGCTTAGGGCGCGCAATCTGAACGGAGAACCTATAAAGGTCAACGACAAGATGGGCAATCCCATAATGATAGGGGTTGTATTAGTGTGGAGAGTGAAAGATACCTTCAAGGCTTGCTTTGCAGTAGACAATTATGAAAAATTTGTAGATGTACAGTCCGAGGCAGCCGTCAGAAGTTTGGCAGGTTCGTACCCCTACGACAACCTGGAGGATGAAAATGCAGATATTACATTGCGTTCAGGCGGGGAAGAAGTGAACAACTTGCTGGAAGAGTCATTATCCGAGCGACTGAACATAGCCGGGATAGAGATCATTGAAGCCCGGATCAGTTACCTGGCCTATGCACCCGAGATCGCCAGCGCTATGTTGCAACGCCAGCAGGCAACAGCCATTGTTGCTGCACGCCACAAGATCGTTGAGGGCGCTGTGAGTATGGTTGAAATGGCTTTACAACAGTTATCGGAAAAAGATATTATAGATCTGGATGAAGAAAAGAAAGCTGCCATGGTAAGCAATCTGATGGTTGTACTGACATCGGACCGTGCTGCCAGTCCTGTGATAAATACAGGCAGCCTGTACCAATAAGATGAAAAAATCATTTGTACTGCGAATCAATATAGAAACATGGGCTGCACTCGAAAAATGGGCGGTAGATGAGTTCCGTAGCGTGAACGGACAGCTGGAATATATCATCACAGAGGCATTAAAGAAAAATCAACGATTACCCGAAAAAAAAGAGAAGTAAATGGAATTCTTGCTGGATTGGGGATATCTGGGTCTGTTTCTGGGATCTTTCCTTGCCTCTACGATCATACCGTTCAGTTCGGAATTCCTGCTGATAGGAATGCTACTTGCAGGAGGAAATCCCTGGTTATGTTTTATCGTCGCAACGAGTGGCAACAGTCTGGGGAGCTTCACCTGCTATGGATTGGGATATCTCGGGAAGTGGGAATGGATAGAAAAATGGTTGCGCATTAAAAGGGAAAAACTGGAAAAGCAGCAACAGGTGATCCTAAAATGGAGCAGCCTGGTGGCCCTGTTGTGTTGGCTGCCGTTAATTGGAGATGTATTTGCCGTAGGATTGGGTTTTTACAAAGTCCCGTTCTGGAAAACGGCCTTCCTCATGTTGATTGGGAAAGCCCTTCGTTTTCTGTTCTGGATGGGATTCTGGTTCTTGTTGCCCGAAAAATTGCTCTAGTTTTTCATAAGTTCTTCAAATGAAACGTCCCGCAAAGGATAGGAGCGCGCATTGGTGAAATTGTAATGCCACCATTCCGGTTCATAGATATGGAATCCGAAAAATTCCATGATTTCCCTGAGCAGGGCCCTGTTTTCCAGAACATGCCCGGGAAGATCCGTGAACAGGTGTGATGCAGTATCTGAGAAAGAATCAAAATGTGTGGGCATTTCCAGTTCCTCCCCGGTTTCCAGGCAGATCAGGGTCAGGTCAACAGCGGCCCCCCGGTTATGTATCGAACCGGTGCGGGGACTGGCCACAAAAGTGGTATCGGGATACACCTCATAGAAATACAGGGTGCCGGCATAAGGTCTGTAGGCATCCAGTATTTTGAATCCCAGGCCGAGCTTCCGGAGCGAATCCTGGGCTGCTGCCAGCGCCTGGGCCACCGGACGACAGAGAAAGGCTTTGGGCAAGGTATAGATTCGTATGCCTGTAAAATTATTTTCTGTGGCATAAGCTATATGCAGGTTAATGCCGGGGATGATCTCTTCCAGGTCGATTAATTCCGTGTTGGGATCTGCGGCAACCTGGGAAAGATACATTTCCATTGTGTTTGCAATGGGAAGGTTATACGGGTTTCGCGGATCGCTCCGGTGGCAACCGGCCACCAGTGCAAGGATTACAAACAGAAATAAAAATCGTTTCATATTTTCAAAGGTAAGTAATTAAATATTTTATTTACCTTTGCAACCCCAACGATTCGGGGTGTAGCGCAGTTGGCTAGCGCGCCACGTTCGGGACGTGGAGGCCGAAGGTTCGAGTCCTTTCACCCCGACTCCAGTTCCCTTTTGTTCATAATAATGTTTATAAACAAGTCAGGGGAACTTTTTTTATTTTGTTAATCATTCCACCAGTTTTTTCTCATTGCGTCCCCCATCCTAAGCCGGCGAAAGGTTTGGATGGCCTCCTGAAAGTTTAGTGTCTGCTGCCCATCGGATGCTGCTTTCTCGGGGGTTTCATGGATCTCGAGGAGAACACCATCGGCACCTGCCATTTGGGCGGCCAGGGCCATGGGCTCCACGTATTCCCTGACGCCCACCCCGTGCGAGGGGTCACAGAAAACGGGCAGATGGCTTTTGTCTTTCAAATAGGGGATGGCATTTAAATCCAGGGTGTTACGGTACTCCTTCTCGAAAGCCCTGATTCCCCGCTCACAAAGAATAATTTTCTCATTTCCGCTTGAGAATATATACTCGGCAGAGGCCAGAAATTCAGTTAGCGTTGAGGACATGCCCCTTTTCAGGAGGACCGGCTTATCAACTTTTCCAAGTTCATCAAGGAGATTAAAATTTTGGGCATTCCGGGTCCCTACCTGAAATATATCGACATAAGGATACATGAGCTCTATCTGCGAAACCTGCATCACCTCGCTCACCACCTTAATCCCATTTGCTCTGCAATGCTTCGAGAAAAACTTTAGCCCATCTATTCCCAAACCCCGGAATGCGTAAGGAGAGCTTCTGGGCTTGAAAATTCCCCCACGCATGATTGATATATTCTGTTTTTTCAGGAAAGATACCGTTTTTATCACCTGTTCCTCATTTTCGATGGAACATGGTCCCGCAGCAATGGTGAATTGCGTTCTCGATATAGTAACTCCTTCCCCCAGGTCAATTTGGGTTGGGTTTACACGCCATTGGCGCGATACCAGCTTATTTGAATCTTCAACCACGTATACATCTTTAACCCCGGGAAGATGGCCTATGGTCCGGATGTCCACTTCGGCTGAGCCGATGCAAACCAGGTAATGATTGCTGGCTGTCTTTACCGATGCGGGCTTGTAGCCCGATTCCTTTACCTTGTCGATAATGCAGGCGACCTGATCGGGCAGGCAAGTTTGTTTTAGTTGTATAAGCATATTATTGTTGATTTTAGTCTGTTGAAAAATTTCCTTGTTACGGTTTCAACCTTGTTATCCTCAATCAGGCATTTAAGGTATGCACTACCTATAATCGCTCCGCGGGCATTTCCGAACGCTGCCGTTAGGGTTTCGTGGTTGTGTATTCCAAAACCGACCAGGACAGGATTCTTAAGTTTCATTTCCCTGAGCCGATTTAGGTATTCGATTTGAACTGGGGAGAAACAGAACTCCTTCCCGGTGGTTGACGTGGAGCTCACCGCGTAAATGAACCCTGTGGACAGATTGTCAATCTGTAGTATTCTATTTGTTGAGGTATCAGGCGTGATCAGAAAGATGAATTTTAAATGATTGCTTTCGAAATACTTGCCATATATAGTTTCGTACTCATCGATTGGCAAATCGGGAAGTATTACCCCGCTTACCCCACATCGTGAAGCTTGTCGGCAAAAATTCTCGATGCCGTATTGCAGAACCGGATTCAGGTAGCCCATTAGGATCAGGGGGATATGCACTTCCTTTTTAATTTCGGTAAGTTGGGAAAACAAGGTTGTTATCGACATCCCGTTCCGTAAAGCCATAGCACTGGTTTTCTGAATGACGGGGCCATCGGCCAGGGGATCGGAGTAAGGAATGCCCACCTCGATCATATCAGCCCCGTTTTCTTCAAGGGCACGGATGATGCTTTGGGTTGAATTGAGTTCCGGGAAACCCGCTGTAAAAAAGATGGAAAGAATATCTTTCCCCTTGTTCTCGAATAGCTGGGTGATTTTATTTATCATGGTTGTCGTGTGAGAAATATTCCTGGTAAATTGCCAAATCTTTATCGCCCCTTCCAGAAAGGTTAACCACTACGATGTCATGTGGCCGGAATGCTATTTTTGGCAGCAATGCAAGTGCGTGGGCCGATTCCAGCGCGGGGATGATCCCTTCACTCAGGGCCAGGTCGAATGCGGCGTTAAGCGCTTCCTCGTCGGTAATGGCGTAGTAGCTCGCTCGTTGCGATTGGTGAAGGTAGGCATGTAATGGCCCAATTCCCGGATAGTCGAGTCCGGCTGATATGGAATGAGCCTCCTTTGTTTGTCCGTCGGGGGTCTGCATAAGCAGGGTGCGGCAGCCATGGATTATACCCTCGGTACCAATAGCAATTGTGGCTGCCGTATTACTTGAACCGACACCCTCGCCGGCAGCCTCGACACCGATCAGTTTAACCTGGCTGTCGGATATAAAGTGGTAGAATGCCCCGGCGGCGTTGCTCCCGCCCCCAACACAGGCAACTACGTAGTCGGGTGTTTCGCGTCCTTCTTTTTCCAGAAGCTGCTTTCGTATCTCGCTGCTGATAACCGACTGGAAACGGGCAACCATATCGGGATAAGGGTGAGGGCCAATGGTGGAACCAATCACGTAGTGGGTTTCGTCGGAGTGGTTTATCCAGTAGCGGATGGCTTCGTTGATAGCATCCTTTAACGTTTGGTTTCCTGATGTGGCCGCGATCACTTCTGCCCCGAGCATCTTCATCCGAAGTACATTGGGTTGCTGCCTCTGTATGTCCTTTGAGCCCATGAATACAGTACACCGAAGACCCATTAGTGCACACACCGTTGCCGTGGCCACCCCGTGCTGTCCCGCCCCGGTTTCAGCAATGATATGCTTCTTTTTAAGCCGTTTTGCCAGAAGGATTTGCCCCACAACATTGTTCAGCTTGTGCGCTCCGGTGTGGCATAAATCCTCTCGTTTAAGGTATATTTTTGTTTTGAATCGTGAAGAGAGGTTTTTAGCAGGGAATAACGGAGTGGGCCGTCCCACGTAGTTGTGAAGCAGATTGATGAAATCCTCCTGGAAACCGTTGTCGTTTATAATTTCGAGGTAATTAGCCTGCAGCTCCTCCACATTCCGATGCAGCATCTCGGGGATGTATGCCCCTCCATAGGGGCCATAGTAGCCTTTTGTGTCGGGTTCCTGAATTATCATTTGTTTAAGTTGTTAATGAAGTTTCTAATTTTAGTAACATCCTTTATGCCCGGTGTTGTTTCGAATTGGCTGTTGATATCAACCCCGTGGTAAAGCGGATTGATTATTGAGTTCAAGTATCCAAAATCAGTTGGGGCTATTCCCCCGCTTAGGAAGAACGGAGTCTGCCCAGCATAACCATCGAGTACCGAGTGATTGAAAGCAAAACCATTCCCACCGTAATGCTTCCCGGCAGAATCAAATAGGAAAAAATCGCAACAATCTTTGTATTCGTTAAGGTTTTCGGGCAATTGATCCCCGATTCGGAACGCTTTGACTATTCCTGCAATGGCTTTAAGCTGGAAGCAAAATTCGGGCGATTCATCGCCATGCAGCTGAACGTAATCGAACGAGTATTTATCCACAATTCTTTTAATGATTTCAGCATCCTCGTTCACGAACACGGCCACTTTTTTTGTTCCTTCAGATAGTAGATCAAAATTGAGGATGTCAATAGAATTTGAGACATCCCTGGGCGATGACTTGCAACATATAAATCCCATATAATCGGGTTTTAGAGCCGATACTTCCCGTATATTGGGATTGCTGGTTAAGCCACATACTTTAATTCTCATCTCTTACTGATTGATCTCTGGTACAATATGCTCCCGCGACTTGCTTTCTGCCTGTTCTAATGCGGCGATTTTCCTGATGAACAATTCGCAGGCTTTACCGGGGTCTGCATTACGCATGAATCGCTCACCGATCAGGAATCCATTAAATCCCCTCTTTTTCAGGTTGATGAGGGTTTCAGGGGAGTCAATTCCGCTTTCGGCAACCTTAACAACATCCCTGGATAATAGATGTAGAAGTGAGGTGATATGGTTGATATTTACACTGAAGTTGTTCAGATCTCTGCTGTTAACACCAATAATTCGGGCATTATGGGGTAGTTTGTCGATGCTTTTGCTGTCGTGGATTTCGAAAAGAATTTCCAATCCCAGGGACATCGCCGATAAGGCCAGAGATTTGAGTTGGGCTTCTGTTAGCATTTCGGCGATTAGTAGTATGGCATCGGCGCCAATGCTTCGTGCCTCGATAACCTGGTACTCGTCAACAACAAAATCTTTTCGTAGTATCGGACAGAAATTGTACCGGCGGGCTGTGGTCAGGTCGTGGCTGCTACCCCCGAAATACTGCTCGTCGGTAAGTACCGATAGTGCCGAAGCCCCTGCCCGCATATACTCCAGGCATACTTTTTCTGGTTTGGCAAACTCATTGATGATGCCCCTTGTCGGCGATTTGCGTTTAAATTCGGCAATTATTCCAGAGAGATCATTGCGCAGAATATATTTGCTTAGCGACAGGGTTGGCGATTGGAAATAGATACTCCTTTCGAGTAGCTTAATGGGGTAGAGGCTTTTACGTTCCTCAACCTGCTGCGTTTTATATGCCGCTATTTCGTTCAGAATGCTCATGATTACTGCATATTTATAAGATTTTTAAAAACCCGGAGGGCGGCTCCCGAATCGATCGACTCGCGGGCAATACCCACAGCATCCATCAGGTTGATTTTTGCTTTATAGCATCTGATGGCAAGAGCTGAATTGGCCAGCACCACATTCTTCTGGGGTTGGCTACATCGGTTTTCCAGCACCGATGCAAAAACACGAGCAGCATCTTCAACTGAGTTGCCCCCGGTAAGATCGTCGGACGTGGTTTTACTTAATCCAAATTGTTCAGGTGTAATCAGCTCTTCTCCACTGCCCGAGAATAACTTGGTATCAGATGTGAGCGAAACCTCATCGTACCCATCAAGGCTGTAAACTACCGCAAAATGCTTCGACTCATTTTGCAACAGGTAGCTGTAAATGCGACCCACCTCAATGCTAAAAACCCCACTTACCTGGAATCGGGGGTTGGCCGGGTTGACTAATGGTCCCAGGATATTGAAAAATGTCTTCATGCCCAATTGCCTGCGAATCGGGCCAACGGCTTTCAGAGCCGGATGGAAGAGAGGGGCATGCATGAAACACACATTTGTGGAGTCCAACTCTTTTTTCAGCTTGTCTGGGTTATTCGAAAATTTATACCCGAAATACTCCATCACATTTGACGACCCCGAGGCGGAGGTTGCCCCGTAATTGCCATGCTTGGCAACCGGAATGCCTGCACCGGCAACCACGAAGGCCGAAAGGGTCGATATATTGAAGGTGTTTTTACCATCACCCCCGGTACCGCACAAATCGATAGTCATTTGGTCATTCAAGTCAACTTTTATGGCCAACTCGAGCAGCGCGTCCCTGAATCCCTGGAGTTCCTCGAGGTTAATTGCCCTCATGATGTATGCCGAAAGTACCGATGCCATTTGTGATTCATTCATCTCGCCGAAGGCAATGTCATGCATCAGGGTTGATGCCTCATCCCGGGTAAGGTATTGGGAATCAAGTAATTTATTGAGTAGTTTTTTCATTCTTTTATTGGGGTAAGATGCTCTTCCCCCTGAAGTTTAGAGGTGTCTCAACCAATTGAAAATGATTTTCTTACCCTCAGGTGTCAGTATCGACTCGGGATGAAACTGAACCCCGCAAACATCCAGGTTGCGGTGGTTTAAAGCCATAATTTGGCCGCTCTCATCGAGGGCATCAATTTTAAGGCACGGCGGAAATCTGTCGGGATCAACCACCCAGGAGTGGTATCGGCCCGCTTCGAATTTCGTGGGCACATCTTCGAAGATGTAATGAATGGGCGGCTGTAGCCATACGGTGGTGGCCACGCCATGGTAAACTTTGCTGATGTTGAGCAGCTTGCCGCCAAAAGCTTCTGCGATTGCCTGTTGACCCAAACAAACCCCGAAAATCTTCCTGGATGGGCTATACCTCTGGATAATTGGCAGTAGATTTCCCGCCTCGGAGGGGATGCCGGGGCCTGGTGAGAGGATTATCCCATCGAATCGATCCACCTCATCTACCGAAATTTCATTGTTGCGGAAAACCTCAAACCGATGCACTCCGTACTCCTGAACGTAGTGCACCAAATTATAAGTGAATGAGTCGTAGTTATCGAGGATTAGTATTGATCCCATTGGTAATTCAGATAATGATTTGCTATACGAACATAAGGATTGCAGACAATCAGTAATCACTTTCAGCCAGATCAATTGCCCTGCGTAATGCAGCTACTTTCGAGTTTACCTCTTCCAATTCGCACTGTGCGGATGAACCAATTACAATACCCGCGCCCCCCTGGTAAATCAGTTGCCCCTTCTGACTAAGGAACGACCTGATCATTATGGCGTGGTTAAGACTTCCGTTCAGCCCGATGTAGCCTATTGCTCCACCGTAGTATCCCCTTGGAATCGGTTCTATGTTATCGATGAGCTGTATTGCCCGGTGTTTAGGAGCACCGCTCAATGTGCCTGCCGGAAACGTTGCGGCAAACAATTTATACACATTTTTGCTGTCCTCCGTTTTTCCGGTTACGGTTGATACCAGATGGTAAAGATGCGAATAAGCATGGACTGCCCGGTAGGTTTCGACCGTTACATGATTCGAATGCCGGCTTAAGTCGTTACGGGCCAGATCGACCAACATGCAGTGTTCCGAGTTTTCCTTGGGATTGGCCAGGAGGTTCTTGACGGCTTTGCTGTCGGCAACCGGATCGCCAACCCTTGCCGTGGTTCCTGCTATCGGATTTATGGTGGCCATGCCCTTATCAATCTTCAGCTGGGCTTCGGGCGACGATCCGAATAATTTGTATCCCAGGTAATCGAAGTAAAAAAGGTAGGGGGAAGGGTTAATCGATCGCAATGCCCTGTAAACGTTAAATTCATCGCCCATAAATGCATGGTTGAACTGGCGCGAAAGCACAATCTGGAATACATCGCCCCGGGCACAGTGCTTTTTTCCCTGCTCAATCATGGCCATGAACTGCACATCGGTTAAGTTTGCTGTCTCCTGGCCATTTTTCCGGAAAGGGAAAGAGGATATATTCCGGTTGGCTAGTAGTGAGCGTATTTTCAATCCAATACTCTCCTGCCCGTCGGTGAGAAATTCACAGATGGTTAATGTGCTGTTGAAATGGTTTTGTGCGATTACCACCTGGTAGAAATCGTAACGGATAAGCGGAATATCCGATTCGTCGTTTCTGATTGCCACGTTATCGAACAGGTTGATGGCATTATACTGGGTGAATCCGAAAAAACCGGGTAATATTTCCTTCGAAATATGTCCCTCAACGCTAAATTGGCCGATAAAACCATCAACAATATCGGGAATGCAAACCTTGTCCAAAGAGTGCGTTGATGCTTCGCCGGTTGGATGGTATTTACGGTAGGTTTTCGGTGTCACCTCGATTCCTGCTACTGGTTTTACACAAATATAGGAGTAAGCGTCGCTTCGTTCGCTATAGTCGGAGCACTCGAGCAAATGGCTCTGGGGAAAGGCATCCCTAAGCCGGAGGTAAATACCCACCGGGGTTAGGGTGTCGGCGGGTATTGTTATCGTTTTGGTGTTAAATTTTACTTTTTCCATGTTCTGATACCATTGTGTTTTAAAACGAAGAAGGCTCGCTGTGTTAAGCGAGCCTTCCTTGTAATTATGCGATATAGTATAAATATTCGTTAGGGGTATAAAAGCTTAACACAGTAGAATCTTCTGCTGTGCCACCAACAATTCTGAATATTTAAACCAATTGTCATTTCTTTGTCTTCCGAGGGTGCAATATTATGAATTATTTTTCAAATCCAAACATTTTTCTATGGTCAATTATGAAATCGGCTTAAATTTGAATGTGGTATTGCGTTCATCTTTTTTCTATGGAAAAAATAACGATTAAGGGTCGATTTGCTGATTCTGCTATCTTTACTGGTGAAAGGATAAACAACCTTCCCCATTACATTCCCTCTAAAGGGGTGTACATTATAACCGATGGTAATGTTAACGCCATTTATCGGGGTCGTTTCCCGGAGTGCCCGACATTTGTTGTGGAACCGGGCGAGGCATCGAAGAGCATTCAAACCGTGGTGAAAATTTACCGTTGGTTATTAGATTCCGGGGCTGATCGCAGCTCATTTATCGTGGCTATTGGTGGCGGGGTGATTTGCGATATTGCTGGTTTTGTGGCATCCACTTTTATGCGGGGGGTGAAATTCGGTTTTGTGGCAACCTCCCTGCTGGCCCAGGTCGATGCCAGCGTGGGGGGGAAAAACGGAATCGATCTCGATGGCTACAAGAATATAGTTGGAACATTCAATCAGCCACAGTTCGTGATTTGCGATGTGTCGATGCTAATTACTCTTCCCCGAATTGAACTGGCCAACGGCTTTGCCGAGATTGTGAAGCATGCCATCATTGCCGATGCCGGTCAGTTTGCTTTTATAGAAGCAAATGTTGACAGGCTGAATGCATGCGACATTGAAGTAATAACTCCGCTTGTAGAAAAATCGATCCGGATTAAAACAAACATCGTTACTGCCGATGAACATGAAAGCGGAGAGAGACGAAAACTAAACCTGGGTCATACCTGGGGACATGCGGTTGAAAAGGTGTCGGGATTACCTCACGGACAAAGCGTGAGCATTGGGCTTGAGTTTGCTGCACGCCTTTCCTGTTCTAAAGGGGTTTTGGGCAACAGAGAATATTTTCGGCTTATAAACCTTCTTAGAGGACTAAAACTGCAGGTGTGCAGTACAATGAGCCAAAGGAAAATATTTGAAGCGCTTTTGAAGGATAAGAAGAAGGAGAAGGATTTTATCCATTTTGTGCTTATGGAGGGGATTGGTAGTGTCAGAGTCGAAGCTATTTCTATTCAGGAACTAAAGGCCTTTATAAAGATTGAAAAATAAAAGAAGATTAAAAATACTATATGCGTCCAGATATATGCCTTAGTATAGGCAATTTTCCGTTTGAGCGGGTGCTCGATGAGTTAAGCAGGGTCTTTTTGGCCGAAATTCGAATTGATTTGCTCGATTTAATACCCAACCAGCTCGAGATCATCTTTTCTGCACACCCGAACCTGATTGCTACCTGTCGACCGGGGAAATACAATGGCGAACAGCGGTCATCGATACTGATTCGATCACTTCTTAGCGGAGCTGCCTATGTTGATGTAGAGGCAGAAACACCACAAAGTTGGCGGAGGCCAATTATTGCGGAGGCACATCGCTTAAATCGAAAGGTAATTGTTTCGTGGCATTGCTTTGATGCAACACCCGATGAAGGGTATCTGCACAGGCTGATTGGTGAGATGTTCGACACAGGCGCCGATATTGCTAAAATTGCCTGTATGCCCGATTCTGCCAGGGATTGCGCCAGAATAATGGGTCTCTATGCCAGATACACCAACCTGGTAGCGCTTAGTATGGGTGAGATGGGGCGAATATCGCGAATGGCAGCGCCCATGCTTGGAGCTCCGTTCACTTTCACATCCATAAGCGGGCAGGAAACCGCCCCTGGTCAGCTAGATTATTGTACAATGGAACAATTCCTGAACATCTATTTACCATTAACAGAATGATTAGCAGGAAAATACTTACCGTTTTTGGCAACCTCAAAGAAGAGCTGTTCGGGTATCTCGATGCCGTGTCGGATGAGGCCAAGCCACTATGGGTTTCTTATAGGATATAGATGAGAAAAAGCGTAAAACCTTCGGAAGTTAAGGGGAAAATTCTGGCCCTATCGTCAAAAAGTGTAGCCCAAAGGGCAATAGCGGCGGCAACCATGACTAAAGGGGTATCGGAGATCCTCCATCCCGGTTCCTGTGACGATACCCGGTCGGCCATTGCCGTTTGTCAATCTCTCGGCGCAGAAATTGTAGAGGACCCGGACAGGTTGGTTATTCGAGGGGGTCTCAAATTGCCCCAAAAGCCCTTGTTTTGCGGGGAAGCCGGTTTGGGTATAAGGATGTTCTCTGCTATTGCCGCCACCCTCGAAGGGGAGGTTGTACTAACCGGGCATGGTTCATTACTTAAAAGGCCTATGCATATTATTGAGGATGCGTTAGTTCGACTCGGTGCCCAATGCACAACCTGCAAAGGTTTGCTTCCCGTAAGAACGGTAGGCCCACTAACCGGGGGATCGGCAATAATTGATGGCTCCATGAGTTCTCAGGTGCTCACGGGTTTGCTGATGGCTGCCCCTCGAGCCCAGAAGGATGTAGTTCTCATTGTGAATAACCTTCAAAGTAAGCCCTATATCGATATAACCCTCGATTTAATGCGTGATTTTGGTGTGGAGGTTGATAATAATAGCTATAAGGAATTCCATATCCGGGTTGGGCAGGAGTATCAACCTCGGGCTTATCAGGTTGAGGGCGACTGGAGCGGTGCGGCGTTCATGCTAGTTGCCGGAGCTATCGCTGGGAGTATTGAGGTTGAGAACCTGAACACCAGATCGCATCAGGCTGATAGGGCGATACTCGATGCTCTGAAACGGGCAGGGGCTTATGTCTCAATCCGTGAGGATGGTGTGTTGGTGAAAAAGGATAATCTTATCGGGTTCGATTTCGACGCTACGCATTGCCCCGATCTTATTCCCCCGTTGGTTGCGTTGGCAGCTTGCTGCACGGGTCGATCCACTTTTCTTGGTGCAAGACGCTTAAGGGTAAAAGAAAGTGACCGGGCAGCTGCCCTTCAGCAGGAATTTGCTAAATTGGGGATTACGATTAAGGTCGATGGCGACGTAATGGTGGTTGAAGGGGGTAATATTTACCCGGCGGATACCTATGCGCATGGCGATCATCGGATAGCAATGGCAGCCGGGGTGGTTTCCCTTGCCGGTAAAGGTTTGGTAAATATCGATGGCGCAGAGAGCGTAGCCAAAAGCTACCCTGATTTTTGGGATGATTTGGCGAATATTTCATTATAGGCGATCAATGCCTGGAAACTTAAAACAACAAGTTATATGAACTCATTTGGTCGGGTTTTTCGTATCACGATTTTTGGAGAGTCGCATGGATTCGTAGTCGGGATAAATATTGATGGATGTCCAGCGGGTATTCCCCTTACTGTAGATGATTTTACAAACGATCTTTCCCGCCGGCGGGCAGGGAAGGAGGGAACTACGCCACGGGTTGAGGACGATATCCCCGAGCTCGTGTCGGGATGGTTCAACGGGTATACTACAGGGGCCCCGCTAACCATTTTTTTTAACAATAAGGATATTCGCTCAGGCGATTACGCCAACCTGAAGGATACTCCCCGCCCGGGTCATGCCGATTTTGTGGCCCGGCAAAAATTCAATGGTTTCAATGATTACCGGGGAGGAGGTCATTTTTCGGGCAGGCTTACACTTGCACTGGTTGCTGCCGGAGTGGTAGCAAAAAAAATTATTCCGAAAATCAGTATCAATGCATTGCTCATTGAAGCCGGAGGAAACACCAATATTGCCGAAGCTGTATCAAGAGCCCGGGAAGCAGGCGATTCTATTGGTGGTATGGTGGAATGCAGAGCCGATTTTATCCCGGTTGGTTACGGCGAACCCTTTTTCGATTCCGTGGAATCGGTAATAAGCCACTTGGCTTTCTCAATTCCTGCAATAAAGGGGATCGAGTTTGGCTCGGGCTTTAGCGCGGCCCGGATGACAGGTTTGCAGCACAACGATCCCATTATAAACGAACTGGGACGAACGGCTACCGCTAATGCCGGTGGCATTACAGGCGGTATTACCAATGGTAACGAGTTGGTATTCCGTGTTGCCGTTAAACCAGCTTCGAGTATCCCTAAGTTGCAGCAAACGTTCAGCTTTTCAACCCATACTGTAGAGGAGTTAAAAATTGAGGGTCGTCACGACGTATGCATCGCGCTTCGTGTTCCGGTAATTCTCGAGGCGATCACGGCAATTGTTTTAGCTGATTTTATGCTTGTGAGCGGAAAGGAATACAAGAACAAGCGCATCCGGCCAACGGAAACGATGCGCTGACCCCGGTCCCTCTTTGTTCATAACATTAAATAATGTTAATAAACAAGTTTAGGGAACTTTTTTTATTTCGTCAATAATGATTTATTTTGTGTAACTATTCGGTTCTTATAGATAGATTAATAGGGAATCCTGTGAAAGTCAGGAACTATCCCCGTAGCTGTAAGTCCCATTATGGTTATATATTACCGGCCACTGTCCTGAATCGGATTTGGATGGGAAGGCAATATAACCGGAACGAGTCAGAAGACCTGCCGAATAGTTGATACAGTAGCTTTCGGGTGAAAAGTGAAAACAATTACAAGCTTCAACCCATTAGTTGCCATTTATTAATTTAAATTCATAGTAGTATGAATGGTGATTCTTATTTTAAAAAAATTGTTAAACGCAATGGTGACATTGAGATTTTCGAAACAGAAAAAATTGAACAAGCTATTTTTAAGGCTATGCGTGCGGTGGGGAGTCCGGATAGGTTAAGTGCAAAAAACCTTAGCTTGATTGTAGTTGATCAATTGAAAAATGAAACGGAAACAGATATTCCTTCTGTTGAGCAGGTACAGGACAGTGTTGAAAGAGTACTATTTAAAAATGAAAGTTTTGAACTACTGAAAGCCTATTTACTTTATAGAAAACAAAGAGAGCAAAACCGGAATACAAAAGATCTATTGAGTAATATAGATTCCGTGGATGATTATCTTGGTATGAATGACTGGCGGGTCAGGGAAAGTGCAAATTCTGCCTATTCATTGCAGGGACTCAACCAATTTATTTCGGCTTCAATAACATCCCAATACTGGTTAACGAAACTATATACTGAAAGTATTTCAGATGCCCATAAAAAAGGTTATTTTCACATACACGATCTGGGCCTTTTAAGTGTTTATTGTGTGGGATGGGATCTTAAAGATTTGTTGATCTCCGGCTTTAAGGGTGTTGTAGGAAAAACAGAAAGTAAACCTGCCAGACATTTTAGAACAGCATTAGGCCAGATTGTTAATTTTTTTTATACCATGCAGGGAGAAGCGGCAGGGGCTCAGGCGTTTTCAAATTTTGACACCTTGCTGGCTCCTTACATCAGATATGATCATCTCTCTTACAAAGGAGTAAAGCAAGCTATGCAGGAATTCCTTTTTAATATCAATGTTCCCACACGCGTAGGTTTTCAAACGCCGTTTACCAACATAACCATGGATTTAATTGTTCCGGATTTTTTAAAAAATGAACAGGTTGTATGGGGTGGTGTTGTTCAAAAAGAAGTTTATGCTGATTATCAGCCAGAGATAACCATGTTGAATAAGGCCTTTGCCGAAATTATGCTTGAAGGCGATGCAAATGGCAGTTTATTTACTTTTCCGATACCAACCTATAACATAACTTCTGATTTTGACTGGAATAATCCGGAGTTCGATAAAATTTGGCAAATGACGGCAAAATATGGCATTCCCTATTTTTCAAATTTTGTCAATTCCGATATGAAGCCGGATGATGTAAGAAGCATGTGTTGCCGTTTAAGGTTAGATAAACGTGAATTGATAAAAAGAGGAGGAGGATTATTCGCATCTAATCCTTTAACAGGCTCGGTCGGGGTGGTAACTATTAATTTGGCAAAACTGGGATACGAGGCTTCATCAGAAACCGTTTTCTTTCGACGTCTTAATGAGCTTATGGTTTTAGCAAAAGATAGTTTGGAAATAAAAAGGAAAACCATTGAACATTATACTGAAAAAGGACTTTATCCATATTCAAAATTTTATTTACGTGATATTTATAAGAGATATAAGTGTTATTGGAAAAATCACTTTTCAACTATTGGCATCAATGGAATGAATGAGTGCTGTCTGAATTTTTTGGGAAATAATATTGCCCATCCTGAAAGCATGCAGTTTACTTTAAAGGTTCTGGATTTTATGAGAGATATCTTGCAGGATTTTCAGGTAGAAACGGGGAATATGTATAACCTTGAAGCAACTCCTGCAGAAAGTACCGCTTATCGTTTTGCAAGAATTGATACGGCTCAATATCCCGATATAATAACAGCCAACAATATTGCACGTAAGAAAGGGGCGGCTCCCTATTATACGAACTCAACACATCTTCCTGTTAATTATTCTGATGATGTGTTTAAAGTCTTATCAATACAGGATGAGTTGCAGGCTAAATACACAGGTGGTACCGTCTTGCATATATTTACCGGAGAAAAAAACATGTCCGGAACAGCTGTCAGAAATCTGGTGCGGAAAATCACAGATTCCTTCAAATTGCCTTATTTCACCATATCACCAACTTTTAGCATATGTCCTTCACACGGGTACTTATCAGGTGAAAATTTCATCTGTCCCAAATGTGGTTCAGGATGTGAAGTGTATAGCCGTATAGTTGGATATATGCGTCCGGTAACACAGTGGAACAGTGGAAAACAACAGGAATATAAAGACAGAAAGTTGTTTAAATGTGGGTAGTATGAGAATCGGAGGTTTGGAAAAACAGAGTTTTATCGATTGGGAGGGTAAGATTGCGGCAGTAATTTTTACAAAAGGGTGTAATTTCAGATGTCCGTATTGTCATAATCCGGATTTGGTTTACCCGGAATTGATCCGGGTAAAAGAAGATATTCCGGAACAGGAAATCCTTCAATACCTGCTAACCAGAAAAAACTGGTTGGATGGAGTGGTGATAACCGGTGGTGAGCCAACAATTCAGAGTGATCTTGATGTTTTCATCAGAAAAATCAAACAGATAAACTATAAGATAAAACTGGATACTAACGGATCTTCCCCGGAAGTATTAAAAAAGTTGATCCATAATAAGTTAATTGATTGTGTGGCTATGGATATCAAAACAATCCTTGATCTTAAAAAGTATCAGGAGATTTGTGCTTCGTATGATCCGTTATTGCTTGAAAAAATTTGCACTTCTATAGAGATTCTAAAAAAAGCGGATATTGAAGTACAATTCAGAACAACAGTTGTTCCTTCGTTTCACACAGAAGAAATGCTTACTGGTTTAATAGAACATTTTTCTCTTTATAACTACAAATTACAGGAATGCAGAGACAACTCCCCTT
>LUZA01000030.1 GCA_001603455.1 Bacteroidales bacterium Bact_09 | reverse complement strand
ATTCCAGACAATCTTGTGTGGAGACGGAGACATATTTTGATTTGGGGTTTATGTTTACAAAAATGGTTGAAAAAAATGGTAAAAAAAAATGAAAAACACTTGGATTTTTGAAAAAAGCAATAATATCCTGTAAATCAATATGAAAAATAACCTTCTTTTTAAAATGCTAATAATGAGACATATAACTCATATTTAAAATCGCTTTCTATTGATATGTCTGCGTTTGGGACAATTATAGAATGTTTAGAAAACAGTGATCCGGAGATATTTTTTTGGATTTTCACTGATCATCTGAATGAGTGTGTCTGCCCTGGAGATGATACCGGTCACGGCATCGTACAATCCGGGATCGCTCAGGTTTTCAAGAAGCCGGCGAAGACCTTCGACCGTACCGGCCAGATCGGCGTCCCTGAGTTCCGTCGATATCGTATCAAAATTATCAAGTGTTACCGATAAACTTTCCACGGCGGTATTCAGACCGGTGGAAAGGGTGTCGACACCTGCCATGATCCTGTCTATACGACTGGAATTCATTTCCAGTGTCTTTGACAGCAAATTGATATGACCCAGGGAAGTATTCAGACGGGAAAGGCTTTCTCTGATGTTCTTTTGATTGTCACTGCCCAGGATATCGTTAAGCTGTAAAACCGTTTGATTCAGGTTGGCCATCAATAGCGAAATATCATCTTTAAGAGAGAGGATCTCTGTTGTCAGGAGACTTATCAAATCCCGTTGAACCGATACCTGCAGGGTATCGCCCGATTTATGCCATCTGTGAGAGTCACTCAGTATAAGTTGAACGGCTTTCCCGCCGAGGATATCTGCACTATATATTTGGGCAACGGTCCCTTCAGGCAGACGGAAATTTTTTTTCAAACGAATCTTGACTATCATTTGCTGGTTTATCTGGTCGAAATCTATTCTGTCTATCGTTCCGGCTGTCAATCCCAGTACCGATACGGGACTTGTAGGGGCCAGTCCCGAAACATCGGGATAAATAGCATAATATGTATTGGTACCCCGGAATATGTTATTGCCCTTAAGGAACTGAATGACAAAATACAAGGCAATAATAACGATCAGTGAAAAGAAACCGATCTTTAATTCATGGGAAAATTTTCTGGTTTTCATTTGGATTTAATTAACGGGAACCAACCTGTCATCCTCTACGGCTATCACGAAAGCGTCCGGGAAAGGACCTGATCTGAGTTCGTTACAATATTTTTGTGCCTGATCTCTATTATCGAAATCACCTAAAGTGTACTTGTATTTATATATCTGATCCGGACATAAGATATACTTTATCCCGGGAAAGGAACTGAGCGCAGGCTCTGAGTCAGCAAGTTTTGTTACCGATGCCATGATTTGGACCCTGTATCGTTTTCCTGACGTCTGTTCCTCTGCATTAGCGCTTACCTGTTGTCTGCCGTTCCGGGCATAAGTTTCCATATATTTCTCGAATCCCAGGAAGAGATGTTTGGCAATTCCTTTCCGGCCGTTTTCTGTAGCAAGGACTTTTCTGTCGGCACTGCTGTTTATGAAGCCCAGTTCTACCAGTATAGCGGGCATGGAACAATAGGCCAGGACAACAAAACCTCCTTCTTTCATGCCCCTGTCCTTTTCAATACCATGCAAGGGGCCCTGGCGCAGTGATTGCTGTATGCAGGATCCAAGCACCCTGGATTGCCTCATGATCGCATCTTTCTGAAAGTTGAAGACAATCATGGACTGGGGATTGTCGGGATCAAATCCCTCATATTTTGCCTTATAATTGTCTTCAAATTTGATGACTTCATTTTCTTTTAGCACTACATCATAGCTGTCGTCTTTTCTCTTGCTCCTGTCTCCGCCGAATACCCAGGTCTCTGGGCCCACCGAAACAGATGTGTTTTTTTTGGCCGAATTAACGTGGATTGAGATGAACAGATCTGCATGTTGCTCGGATGCCAGGGTGCCCCGGCGGTCAAGATCCACGGCGACATCCCTGGTGCGGGTGTAGATTACCTCAATCTCGGGGTATTTTTTACTGATCTCCTGTCCCAGGTATCTGGCAACGGAAAGATTGATATCTTTTTCCCTGAGCTTCCGGTCAGGACTCAATGCTCCCGGGTCATGACCACCGTGTCCCGGATCTATAACTACTTTACGGATCACCGGTCCGGAAAAACTCTGGCCCATGATGGCATACGAATTGCAAATAGTGAAAAACACAACCAGTACGGGAATCAGTTTTTTCATATATATTTGCAGCTTATGTCTGTGGAAGACAAAGATAAGAAAAGTATTTTGCATACGGTATGTTGTCTGGTGTTCCTTATCCTGGGAACACCTACCCTCCTTGGACAGCAGAAAAGAATTCCCGAAAACCCCATTGCACCTGTAAGCCAGATGTACAAGCAGCAATTATACACTCCGATAACGTTAAGACCGGGAAAGTCCCTGTTGGCACAAATGTGGGAGAAACTTAGCCGTTATACGGGTGTGGAAAAGGTCGGGGTAGGCCTTTCTGCCGCTGATATGGACAGCCTGGCACGGCTGGACACCATTCGGGCACATACACAACTGGATGTCCCCGCCTTTTCTATGGCCAAGGATTCTGTGGTGGAAGATTTCCGTGACGGTAAAACCATGTTGTATTATTACGGGGATGTAAAGGTCACCTATGGTAATTTGGAGATCACAGCCGAATATATGGAATACGATGCCGATACCAGAACGGTATTCGCTACGGGAATCATTGATTCTGCCGGGGTGATGCAGGGAAAACCGGTATTGAAAGAGGGCAGCAACAATTACGAGATGGAATCGGTTTATTATAATTTCGGATCCCGTAAAGCGCGCATCAATAATATGGTCACCCAGGATGATCAGGGTTTTCTGTATGGTACCCACCTGAAGAAAATGCCCGATAATTCCATTAACATTAAGGGAGGTAAATATACTACTTGCGATGCAGAGCATCCCCATTTTTACCTGCGTATGACCAATGCCAAGATCACTACCAATGAGGACGGGAAAGTGGGGCAGACGATTTTCGGCCCTTCCTATGTGGTTATTGAAGATGTGCCTACCCCCATCATAGTACCTTTCGGTTTTGTACCACAGCGACCCGAACGCTCGGGCGGATTGCTTATTCCTTCATACGGAGAAGAAGTGGCCCGGGGCTTTTACCTCCGGGATCTGGGATATTATTTTGTATTTGGGGATTATCTTGATTTTTCTGTAACGGGCGACATATTTTCCATGGGTTCATGGGCCGTGAGGGGAACGGCCAGATATAAAAACCGTTATAAGTACAACGGAAGTTTGAATGTAAATTATTCCAAGAATGTGACAGGCGAAAGAGGGTCTACCGATTACCAGGAATCGGGTGATTTTTCCATCAGGTGGAATCATACACAGGACCCGAAGAAACATCCCGGGACTTCATTCAGTGCATCTGTAAACTTCACAAGTCCGACAAACAGCCGTTTCAACAGCAGGTCTATAGACGAGGCGCTCCAATCCCAGGCGTCTTCCAGCATTTCCTATGCCAAGACATTTTCCGGAACGCCTTTCAATCTCTCCATCAATCTGCTGCACAGCCAAAATAACAGGGATTCTTCGTACGCCCTTACACTTCCCAACCTTACCTTAACCATGAGCCGTATCAATCCGTTCAAGCGCAAGGACCGGGTGGGGAAGAAACGGTTTTACGAGGATATTACCCTGAGTTATAATACGGCATTTCAGAATAAGCTGAATTTCAAATCTTCCCAGTTTGGGACTCCTGATCTGTGGAAAGATTTCAAGACCGGGATGCAGCATAATTTTGCCATTGGATTACCGAGTTTCACAATACTCAAATACCTGAATTTCACTCCTAACGTAAGTTACGGCATGAACTGGCATTTTATAAGCGAGATGAGAACTTTTGATCCTGTTCAGCAAAAGGTTGTTTCTGAGATGTCCGGACCGTTCAGTGAATTTGGCATCACACAATCGTATTCCGGAGGGATATCCATGTCAACCAGGGTATATGGGATGTTCAATTTTAAACCAACGGGAAAGCTTCGGGCCATCCGCCACATGATCACCCCCTCTGTTAGTTTCAGTTACCGGCCCGAACTGGGCACCAGGGCCAACGGATTTATGACGTTGAATTATATCGACAGTCTGGGAAAGGAACACTCGGTCGAATATAATAAATACAGTAAATCTGTGTACGGTCCGCCGTCGAAAGGCCGCACGGCGGCAATCAGTTTCTCTTTGGGCAATAACCTGGAGGCAAAAGTTTTCAGCAAGAAGGATACGACAGAGAACGGGGGCCTGAAAAAGGTAAAGCTGATAGATAACCTGTCGCTGAGCGGTTCATACAATTTCCTGGCTGATTCTATAAAACTTTCCAACATCAGCGTCACCTTATCGACCTCAATTTTTGAAAAACTGGGGATCAATGCCAATGCCATGTTCGATCCCTATGCTGTGAATGAAAGAGGACAGCGGATCAACACCCTGAACGTAATCAGGACAGGGAATCCTGCCAGACTGACCAATGCCAGCTTTTCTACTTCCTATTCGTTCAATGGAGGAGGCAAGAACAGCAAGAACAACTCTTATCAGCTGATCTATGAAGATCCGCTGACCGGTGAATATATCCCAGGTGGCTGGGTTTATTATATGGACCCGGAGATTCCCTGGTCCGTCAATCTGAATTACAGCTTTTCATATAACAAAACATATACCTTTGCTAACGAACAGTTAAACACGATCCATAACTTCAACCAGACACTCGGGTTTTCCGCACAGGTCAAACTCACAAAGGATTTCAGTCTCAACCTCAGGAGCGGATTGGATCTGATGAAATTTAAATTGACCACTACACAGCTTAGTGCTACCTATGATTTGCATTGCTTTCAGATTTCGTTTTCCTGGGTACCCAACGGGCAATGGGAAAGCTGGAGTTTCCGGATAGCCGCTAAGGCTTCTGCACTGGCAGATCTTTTGCAGTATAAGAAGAATTCGAGTTTCTGGGATAATTAAAATTTTATTTATATATTTGCAGTGTCTTAGCTTCATTCCGCAGCTTAAACCCAATATTTAACATATCTTAAATGTACGACATCATTGAGCTTAGCAGCAAGTCTATGGAAGAGCTCCATAAGATTGCCAACGCATTGGATATCAAAAAAGTGGAATCCTATGCAAAAAACGAACTGATTTATCAGATCCTTGACGTTCAGGCCGAATCAGGGACTTCCGCAGTCGCTTCTGCCACAAACACATCCGATACAAAGAAACAAACCGTCCCGCGTACTCGCAAAATAAATACCAGGACAACAAAGGCCGGTTCTGGTGAAAAGCCAAAGGAAACGCCAGCGGAAATATTCCCGGCTTCTGAACAGGGAAAGACCACTAAACCTGCTCAGGAAACAAAAAAGGAATCAAAACCAGAACAGAAAAAGGAATCAGGATCAGCACCCCGGCTTCAGGAAAGCGGGGATAAGAAGGAATCAAAACCAGAAAAAAAAGAACCTGAAACGAAACCTGAAACGAAACCTGAAACGAAACCTGAAACGAAACCTGAACAAAAACCCGGGAATAAACCCGAAAAGGAACCGCAGAAGGGCAGTGAGACAGTTGCTCAAAGTGCTCCTGATACAGGAGCAAAACCCCGTAAGGGAAGACCCAGGAAGAAACAAGAGACTGAGCACAAACCCGTAACAAACGATGTTAACGAGACAGCGCCTGTCATTCCGGCCCCAAAACAACAGCATCAAGATCATGCTCCCAGGAACAACGTTGAAAGAAAACCTGAATACGAAGGCGTGGTCAAAGCAATTGGAGTTCTGGAAATGATGCCCGACGGATATGGGTTTCTCCGTTCTTCCGACTACAATTACCTGAATTCCCCGGACGATATTTATCTGTCTCAGCAACAGATCAAAATGTACGGACTGAAGACCGGCGATACGGTTAGCGGAGAGATACGTCCGCCAAAGGAAAACGAAAAATTCTTCCCCCTGGTTAAAATCCATGAGATCAACGGACGTGAACCGGAATTCATTCGAGACAGGGTCCCATTCGATTTTCTGACACCGCTTTTTCCCAACGAGAAGTTTGACATTACCTCCAGAGGTCACAATACATTATCAAATCGTATAGTCGATCTGTTCACTCCTATAGGCAAAGGACAACGCGGGCTTATAGTTGCCCAGCCCAAGACTGGAAAAACCGTGCTTCTGCAGTCCATCGCCAATGCCATAGCCGAGAATCATCCGGAAGTGTACATGATCGTGTTGCTGATAGACGAAAGGCCTGAAGAAGTGACCGATATGGCAAGGAATGTAAAAGCCGAAGTAATCGCTTCTACGTTTGACGAATCTGCCGAACGTCACGTCAAAGTGGCAGGAATCGTACTCGAAAAAGCAAAACGCCTTGTAGAATGCGGACACGATGTGGTCATTTTACTGGACAGTATCACCAGGCTGGCCAGGGCATTCAATACGGTTCAGCCGGCCAGTGGTAAAGTGTTGAGCGGAGGCGTCGATGCCAATGCTTTGCAGAAACCCAAGCGATTCTTTGGAGCAGCCCGAAAAATTGAAAACGGCGGATCGCTCACCATACTGGCCACCGCCCTGATCGATACAGGATCAAAAATGGATGAAGTAATCTTTGAAGAATTCAAAGGGACCGGCAACCTGGAATTGCAACTTGACAGGAAACTTTCCAACAAGAGGATTTTCCCGGCTGTTGATGTAACCCTGAGTTCTACAAGGCGGGATGACCTGCTGATGGAAAAAGATAAGCTGAACCGTATTTGGATCCTGCGCAATTACCTGGCAGACATGAATTCGGTCGAGGCAATGGAATTTATGAAGGACAGGCTTTTGAGGACACAGGATAACGATGAGTTTCTCATTACAATGAATAAATAAGCTGGATGGCCGCAGCGACGGTCACCGCAATGACTATCTTAAGGGCTTTTGCTATGAAAAAGCCCTTTTTTGTTTCTGCCAGCAGGGGTAGACCGGCATGACCGTCCTGAACGATGCTGTTAGCCAGCAGGATGCTGAAGGGGATGGTCCCCGAGGCAAACAGCGTAACGAAGATCAGATGGGGGCCCGAAGCAGGAATTATCCCCACCAGAATGGCTACAGGCAATACAATCCAGAACTTTTCCTTGATCCATACGTTCAGATCTATGTTCATCATCAGCAATTGTATTATAATCAATGTCCCGAAAGTCCATAAAAAGATCTTCAGGAAATGATGTTTTACAATGTGATCCCAAATGTGTTTCTCTACAAAATGGTTGGATGCGAACAAAGTAAAAATCAGGGTTAATAGGGAAAGGCCTGCAAAGATCAGGTTGAGCCATCTTTCAGAAAAGATAGGGTTATGTTCGTGGGCATGATGACCGTGCTCCAGAAGTCCCAAAGCAATACTTACAAAGAAAAGACCCAGTCCCAAAAAAAGAATCAGCCTTTGCCATCGCAAAGGTTTAAAATGATTGCGGATATCCCCCCACATGTGAAGATTTTCTTCATGATCCGGATCTTCCTGATGGATTCTGAAATGATCGGGGCCAAACGGACGCGGAACTTTACGGATGAGTCTGTCGGTAAGGAATCCTGCGGCGATGGCCAGCACAAAGAGAATGGCAAACAGAAGCAACGATGTTCCGGGGATCATAGCCAGCATAAGAAAAGCTTCATCACCCACCGTTGCAATCATCATGGCAATCAGGGCCCCAAAAGATACCAGATTGTGGGCATACAGGCTCACTACAACAAATCCTCCGCTGCACCCCGGGATGGTCCCAAGCAGGGCAGAAAGAAATATCTGCAGAACAGGCCTGTTTTGCAGTTTTTTTAACAACGATCCTTTGCTGGTAACATTAATATATTCTATCAGGATCATCATCACCATGACCAGTCCGGTGATCAGAACACTTTGCTTTATGATCTCAAGGAACCACATATGATTTAGAATAGTTTCAAGAGCTCAGAGGCAGCACGGAACGGATCGGTCAGTCCTTCCTTTACTTTTTTTTCCATTTCCGGCAGGACTTTTTTTATATGGGGATTGCCATAGAAACGCGACAGCAGGTAATCGTCGATACTTTCCCGCATCCAGTACACAGCCTGTTCTGCCCGCTTTTTTTGAAAAAATCCGTTTTCCTCAGTCAGACGTACATAATTCAGGATCGTTTCCAGTATCTTTTCCAATCCCGTTTCTTCCAGAGAAGAAGCTGTCAATGCCAGAGGCGTCCAACCGGAAGGCGCTGGCGGGAAAAGCTGTAAAGCCCCCTGATAAAGCGATCTTGCCTGCAGGGCTTTCTCAACATTGTTTCCGTCTGCTTTATGGATAACAAGCAAATCGGACATCTCCATAATACCCCGTTTGATTCCCTGTAATCCATCACCGGCCCCGGCAAGCATCAGCAGCAGAAAAAAATCAGTCATGGAATGGACGGCTGTTTCGGATTGACCAACACCTACAGTCTCGATGAATATGATGTCGAAACCGGCGGCTTCGCACAATATAACCGTTTCCCGTGTTTTGCGGGCGACTCCTCCCAGGGATCCGCCGCTGGGCGTAGGTCTTATAAAGGCATGGGGATCGTTAGAGAGTGTTTCCATGCGTGTCTTGTCCCCCAGAATGCTGCCCTTGCTTCTTTCACTGCTCGGATCTATGGCCAGGACAGCCAGCTTGTGTCCCGAGGAGGTTATATACTTGCCGAAGGCTTCTATGAACGTACTTTTGCCTACTCCGGGAACACCGGTGATCCCTATCCTGACAGAATTTCCCGAGGCAGGCAGGCAGGCCGAAACCAGTTCGCGGGCTTTCTTCCTGTCCTCTTCCTTTGTACTTTCAATCAATGTAATGGCTTGGGCCAGTATGGGAATATTACCATTCCTGATCCCGTCCAGGCAGGCAGAGACATCCAAGTGCCTGCTACGCTTTTTTATGATGATCTCACGTGCCCTGGGATTGATGGCAGGAGGTTGTGGCACCCCTTGATTAACTTTTAGAGCAGAATCCATGATTATTAGGGTTTGATTTTTCCATATACCAGCAAATTTATGGTTGGTCTTGAAGGAGCATTGGTTGTCAGGCTTATGGTGTATATGATCTCTCCCGGCTTTGTTGTTTCAGTACCGGGAATGGTTATGTGGACAGAAACTTCCTGGCCAGGCTCCACTTTTTCGGGCATATCTACCATGATCCCCGGATGGCTGTTATCTATCTTATATATGACCAGTGTTGATTTTCCCTTGTTTATAAGAATAAAACTTGCCCGGATTGTTTCACCGGCAGCGGTTGGGGGAAATTCTACCGCACTGTGGTTCATTTGCGGAATGGGAGCTCTTTCCTTATCGGAACGTGTCAGATCCGAGGCGTTCATCTTGACAGACCCTTTGACGGTCAGTACATGCAAAGGATCTTCCCTGTCGTTAATGATAACCCGGGCCGTGTACAAAACATTACCCCATTCTTCTTTTTTTCTGGTATCGATGGAATAGACGATCACGCCTTTTTCCTGCGGATTCAGTCTGGATGGAACTGCACTAACAGAGAGGTTGTCGTGTGAACTTTTACATTGTATAAACACAGGGTGTTTTCCGGTGTTAATGACCTCTACCGAATCTGTTTTGACCATACCCTGCCGGATCTGTCCCAGTTCCAGCTCTCTCTTGCGCAGCCGGAGCTGACCCATTACCACCGGATGGGTATCGGCAACCGTGAACTTTTTCTGATGCACTACACCGCGGATACGTAAAACATATGGTTTAGAAAACCCTGTTATATAAACAGATAACATTTTATCAAAGGGATAAGGTCCCTGATCATTGGAATACGTAACGGTGATGGATCCTTTGGCTCCGGGGAGAATGGGTTCCCGCGTCCATTTAGATGCCATGCAGCCGCAGGAAGAGATCACAGTCTGGATCACGACAGGCTTATCTGCATTATTGATCATGGTGAAAGTATGTGATTTAGGGCCGTCATTGATCCCGAAATCGCCAAAATCATGAATTGTCTTGTCAAAGGTTACTAAACCGTCCTCCTGTGGAAGGGCAGCTCCCTGCAATAAAATCGAAGCCAGTAGGAGAATGAGCAGTTTCATCT
>LUZA01000029.1 GCA_001603455.1 Bacteroidales bacterium Bact_09 | reverse complement strand
TATGAGGAGTTTATTAACCATATTGAGGCAAATGCGAACTGCAAAGTTAATTAATTAGGGAAAAAATATTACATTTGCACCCTATTTTACCTGACTTATACAAATTATTAATAATAAAATTATGCAAAGTAAAGGTGCCATCCGTCTGGTGGGGTTGCTCATCGCAGTGGCTTGTATTTACCAGTTGTCTTTCACTGCGGCAACCAGAATTCAGGAAAGCAAGGCGGCTGATTATGCCGAGAAGGCCGTTCTTGACATTCAGAAAACGGCTGAATATCAGGACATAAGCGAACTCGACCAGGCTTTTTTCCTGGATTCGCTCAGGAACGCCAAAAATAGCTTCTATATTGATTCCATAACCCCTGAGAAAGTATATCTGTGGTTCACCTATAAGGAAGTCAAGGAAAGAGAGATCAACCTGGGATTGGACCTCAAAGGTGGGATGAACGTGATGATGGAGGTAAAACTCGAAAGCCTGATCCGTGCGATGGCTGATTATAGCCAGGATCCCGTGTTCAACCAGGCCAT
The DNA here is from genome assembly GCA_001603455.1 of Bacteroidales bacterium Bact_09. GTDB lineage: Bacteria > Bacteroidota > Bacteroidia > Bacteroidales > UBA932 > DMER64. The sequence goes on along the minus strand of LUZA01000029.1, from coordinate 79,650 downwards.
CCTCCTGGCAAATGAAAATGTACGGGCCGGCTCGCGCACCGACTATATTACTTTATTTGCGCAGGCATGGGACCAGGTCGCTCCTGGTGAAAAGCTTTCCAGGATATTTGGGACGTACGATATGCGGGAAAGAATTAAACCCGAAACCACTAACGAAGAAATCCTCCGGATCATCCGTACAGAAGCTGAATCGGCCATGGCAAACTCCTTCAATGTTTTACGTAACCGTATTGACCGTTTTGGGGTAACACAGCCAAATATCCAGCGTTTGGGGACAACAGGCCGCATACTGGTGGAATTGCCTGGTATCAAGGAACCGGAACGTGTCCGGAATTTGTTGAAGGGAACCGCATCCCTTGAATTCTGGGAAACCTATGAAAATTCCGAAGTGTATCCTGCCCTGGAGGAAGCCAACCGGATCATCCGTGATTATCTGGATGACATGGAAACCCTTTCTGCAGAAGAAGAGCAGGCCGAGGCAAAAACCGGTGAAGAAGAAGACCTGCTGGCTCAACTGGCCAGAGAGGATTCCCTATCGGAAGACATGACCGCATGGGCCAGGCAGAATCCCTTGTTCAACATACTTAATCCCAGCGTTTACAACGGACAGCTGGCACCCGGACCCTGTATAGGACGCGCACATTACCGCGATACGGCCACGATCAACACCTGGCTGGCTCTGCCACAGGTACAGGCCATACTTCCGGCCGACATACGCACTTTGTGGTCCGTAAAACCGGACAAGGTGAACGAAGTATATTACGAACTGATCGCCATAAAAGCCAATACACGTGACGGACGTGCCCCCTTGGACGGAGGTGTGATAACCGATGCACGTAAACAATTTGATCAAACCGGCGGAGGGTTCCCGTCGGTAGACATGGGAATGAACGCAGAAGGCGCCCGTATCTGGGCCAGGATGACAGCAGACAATATTGGCAAAGCCATAGCTGTCGTTCTGGATGATATGGTCTATTCCTATCCAAGGGTGAATTCCGAGATCACTGGGGGACGCTCACAGATTACCGGCGAGTTTACATCAGAAGAAGCAGACGACCTGGCCAACGTTTTAAAATCAGGGAAACTTCCGGCACCTACAAGCATTGTGCAGGAAAGCGTTGTGGGTCCGTCCCTGGGCTCGCGTTCCATCAGTTCCGGTCTGATATCTTTTGCCATTGCGTTCCTTCTGGTGTTGGCCTATATGATATTCTTTTATAACAGGGCCGGAATATTTGCTTCGGTAGCGTTATTGGCTAACTTGTTATTTCTTTTCGGGGCGCTGGTTTCATTTGGGGCTGTTCTTACCTTACCCGGTATTGCGGGTATTGTGTTGACTCTGGGGATGGCGGTGGATGCCAATGTGATCATCTATGAACGAATTAAGGAGGAGCTGCGTTCTGGTAAAGCATTACGCTTGGCGGTGGCTGACGGGTACAAAAACGCGTATTCGGCTATTTTGGACGGTAATATTACCACCCTTATCACCGGGATCATCCTGATGTTGTTCGGTTCGGGCCCCGTACAGGGATTTGCCACGACACTGGTCATTGGTATCATCACATCGCTGTTGACCTCCATATTCATTACAAGGCTTTTGATAGAAGGACGTCTGTCTAGGAACAAATCTATAACCTTTGACAACAGCATTACCCATGAATTCCTGCAGCATACTAAAATCAAATTCATAGAAAAAAGACGGATTTTCTACATCATTGCCCTATCTATCACCGTGATAGGACTTGTGTTCATGTTCACGAAAGGCTTTACCTACGGGATTGATTTCACCGGGGGAAGGACCTATGTATTGCGCTTTGATCAGGAAGTTTCGGTAGAAGCTGTACGCGAAAAAGTAACCGAAGCCTTCCAGGGCGGGGTGGAAATGAAGGATTTTGGTGGCAACAGTCAGATGCGCATTACCACCAAGTATATGATCGAAGATGAAAGTGCCGAAGCCGATGCCATGGTAGACGAAATGTTATACAATGCCGTCAAGGACTTTTATCTGACCCCTGTTTCATTGCAGGATTTTCTCTCCACCATGGATAACCCCAATGGGGTTATCAGTTCTGAAAAGGTCGGGCCTACAGTGGCCAGTGATATAAAACGTGATGCCATCATCGCCATCCTGCTTTCCTGTATTGCCATCTTCCTTTATATTGCCGCCCGTTTCCGTAACTGGACATGGGGAACCGGAGGACTTGCATCACTGGTTTTCAATACGATTTTTATGTTGTCCTTTTTCTCGATATTTACGGGCATATTACCCTTTACCCTGGACGTGGACCAGCAGTTCATTGCGGCCATACTGACGGTCATAGGATATTCACTCAACGACACCGTGGTTATCTTTGACAGGATCCGTGAATACAGGATACTCTATCCAAAACGCGACGTCATGGAAAATATAAACGAGGCGCTTAATTCTACTTTGTCCCGTACGGTCAACACGTCGGCCACAACACTTGTTGTTTTGCTGGCCATTGCCATATTCGGGGGAGAGGTGATCCGCGGATTTGCCGTTGCACTTGCTATTGGGGTGGCCATATGTCCTTTCACTTCGGTTACCATTTCCACGCCTATTGTTTATGATATGTGGAAACGTACCGGCAAAAAAGGAGAAAAAAAGGAATTGAAAGGCAAACAGAAAAAGTAAAAAAGCTCAGCATGGGATCACATAATCCATAATGTGGTCTTGTGTATGACATATCCGATCTGGCCACGGATCCATTTGCTTCGTAAAATTGCTTATTTCTTTGTATTTTCGTATCAAAACAAGAAAATATGAGACATACCCGATTTGCAGCATTTTTACTTTTTCTTTTGCTCAGCAGCATTTTCCTGCGGGCACAGCAAGCTCCGGTTCCTTATGTAAAAGAGATAAGAGATATTGCCACCCGTGTACAAAAAATGTGGAACATTCCGGCAGTAGCCGTCACTGTGGTCAAAGACGGTGAAACTATTTTTGCGCAGGGTATGGGAAAATTAAGGGCAGAGGAAAATGCCCCACAAGCCAATGCCTATACATTGTTTGTGAACGCATCTACCAGCAAAGCCTTTACGGCAGCGCTACTGGGCATTGTAGTGGACCAGGGTTATGTAAAGTGGACCGACCGCGTAATAGACCATCTTCCAGACTTTCAATTGTACGATCCATGGGTCACCCAAAATTATCTTGTACAAGATATCATGAACCACAAGACAGGTTTCCTGCCACAAGCCCTTGACGCCATTCCCGCCCTGGGGTACGGACGGGATGATCTTTACCACATGTTCAGGCTGGTCAGGCCGGCTTCCAGCTTCAGAACCACATATGCTTATTGCAATGCTTTGTATACCATTGCGGCGCGCATCGTTGAAAAATACACCGGGCTGACCTGGGAACAAGCCCTGGAAGAATACATTTTCAAACCATTGGAAATGAACCATACAAAAACAGGGAAAGATCATTATTATACAGCAGACAACTTTGCGTATGGATACCGTTTGAGCAAGACAGGACAAGGGCTCAGACTGATTCCCCGTGACGATCGCGATGATGCATATGCCTGGCTTCAGGCGGTATCTCCTGCGGCATTCGTTATGTCCAATGCAAACGACATGGGTCAATGGATGAAAATGTGGCTTGCAGGCGGCAAGTATAAAGACAAGCAGATCCTTTTACCGGAAACGGTCAATTACCTGTTCAGCCCACAGACGATTTGTTCATGGGATAACGAACGGGTAATCCTCTATGCCCAAGGCTGGCGTATTGAACAGGGGATTCAGGGAAAGCTTATCAACCATACGGGTTTAGCGGGAGGATACACAGCCTGGGTGGTCCTTGTTCCCGAACTGGACCTGGGGGTAAGCGTTTTGATGAACCAGGGAAGTACTACTTCTCCCCAAACAGCTATGATCCGGCAGATCATAGACTTATTCAGGGATGTTGAATCTGATTGGATATCAAAGATTTACGAAGATTACATGCGTCCGGCGGCTGATCGTAAATCAAAGGATGAGGAAGAATATATTGAACCACTTGAAAACAAGGTTTATACGGGAACTTATTTCAAGGATGTGTTTGGAGAAATTCGGGTATACGAAAATGAAGATCAATTATACCTAAAAATCAATGATATAGACACAAGACTAGAGCACAATTCAGGCAATACATTTCATTTTAGTGCCCGTGACGAAACTTTTAATATTACTTTTGTTGTAAACAACAAGACGGGCTGGGCGGACTTGTTTACAATTGATTTTGGGGATGATCTGGGACCCTTTGTAAGGATATTTAAATGAAACGAGCAAACATAGCTGTTATTATGGCCGCAGGGAAAGGGCTGAGGGCTGGATCACCTGTGCCTAAACAGTACATGGATCTGAAAGGGAAGATGGTGCTAGAAAGGGCCGTGGAGACCTTTGACAATCATCCAGGCATCGATCAGGTTGCTATTGTGGTTGATCCAGGAGAAAAGAACAGGGTAAAGGAGATCGTTGCAGGAAATTCCTGGAAAAAGGTGACCCGCATACTGGAAGGCGGGAAGCAGCGATTCCAGTCTTCGCAGGCAGCTATCAAGGCATTTGCAGACAGGTCTGAGGATAATATGATATTGCACGATGCAGCAAGACCTCTGGTCAGCGGGCGGATCATAGATGATGTCCTGGAAGCGCTCAAACATTATAAGGCTGTGGGCGTCGCGGTACCCCTTACCGACACGTTGTTTTTCACAGGACCCGGAAATGACCTTATTATCAGGGTACCTGACAGAAATTTTTTTCAAAAAGCTCAAACACCTCAGGGTTTCAGGATCCCGTTGCTTGTCAAGGCCTATAAATATGCCTCGGATGATCCCGGTTTTTCGGCAACGGACGATTGTGGAGTCGTTAAAAGATATCTGCCAAAGGAAAAAATCTTCCTGGTGCCGGGGGACGAGCAGAATATGAAAATTACCTATCCTGGCGACCTGGAAATACTGGCACGCTGGATAGACTGATTATACTATTCCACAGAAAATTCAATTCCCTTTTTATGGATCCATTCAAGCAGTGCGGGGGTCAGGTCAACACGATGTGAGCGGGAAAAGAGCTTGACCGCCATTTTATTGGATTTATCCTTAAGGACAAAATGGACTGTAATTTTCCCGGGATTGTCTGACATGACCCTGACCAGTTCACTACGAAATGTTTCCGAGATACATTCCACATCCAGGTCAAGTGTAAGGGCATGCAGCGATTCTCTGGCATTGGCAAGCAGAGATATGGCCAGGATTCTGATTTCCTTTTCTTTAGGACCTGTGGCAGCGTATTGTTCCTGTCCTTTTCTTTTATATTGTATGCGTTCTTGAAGAGAACACCGGATCAGCAGCGCTTCTCCTTCACGCATATAGGGCAGGAATTGTTCGTATTCTTTTCCAAAAAGAGTGAATTTTCTAGTCGTAGTATAATCTTCAAGGGTAAAGGTGCCCCAGGGCCTTCCCGAATTTCTGGAAAGGGCGGAAGTCACATTCGTGACAATGCCCCCGATCCGTACTTCCCTTGCTACAAAAGGCTCTTCATGCTGTCCGTTGTCCAGGATACGCTGTATTTGCTGGAGGCTGTGGCTTGTAAAATGTTTCATTTCGAACCGGAAATTGTCCAGCGGATGTGATGAAAGATAAATCCCCACCATTTCCTTCTCCTTTTTCAGAAAATCTTCCGGGACTTCCAGGTTCATATGCGGGGGTGCGGGTCTTTCGGGCGGAACAAGTGAATCTGAACCTTCTCCAAAAAGGCTTGAGATGTCTTTATTTTTCTCTTCCTGGAGAATAGATCCGTACCTTATAAGACTGTCCAGGAAAAGACCCTCCTTGTTACAGGGTAAAAAGTACTGATGCCTTCTGATATCAGCAAAGGAATCGAAAGCTCCTGCATAAACAAGGCTTTCAAGAACCTTTCTGTTACAGGTGTTTAGGTTGATTCGCTCCATGAAATCATATACATCCCTAAATGGTCCTCCTTCTTGCCTGGCTTGGATGATGTTTTCTACAGCTCCGTAACCAACACCTTTTATGCCGGCCATACCAAAACGGATATCCCCGTGGGTGTTGACCGTAAAATCATGCATCGATTCATTGACATCTGGCCCCAGCACGTTAAGTTCCATGCGTTTGCACTCGTCCATGAACTTGGCCACTTCTTCTATGTTATCACGGTTCCTTGAAAGGACTGCCGCCATGAACTCTGCCGGATAGTTGGCCTTAAGGTACCCCGTCTGGTAACTCAGCATGGAGTAGCTGGTAGCGTGGGACTTGTTGAAAGCATATTGGGCAAAGGCAGTCCAGTCTACCCAGATCTTTTTGAGTATGGTTTCGTCGATTCCCCTATCCATTCCACCTTTCAGGAACTTGATGCGGAGTTTCTCCATTTCATCCAGCTTCTTCTTTCCCATGGCTTTACGCAGGGTATCTGCCTCGAACCTTGAAAAACCGGCTAACTCCTGTGAAAGTAACATCACCTGTTCCTGATAAACAGTAACCCCATAGGTCTCCTTCAGGTATTTTTCCATCTGTGGCAGATCGTAGGCAATGGTCTTACGGCCATGCTTGCGGTCAATGAAATCGGGGATATATTCCATGGGACCGGGTCGGTAAAGTGCGGTCATGGCTATGAGGTCTTCTATGCAGGTAGGTTTGAGTTCCCTGAGCCATTTGCGCATTCCGTCACTTTCAAATTGGAAGACACCCACGGTATCGCCACGGCTGAACAATTCGTATGTTGGTCCGTCGGTAAGCGGGATATTATTGACGTCAATATTGATTTTGTGGTTTGCCTTTATGTTTTCAATTGCACTTTTGAGGATACTGAGTGTCTTGAGCCCCAGAAAATCCATTTTAAGCATTCCCACCTGTTCAATCAGTGAACCTTCAAACTGCGAGACAAGGATATCTTCCCCTGTGTCTTTGTCTTTTGCAGTTGACAACGGGATATGGTTGGTCAGGGTTTCCGGGCCTATGATGATGGCGCAGGCATGAACACCTGTATTTCTTACAGAACCTTCCAGCTTCCGGGCATATTCCAGGGTGGTGCTGACAATAGGATCTTCTGATTTGAACGCGGCTTGTAATTCGGGAACGTATTTTAGCGCATTCTCGATATTGATTTTTTGTGGTTTGCCATCTTTTTCGGGAAGCCGGTCGGGGATGAGTTTGGCCAGCCGTTCTGCTTCGGACAAGGGTAGTCGTTGTACGCGTGCCACGTCCTTGATGGCACTGCGGGCTGCCATGGTGCCGAAAGTGATCACGTGGGATACATGATCCTTTCCGTATTTATCCTCTACATATTGCAATACCTTGCCGCGTCCGTCATCGGCAAAGTCAATGTCGATGTCGGGCAGGGAGACCCTTTCTGCGTTTAGGAAGCGTTCAAACAACAATCCATATCGTATAGGATCTACCAGTGTAATGCCCAGGCAATAGGCGACCACAGATCCTGCGGCAGAACCCCTTCCGGGCCCCACCCAAACGTCCATATCCCTGGCTGCCTGAATGAAATCACTTACAATCAGGAAGTAATCGGGATAGCCCATCGAGGCAATAGTTTCCAGCTCGAAATCGATCCGTTCCTTTAGTTCCGGGGTAATATGGCCGTACAGACGCTCCGCTCCCCCGAAAGTCATATGGCGCAGGTAAGCATTGGCATCGTTAAATTCCGCAGGAATGGGAAAGTGAGGCAGGATGGGTTTCCTGTCCAGATCATACCGCTCTACTTTGTCGGCAATTTCGAGGGTTGTGGCAAGTGCCTGAGGTATGTCGGAGAACAGCCCGGTCATTTCCTGGTTCGATTTCAGGTATTCTTCCTCTGTGTACCTGATCTTCCGGTTTTCATCCGTTACATCGTCGTTTGTGGCGACACAAATCAGACGGTCATGGGCAGGGGCATCTTCGTAATTCACAAAATGCACGTCGTTGGTAGCAACCAGTTTGACATTGTGTTCCTGTGCCAGGGATACCAGATGGGGTTCAATCTGTTTTTGCAGAACGTAGCATTTCTTGGCATTGGGGTTGTCCAGTCGCGTTTTGTGACGTTGTAATTCTATATAGTAATCATCTCCAAACAACTCTCTGTACCATTCCACCAGCCTTGATGCTTCATCCATCTTACCGGCCAGCACCAAACGGGGCAGTTCCCCTGCCAGACATGCACTCAAAGCTATAAGGCCCTCATGGTGCTGTTTGAGCAATTCATGGTCGATGCGCGGTTTGTAGTAAAAGCCGTCTATCCAGGCCTGGGAAACCAGCTTGATCAGGTTCAGATAGCCCGTGTGGTTTTTAGCAAGCAGGACCAGATGGCATGTGGTAGCTTCTTCTTTGTTCTTGCGTAACAACCTGCCCTCAGGGGCTACATAGACTTCACAGCCGACAATGGGTTTGACAGAAGGGTGTTTCCTGGCAGTATTGAGGAATTCCTTCACGCCAAACATGTTCCCGTGATCTGTTATGGCAAGGGCCGGTTGCCGGTCGGCCTCTGCCTTACCAAAAAGTTGCGGTATGAAAGCGGCTCCGTCTAGTATGGAATATTGTGTGTGAACGTGCAGGTGAACAAAAGAAGGCATAAGGAATTATTTTTTATGGATCAAGGATTTTCCGGTCATTTCCACAGGAGTGGGGATTTCCATCAGATCCAGTATGGTCGGGGCAATATCGGCCAGAATGCCTTCATCCACAGCGGTTACGTGATCGTCCACAACAATGAAAGGCACGCGATTCAGAGAGTGAGCGGTATTGGGTGAACCGTCTTGATTTACGGCGTTGTCAGCATTTCCATGGTCTGCAGTAACGATCACCGAATACCCGTTTTCCAGGGCCGTTTCAGTGATTTGATATGCCAGCCGGTCAATAACCCTCACCGCCTGACAGATGGCTTCGTAAACCCCGGTGTGACCGACCATGTCACCGTTGGCAAAATTGAGTACTATGAAGTTGTATTTTTTTTTCTTCAATGCACAGATGATCTTTTCGGCTACTTCGGGGGCGCTCATTTCCGGTTTCAGATCATAGGTGGCCACTTTAGGGGAGGGGACCAGGGTCCTGTCTTCCAACGGGAACACTTCTTCCCGCCCTCCGGAAAAGAAAAATGTTACATGCGCATACTTTTCAGTTTCTGCGATACGTAACTGCCTGAGGCCGTTGCGGCTTATCACCTCCCCGATGGTTTCCTTAACGTTTTCTTTTTTAAAAAGGATATGAAGTCCTTTAAACGTGTCGTCATAAGGGGTCAGGCAGCAATAATACAGCGGAATGGTATACATTTCGTATTCAGGCATATTTTCCTGGGTCAACACCCGGGTGATCTCACGGGCACGGTCATTCCTGAAATTGAAAAAAATCATAGCATCGTCTTTACCGATGGTTCCCACGGGAATACCAGATTCATCCACACAGACAACAGGTTTGATGAATTCATCGGTAATTCCCTGGCGGTAGCTTTCAGCTATTCCTTCGGCCGCATTCCGGAAAGGTGTCCCTATGCCATGTACGGCCAGGTCGTAACCAACCTTTACCCTGTCCCATCTTTTATCTCGGTCCATGGTATAATACCTGCCAATGACGCTGGCGATCTTGCCAGTGGTACGGGCAAGATGGGCTTCCAGTTTTTCAACGTACCCTTTGCCGCTGAAAGGATCCGTATCGCGTCCGTCCGTAAGGCAGTGAACATAAACCTTTGTCAGGCCGAATGCATGTGCTATGTCGAGAAAGGTAAAAAGATGTTCCATGGAAGAATGAACACCGCCTTCGGAAACCAGACCCATCAAATGCAGAGCCTTTCCTGTATTTTTGACGTATTGATAAACGGCGATGACCTCTTTGTTCTCCCGGATTGATCCATCCCTGCAGGCCCTGTTGATTTTGACCAGGTCCTGGTAAACAATGCGACCTGCTCCGATATTCAGGTGGCCGACTTCTGAGTTCCCCATTTGTCCCTGGGGAAGCCCTACGTCTTCGCCGCAGGCGCTGAGTGTGCTGTTAGGGTATATTGTACGGAGCTTATCTATATGTGGCTGACCGGCAGTATAAATGGCATTGGTATGATCGTGTTTTCCCTCTCCCCAGCCATCCAGGATCATTAAAAGTACATTTTTCATAGATGCATAAATTATCTTACAAAGGTACGAAAAGATTTTGTGTACCTTTGTTGGATATTATGAGTAAAAGAAACAACAGAAAAGTCCGGTCAGGGAATGACCGCAGAAAAAAAACGAACCGGAAACCCTCCAGGGCGGTCGAATATCAGGGAAAACTAAGCATGACCAGAGAGGGTTTTGCGTTTCTGCTTGTATCGACAGAAGAAGGGGATGCCCCCGTTGAAGATATATTCATCCCGGCCAGAAAGCTGGGCGGCGCGTTGCACGGTGATATCGTACGTGTGGCCGCGGTCCCCAGAAGATCCAGGAACGGACGCAGGAAAGAAGGTGAGGTAATCCATGTTCTGGAGCGATCGACAAAACCCTACATCGGAATCGTTCAGATCGTTGACAGGCAGGCATACGTGATAACAGACTCCAGAAACATGCCTTTTGACATCACGCTGGCCAAAGACGGATTGCTTGGGGCGCGGAACGGTCAGAAAGTGGCCGTCCTGGTCTCGGGATGGAATAAAAAAACCAACCTGCCCATAGGCCGGGTGACAGATGTCTTGGGAACTCCGGGTGAGAACAATGCCGAAATGCACGCCATTCTGGCGGAGTACGGATTACCCTACAGGTTTGAAAAACAGGTGGAGGATGAAGCGGAAAGGCTTAATGATCAAATACTTCTGGAAGAAATCAGGGAAAGGGCCGATTTCAGGGAGGTTCCTACATTTACTATAGATCCTGCCGATGCCAAGGACTACGACGACGCCTTGTCGTTCCGCCGTACGGGCGAAAGGAATGAACTTATGGAAGTAGGCGTTCACATTGCCGATGTCAGTTATTACGTAGAGCCCGGGTCCTTGCTGGACCAGGCAGCTTACGAAAGGGGGAATTCTGTTTACCTTGTAGACAGAACCGTCCCCATGCTTCCCGAAAAACTCTCCAACAGGCTTTGCTCCCTTCGTCCCCACGAAGACAAACTTTGTTTTTCAGCTATATTCCGGTTTGATGAAAATTATAAAGTGGTTTCCCGGTGGTTTGGACGAACCGTGATACGCTCCTTGTGCCGTATGTCGTACGAAGAAGCCCAAGCTGTCCTCGACAAGGTTCCTGAAGTGCAGACAGATTCGGGACCTGTTCCGGCTCCTATTCGTGACGGTTTGTTTTTCCTGCACGCGCTGGCCCATAAACTCAGAAAAGAACGATTTGACAGGGGAGCCATAGCTTTTGAAAGACCAGAAGTAAAGGTGCAAGTAGACCAGAAAGGAGTGCCTGTAAGCATTCATGTGAAGGAACAACTGGATTCCCATTGGCTAATAGAGGAGTTTATGCTGCTGGCCAACCGCGAAGTGGCCGAATTAATAAACAAAAAGAAAGACAAAGGTACCGGCAAAGTCCCTGAGTTTATATACCGTGTTCATGAACCGCCTGCCGAGGACAAGATGACTGCTTTTCGCAACTTTGTCCATCACTTTGGGTATGAAATGAAGCAAGCGAAAACGGTGAGGGATTATGCCAGGGAATTGAACAAATTGCTAGAGAAGGCAAAAGAGAAACCTGAAGCGGGAGGGATCGTAATCATGGCGCTGCGATCCATGGCACGCGCCCACTATACGACCAACAACGTGGGCCACTATGGTCTCGCCATGGATCATTATACCCATTTCACATCACCTATCCGCAGGTATTCCGACCTGATGGTACACCGTCTTCTGACACATTATCTTAATGGAGGGAACAGTGCATCGGCGGCCGAGATGGAATCCCGCTGCACACATCTTTCCCAAACGGAACAGCTGGCCACCGAAGCAGAAAGGGCCAGTATTAAATACAAAATGGTGGAATATATGCAGGATAAGATCGGGCAGGAGTTTGACGGGATCATTACCGGTCTGACGGAATGGGGCATGTATGTGGAACTTGAGGAAACACAGGTGGAAGGGATGGTGGCTATACGGGATATGCAGGACGATTATTACGTTTATGACAAGGATGCCGTAACCCTTACCGGAACACATAACGGAAAACAATATACATTGGGGCGAAAGGTCCGCATCCGTGTTTCCAGGGCGAATATGGAACAAAAACAATTGGATTTTCAATTAATACAGTAAAAAAATGAAAAAAGGCACTATCTGGATTATTATCATTGCCATCATAGCCTTGGTGGTCATGTGGTTTGTAAGGATCAACAACAGGATGGTTGAATCAGAAGAAAAAGCTGTTCAAGCTTGGGCACAGGTAGAGAACGTATACCAGCGCCGGGCAGATCTGATCCCCAACCTGGTCAATACAGTCAAAGGGGCTGCCGACTTTGAAAGAGGAACGCTGGAAGACGTTATTGAAGCCCGTTCAAAAGCTACCGCCGTAACGGTTGATCCCACAAATCTGACGGAAGAAAGTATGGCTGCATTTCAAAGTGCCCAGGACAACCTCAGTCAATCGCTGGGACGTCTGATGGTCGTTGTTGAAAGGTATCCCGAATTGAAGGCGAATCAAAACTTTCTGGAATTGCAGGCACAGCTGGAGGGAACAGAGAACAGGATAGCTGTGGAAAGAAGGAGTTTCAACCAGGTTGTTCAGGAATATAACGTCCTGATCCGCAAATTCCCCAATTCCATTGTGGCCGGGATCAGAAATTTTGAAAGCAAAGCTTATTTTAAGGCAGTAGAAGGGACTGAAACACCTCCGGTCGTGGAGTTTTAAATATCAGAACCCGGGACTTTCCAATTTAAGAGCTTTTCCGTCGGGCGTGATCATCATGCATCCATGGGACGCATCACAGATATGTCCTATGATATCTATACTATATTCTTTGCTAAGGATTTCGTAAGATTCAAGGGGGATGGTGAACAGCATTTCATAATCATCGCCTCCGTTAAGAGCAGCCACCAGGGGTGAAAGATCCTTATCCGTTTGAGCAAAATCAAAACATTCCCTGGCTATAGGGATCTTATCAACAAATATTCTGGCACCTGTTCTGGAGGCTTTTGCAATACTTAAAACACCATGTGCCAATCCATTGGTGAGCAAACACATGGATGTTGGTATCAGATCATCTTTTTTCAGGTTCTCCAATAATTTTTTAGGCAATTCTGGTTTCAGGTAACGTTCCAGAATGTACTCATATCCCTTAAGGTCGGGGAGCTGATCTCGTCCGCTATCTCCTGTAAACACACGTTTTTCCCTCTCCAGAAGTTTTAACCCCATATAGGCAGCACCTACATTCCCGCTAAGGCAGATCAGGTCATTATCATGGGCACCGCTTCTGCGTGTAAGCATTCCAGCATCGCCCTCTCCCAGGGCTGTGACCGCAAGTGAAAGACCGGTATAGGAAGATTGTATATCTATTGCTGTGACATCGGCTCCGTAGATCCTGGCAGCTGCATCAATTCCCAGGAAAAGTTCATCCAGATCCTCTATAAAAAAACGCTGGGAAACTCCTGCGCATACAAGAAGCTGCAAAGGAACGGCATTCATGGCCATTACTTGGCCCATAGCGTGAATTACCGTTTTATAACCTATAAATTTCAGGGGAAAATAGCTCAGGTCAAAGTCTACTCCTTCCAGGGAGAGCTTTTGTCCCGAAACGGTCAGTGGTTCACGGAAACACGCGACCGACGCATCATCTCCGGGTCCCTGAAGTGTTGCTTCGTTACTTGAAATAAAACGTGCTGAAAGCCTGTCTGTCAGTTGGTATTTACCCAACTCCCGGATGGGGGTCTTTGAAGATTCTTTTTTATTGTTCATATCACAAAAATACGGAAAAGATGGTATATTTGCGGGCTATGAAAGAAAATCAGGAATCCATTCTTAAAAAGATAGCTGAAAGTGAGTATGAGCACGGTTTTGTGACTGATCTGGAACAGGAGACTTTTCCAAAAGGCTTGAATGAAGATATAATCCGACTGATCTCCTCAAAAAAAGAAGAACCAGAGTGGTTGCTGGAATTTCGCCTGAACGCCTTCAGAAGATGGCAGACTATGAAAATGCCCCAATGGGCACATCTGACCATACCGCCCATTGATTATCAGGATATTATTTATTATGCCGCCCCAAAGCAAAAAAAACCTGGCGAAGGGACGGGCGAAATGGATCCAAAACTGGCCGAGACTTTTGACAAACTGGGTATTCCGTTGCACGAAAGGAATGTACTGGCCGGGATGGCCGTAGACGCCATCTTTGATTCAGTATCGGTAAAAACTACTTTTAAAGAAACGTTGGCTGAAAAAGGAATCATTTTTTGCTCCTTTTCCGAGGCAGTGAGAGATTATCCGTCACTTGTAAAAAAGTATCTGGCAACAGTGGTACCTGTGGAAGATAATTTCTTTTCGGCCCTAAACTCAGCTGTATTTTCTGACGGATCCTTTTGCTATATACCCAAAAAGGTGCGTTGTCCCATGGAGTTATCCAGCTATTTCCGCATTAATGCCCGTGGCACAGGGCAGTTTGAAAGAACCCTTATAGTGGCCGAAGAGGGGTCTTATTTAAGTTATCTGGAAGGATGTACTGCTCCACAACGGGATGAAAACCAGTTGCATGCGGCGGTTGTGGAGATTGTTGTCATGCAGGATGCAGAAGTGAAGTACTCTACTGTTCAGAACTGGTATCCGGGAGATGAAAAGGGAAGGGGGGGGATTTATAATTTTGTTACCAAGAGGGGGATTTGTAAAGGGGCTAATGCGCGACTGTACTGGACACAGGTAGAGACCGGATCGGCTATAACCTGGAAATATCCTTCCACTATTCTGCAGGGGGATGATTCGGTAAGCGAGTTCTATTCTGTGGCCGTAACCAATAATTACCAGCAAGCGGACACGGGTACAAAAATGATACACATAGGAAAAAACACCCGTAGCCGTATAGTAAGCAAAGGGATATCGGCCGGTCACAGTCAGAATGCATACCGCGGATTAGTTAAAGTGCTTCCAGGAGCCGATAATGCAAGAAATCATTCGCAGTGTGACTCACTGCTGCTGGGCGACAAATGCGGAGCCCATACTTTCCCGGTGATCGAGAACGGAAACGAAACATCCGTTGTGGAGCATGAAGCCACTACTTCCAAAATAGGAGAGGACCAACTCTTTTATTGCCTGCAGCGTGGCATAGGTGCTGAAGATGCAGTAGGTCTGATCGTCAACGGATATGCGCGTGAAGTATTGAACAAGCTGCCCATGGAATTTGCCGTTGAGGCGCAAAAGTTGCTGAGTCTCTCGTTGGAAGGGACTGTTGGATGATAATGAAAGATTTTTTTAACCTGCACAACATTTTTTTTGTCATAGGAGGACAGGGAATATCATACCTGGAATTCTGGGCTGTTCTTTTTGGGTTAACATCTGTCTTTATGGCCAGTCTGGCCCGTGCCATCAATTATTGGATCGGGTTTATATATACGGCACTGCTCTTTATGATGTTCCTGCAAAAGAACCTGTACACGAACATGTTGCTGCAACCCATTTCCCTTGGGATTAATATATACGGCTTGTACCACTGGACAAGACCCCACAAGGAAAAGAAAAACAGCCGGAACCAATTGCTGATATCTTTTTTGAACAACAAGCAACGTATAATGTACTTGTTATTGTTAGCAGGCATTGTAATAGTATGGGGTTTCATCCTGACCAGACTGCACCTGATATCGGAACTTTTCCCCCCTGCCAGGTCACCTTACCTGGATGCAACCGTGGCAGGACTGATGCTTACAGCACAGATCCTGGCCGCACAGAAAAAATGGGAATGCTGGATATTCTGGGTGGCACTAAATATAGGGAACGTGATATTATATATTTCAGCCGGGCTGGTATTCATGCCTATAGTTGCGGTTTTCTTCCTGGCTTTCAATATTATAGGAATAATCCACTGGAAGAAGGAATGGGAAAAACAAAAACAGTTATGTTAAGCATTAAAGACTTGTACGTAAAGATCGGGGATAAAGAGATCCTTAGGGGAATAAACCTGGAAATTAAACCCGGAGAGATCCATGCCATAATGGGACCCAACGGATCCGGAAAATCAACGTTGGCAGCCGTACTGGCCGGCAGGGATACTTTTACGGTGACACAAGGATCGGCCATGTTCATGGGTAAAAATCTGTTTGAACTTGCTCCCGAGGAAAGGGCCCGTATGGGACTGTTCCTCGGATTCCAATATCCGGTAGAAATTCCAGGTCTTACAAACGTGAATTTCATGAAAGCAGCTGTCAATGAACAGCGTAAATACAATGATCTGCCCCTGTTAACTTCCGGAGAGTTCCTGAAACGAATGCGGGAAAAAATGGCTATGGTGGAAATGGATTCTTCTTTTGTGGGAAGAGGTGTGAACGTAGGATTTTCAGGAGGGGAGAAAAAACGCAATGAAATCTTCCAGATGGCCATGTTGGAACCAAAACTTGCTTTTTTGGATGAAACAGACAGCGGATTGGACGTGGATGCCCTGCGGGTCGTAGCACAAGGGGTCAACAAGCTGAAAACAAAAGAAAATGCCTTTGTTGTCATCACGCATTACCAGCGGTTGTTGGATTATATTGTACCCGACATTGTTCATGTGCTGTACAAAGGACAGATTATAAAGACAGCAGGCAAGGACCTGGCATTGGAAGTGGAGACCAAGGGCTACGATCACATCATAAACGAATTATGAAAGAATACACTTATATGCCCGAAGTCAGGCGCGTTTTCCGTTGCACCGTTCCTAACGGGAATATCAGGCAAATATTCCTTATTGACGGGATATTGCAGGAAGAGGAAAATGAGACTGGAGGGATCTTGTTGCAAAGAGGAGTGGACCAGATGGGCCTGAGGTTGCGTATCAATGGTGATCACTCACAAGAACCTATTCAGATCATCAGTGTGCGGAGCGAAAACCTGCACAAGCCACTGGAATTCTCCAATCAGTGGGAACTGGCGCCGGGAGCTGCAGCACAAATCATTGTGTGCGATCACACGCTAAATGAATATCTGTACAGGACTTCCCGTTTTTCACAGATTAAAGTAGGGAAAGAAGCCCGCCTGGATATTCTCTTCATGCAAAATGAACACGACCGTTCTAAATACTGGCTGGATATCAGTGCAGAAGTAGAGGAGGCCTCCCAGCTGGACTGTCATATCCTGAGCCTTTACGGGGGGATCATTCATAACAAGGTGCATGTCTGCATGCAGCAACCCGGCGCAGTGTGCAATCTGGACGGTCTTTACCTAGCCGACGGTGAGCAGGATATCCTGTATGACATCACAGTACGCCATGACAGTCCCGGCTGCAATTCCCGGCAATTATTCAAAGGGATCCTGGATAATCATGCCAGGGCGTCTTTTAACGGGGCTATACGTGTGGCGCCCGGGGCTCAGAAAACAGAAGCATACCAGGCTAACCACAATTTGTTGCTTACCCGTAATGCCAGGATCACGACCAAACCCCAACTTGAGATATATGCCGACGATGTCAAGTGTTCCCACGGAGCTACTATAGGACGATTAGACGAACTGGGGCTCTTTTACCTGCGATCCAGGGGAATCCCCCTGGCAGAAGCTCAAATGCTACAACAAATGGCTTTTGTGCAGGATGTACTGGACAGGGTCCGCTCTGATGCCATACGGTCAAGATTGGAACGAATGGTAGAAAGCAGATTGCGCGGGGAATTCACAAAATGTTCACATTGCACCATGCATTGTTGTTAAAAAATTTGTGCATATCTTTTAAGGTTGTCTCTGTTAATAACGGGACGATTGAGTTAACTTGCAATTCCCTTTTCCGGTGAGGAAAATAACCTAAATATTTAGTAACCTTTTTATTAACAGTGTGATGGATTCTGTAGAAAAGAATGCAAAGGCAATTTTTCCCTATGAGGAAGCATTGGCCAAAACAAAGGAATATTTCAATGGCGACGAACTGGCTGCATCAGTCTGGATTAATAAATACGCCATGAAAGATTCTTTTGGGAATCTTTACGAATGTACCCCTGAAGACATGCACCGGAGGTTGGCTAAAGAGTTTGCCAGGATAGAAAAAAAGTATCCGAATCCGATGAGCGAAGAAGAGATATTTCAGTTGCTCGACCACTTCAAGTACATTATACCTCAAGGTGGACCCATGTCCGGAATCGGGAACGGCCATCAAATTGCATCCTTGTCTAATTGTTTTGTAATAGGCCATGAAAAACCGGCCGATTCGTATGGAGGGATACTGAAAATAGATGAAGAACAGGTACAGCTGATGAAACGCCGTGGAGGTGTGGGTCATGATTTGTCCCATATCAGGCCCGGCGGATCTCCTGTGCTCAATTCTGCCCTTACATCTACAGGTGTGGTTCCCTTCATGGAAAGGTATTCCAATTCGACCCGCGAAGTAGCTCAGGATGGCAGGCGCGGAGCACTCATGCTGACAATTTCCGTTAAACATCCCGATGCAGAAAACTTCATAGATGCCAAACTGGAACAGAACAAGGTGACGGGCGCCAATGTATCGGTCAAGATAAACGATGAGTTCATGAAAGCCGCATTGGCAGAAAAACCCTATATGCAGCAATATCCGGTGGACGCAACAAATCCAAAATATAAAAAGGAAATGGATGCGGCCTCCTTGTGGAAGAAGATTATTCACAATGCCTGGAAATCGGCAGAACCCGGGGTATTATTTTGGGATACGATCATTCGCGAATCAGTTGCCGACTGTTACGCGGACCTGGGATACAGGACAGTCAGCACCAACCCCTGCGGGGAAATACCGTTGTGTCCGTATGATTCTTGCCGTCTAATAGCCATCAACCTGTATTCCTATGTAGAAAAACCCTTTACTTCTCAGGCGAAGTTCAACATTTCCCTTTTCAAGGATCATGTGATCAAAGCCATGCGGCTGAATGATGACCTGGTAGATCTGGAAATGGAAAAGATAGACGCCATCATATCCAAGATCGACCGTGACCCTGAAGACGAAGTCATTAAAAGAACCGAAAGGGAATTGTGGACTAAGATCAAAGAGAAAACCCTTGGGGGAAGACGTACGGGCCTGGGTATCACAGCAGAAGGCGATATGCTCGCAGCACTGGGCCTGCGTTACGGATCGGAAGAAGCCATTCAGGTAGGGGTTCAGGTGCAGAAAACGCTCGCACTTGCCGCTTACCGTTCATCGGTAATCATGGGCCAGGAAAGGGGACCATTCCCTATATACGATTCCAACAGGGAACTCCGCAATCCCATGATAGAACGTATTCGACAAGAAGATGAAGAGTTGTACCAATTGATGGTCAGCTCGGGACGCCGCAATATCTCTATGCTGACCATAGCTCCTACGGGCACTACCAGTCTGATGACTCAAACAACAAGTGGAATTGAACAAGTTTTTTTGCCTGTATATCAACGTCGTAAAAAGGTTAACCCTAACGATAAAAACGCCAATATTTCCTATACAGATAAAATGGGGGATGCGTTTGAGGAATACAACGTATTCCACCATAAATTTCTTGATTGGGCCGAAGTCAACGGGCATAACAAAAATAAGGTCATGGCAATGAACAAAGAAGAGTTGCAGGCTTTGGTACAGGAGTCGCCTTATTACAAAGCCACTGCCAACGATGTGGACTGGGTTGCCAAGGTTAAGATGCAGGGACAGATGCAAAAATGGGTAGACCACTCCATTAGTGTAACCGTCAACCTGCCTTCCGATATTACGGAAGACATGGTAGCCAAGGTGTACAGGACAGCCTGGGAGTGGGGCTGTAAAGGTATAACCGTGTACCGCGAAGGGAGTCGTTCCGGCGTACTTGTACCGGCAGATTCCCCGGAAAAAGGAGGAAAAATGATGAAATCAATGCCAAAGGAAAGACCCGAGGCCCTGGATGCGGAGGTCATCAGGTTTAAAAATGCCAATGAACAATGGATCGCCTTTGTGGGATTGTATGAAGGAAGACCTTATGAAATTTTCACCGGGAAACTGGACGAGGACACCAGGGTAATACCCAAATCCGTAACCATGGGACAGGTCCTCAAGGTTGTGGAAGAGAAAGGCTCCCGTTACGACTTCCGTTTTATAGATAAATACGGTTACCCCAATACTGTTGGAGGGATATCCCATATGTTCAACCAGGCATATTGGAATTATGCCAAACTGATCTCGGGCGTTTTGCGCAACGGCCTGCCCGTAGAAGAAGTTGTTCACCTGGTTTCGTCGCTGGAACTCGACAGCCAAACCATAAACAACTGGCGCACAGGAGTGGAAAGGGCATTAAAAAGATATATACCCAACGGGACCAAGGACACCTCGGGAATAGAGTGCGAAAAATGCGGTGCTAAGAACCTGATTTATCAGGAAGGCTGCTTGTTATGCATGAGCTGCGGGAATTCCAAGTGCGGCTAATCCTTTGTTTATGGCCACTACAGTTGTATATCCTTGTTCCAAGATCAATGTGGGGTTACACGTGCTTGAAAAACGCACGGACGGTTATCACAATATCGAAACACTTTTTGTTCCCCATACGCTGTGTGACATACTCGAGATAACTGATGTATCAGGCTGTCAGGAAGATGTACAGCTTTTCCTTTATGGACAAAATGTCCCGGGACCCGTAACATCAAATCTTTGTGTGAAAGCCTACCGTTTGCTGGCCGAACGATTCCGACTCACTCCGGTGGAAATCCATCTTTACAAACAAATACCAACCGGGAAGGGATTAGGAGGCGGTTCTGCAGACGGTGCTTTTTGTTTGCAATTGCTTAACAGGCACTTTTCCCTGGGTTTGTCCCAAAAAGAAATGCTTTCCTATGCCGCACAGCTGGGCAGCGACGTTTCTTTTTTTATCCAACAGCCTCCGTTCATATCCTGTCTGGCGACGGGAAAAGGAGATGTTCTGGAGCCTTTTCCCATTGACCTGAGCCAATACCGCATAGAGTTGCGGTTTCCACCTGTCTCTGTTTCTACGGCTGAAGCCTATGCAGGCATCGAACCCCGCCCCCGCAAGGTAGCTTTGCGCGACTTGCTCCTGCAACCTGTTGACACATGGAAATATGTTGTCAGGAACGATTTTGAAGAAACGATTTTTAAGAAATACCCCCTGATAAGCCATTACAAACAGGCTCTGTATCGGGAAGGGGCGGTCTATGCATCTATGACGGGAAGCGGATCTGCCGTGTTCGGCCTTTTTAGGATTTAGGATTTGTTCTTATCTTTGCCACAGATATATATGGGACTGTATTATAGAGAACAATTCAAAAACGGGGCAGAAATCGTTGTTTGGGAAATCACCGAGTCTGAGGAGCAATTGAAAGAAATATGTGTTCTTCCCAATGATGAACAGGAAGAGCTTTCCTACATCACCAATTCCAAACGACGGCTGGAAAGGCTGGCAGTAAGGGCTATACTTGATATCATTTTCCAGGAAAAAGTCTATTTGGGATACCATGAGAACGGAAGACCGTTTTTGCAGAATTCCATAGTTGAAATAAGCATTGCCCATACGCGTCGTTTTGCCTGTGTACTCACCCATCCCGAGAACAGTGTGGGAATAGATATAGAAATGCTGGGACGCAATTTTACACCAGTTGAAAAGAAAGCCCTGGGTAAATCCGAAAAAGAATTTCTGTCGGACAGACCAGAAGTGCGTCAATTACAACTAGCCCTGATCTGGTCTGCCAAAGAGGCGTTGTTTAAATACATATCACAAACAGAAGTTGACTTTATTGAACAGATAGAGATCAGTCGCTTCACACCCAGGGAAGAAGGCGAGATTGAAGCCGTATTTTATCACCGTGACGGAATGGAAAAAAACTTTATCCTTGAATACAGGCTGGTTGACGATCACGTTATGGTGTGGGTGGTTGACTGAATAAAGCCAAATGTTTTTCTACAAGTGATACAGGTCGGTAGCTTAGTTTTGCCTGCCGCAGTCCTTTATCTCCCGAATCATCTTCACGGTTAACATATTCGATTTGGGGGTATTTTTCCATAGCATAACGAATAAACATTTGATTGATTGCCTGATAAACTCCCCTGTATTTGGGAAAGGCCTTTTCTATATGCACCAGCCAGGTATTCCCGTTAAAGAGTTCTCCTACAGTACAGGCTATGATTTCTCTGTCTATGAGCATTATCATACCTTCCAGTCCAAGTTCCGTGAATCCGCAGAATGCCCGGCGTACGGCACAAGCTTCCTGTCCCAGTTCGGGATATTTGTTACAACCCATGATCCGGCACCACTTGTCGTTCATGGTTATACAGGCGGGAATATCTTTGGGATATATCGGCTGCACCTGATAGCCAGGATATTCTTTAAGAAAAGCATTCAGATGATTGCGTTTTGACTGATATTTCTTTCCCCTGAGCTCTGCCAGATCCTCTGCCTTGTAGAGGTAATCGAATGCATCTCTAACAGGTTGAATTTTTATATGTACCGGATCGATGGCAGCCAGTTGCCGGGCCTCAGCGGAAGAAAGTCCGCCAACCAGGAACGGTTCACCTTCAGAGGCCTCGATCAGGATCTCCCGTGCAGCTTCTGCCTCAAGGGGGTCATTGAGGCCCATCGGATACAGATAATGAAACGGGGTATCCTGATCTTTGCGGCTTCTGACCAGAAGCAGGGTATTTTCCCGGTAAGAAATTATCCTGTAGTCCGTTTTATATATTACGGACCACATGTACAGAGTGGTAAAACTATATTCGGCACCTGTTTTACCTGTTGATCGCAGGAACGGTTCTATCAGGTTTTTATCGTTCAGGGTAAGGGGTAAAAAAGGATCCATGAAGACGTTATTCGTTCAACCAGGAATTGATTTGCTGTTGCAGTTCGTTACGCATAGATTCGGGCAATGTGGCTATGCGGGCACGGTGGCTCCCGCCTGGTTGCACGTAATACAGAACATTTGGCTTGCCGGGGTCGGGAACGGCGGTAGCGGTCCAGGGATCCCATTCTCCGTATATAAATACCAGGCGGGCATCGGACTGTTTAATGAAGGTCCTTTGCAGTCGGTACAGGGACCGATTGAAACGTGGCTTATAGAAATCGGGAAGAAACAATTCTTTCATATAACCTTTTGCTTTTTTCAATTCCATAGCGGGGTATTTTTTAGTTACCCACTTTCCTGCCGGGGATGCCAGGGAGTCCTTAATTTCTTTCTTTTTGCCGAAAAGACCTTTCTTTATTTTTTCTGGAACAAAACGGGTCCGGGTAACCTTAAAACGGAACGGACTTGTGTCATATCCATAATAACCCAGCTCTTTTGCCGCCTGTATGAAAAAGGGCATTGTAGGGGTATCCCTGACAAAGTAATCCGGAGAAGCAACTTTCATCAGGTGAGCGAACAGGATCCTGTCAGCGGCCTTCAGATCGGGAATATCACCGGGATCAGTTCCCCATTGCCAGAAAGCAAAAGAATACTCCAGCACGCAATAATCAAATATTTCTCCAACAGGTCTTGCAAAACTCAGAGCGGTAGAATCGCAGTATTTTTCAAAAAGGGGCATAAGACTATCTCTGCGAATCAGGACTTCTTTCTGAAAATCAAGCACTTTTTGACGCGATTCGGGTGTTCCCGACGTTCCCGCAATAAAGGGTTCATGCCTTCCGTCTTCTGCTCCATGACACAGCGGGGCCACATAACATACTGTAATATCCACATCATTGGGATACATCGTGCGGTAAGCCATGGCAGTTTGCCCACCTTTGCTGATTCCCGTTGCGATCCATTTTCCCGGGTATAAAGGAGCAAGCATTTCCCTAATCTTGTGCAGGTCGGTCATAGCCTCCTTTGTATTGAGGAATTCCCACCTGCGCGGAGAGGGAACAGATTCTCCAAAATAACGGTGTTCTACTACTACGATATTAGCATTGAACATTCTGGACAGTTCTTCCCGGTAGCGTGGATTGGCTGCATAGGCTGTCGCATAACCTTCTGTAACCATTACAGTAGGACGATCAAATCCAACATGCATTAGGAACACACGTTGTTCAAAAAAACCGTAAACAATATCATCGTGATTTACCAACTGGCGCACACGTATTCTGAATTTTTCTTCAAATTCTGTGCTTTCCAGCCTGAAAACCTCTGTTACTTCAGGAAGAGATGAGAGCTGCGTTTCCAATTGTGTACGGGAAGTCGGCAAAATTTGGGAAACAGAGGGTACCGGATTGGCAAGAAATGCCAGGATGGCTAGGGTAATTAAGGATTTAGATAGTTTCATCAATAGGAAGATTATTTGTCAATCAAATGGTTGTTCAGTCCGGCGGGTTTTATTATCAATGAATGATCAAAGATAAAAGCAGGAAACTGGGATCTTACAGAAGCATCCAAGGGGGCAACGGTTTGTACGCCTATCAGAGAGAGGGCACGGGACAGGAGCTTTTCACGAGGATCTCCCAACGGATACACTTCTCCCAGCAGGATATCTTCTGCCGGGTAATCTGGCGTGAATCCCTCTTTGAAATCGGTCAAACCCAGCGCATTTGCGTATTTATAAACGATGACCTGCGCCCCCCAGTTTTTAATTTGAGGATCCTTTTCCGGATAGAATATCATGGCGGCTGTATATTTACCCCTGGTAACATCTCCGATCCTGATCACTTCCATATAGGGATCCAGTCCACAAATGGTGAGTTCCGAGGCACTGGCTGTATTTTTACCCGTAAGGACAAAAAGTCGCGGCAGATCCAGATTGACAGGCGTATCGGAAAGTTTCGGAAAATACTCATAAAGCATATCGTTGCGGTTATTGTCTGTCCAGTATTTCTGGTACAGATCGTTCCAGTATTTGGAAATCAGCACGGTATTGCCGTTAAGGTATTTTGCGGGGCACAATACGCCTACCAGGGCACGCGCGACCGAAAGATATCCGCCCAGGTTATACCGCAGGTCCAATACCACATCGGTTACTCCCTGAGACTTGAATCCCTGGAATACGGGAAAGAACAGATCCTGTGAATCACCGAAAAAATCTGAATAACAAATGTATCCGGCCTTTTTACCACCACCCTCGATGATGTTAAAGGCGATAACGGGATTCAGATTTTGTTTGCGCGCTGTAAGCGAAACGGACCCCGCTCTATGTACAGATCCGTCCTGGAGAATGCCGAGGGTTATATTGAGCGAGGCTGCATAGTACAGGTCTGTATAGTTGTCTTTGGTGATGGGATTTCCGTTGATCTCGGTCAGAATGCTCCCCCTTTCCAGGCCGGCTTCCGATGCCGGGGTATGTGGATATACGTACTGGACGATGGCAAAATAATTACCCGTATTGGAAAAAGTGCCAAAAGCCAGGGAATATCCAAAAGTGGTTTCCACACCCTTACCTCCTTCCACAAGGGTTTGCACATCGTCGGTAATGAATGACCACCGGTCTTCCTGCCGGTAGCATAATTTTTCAAAAAATTCAAATTCATCAAATTCGTACCTTATGTCGAATGTATCGGGGATATGTTTTTCCCATAGGTATACTTCCTCCATAATGTCAAGCATATAATTATTGACTTTCTGGGTAATCAACGGGGCCTCTTCCTTGCCGGGCACTCCGCCCCGTTCACAGGAAGAAAATAGAAGCAAAAGCGTTACCGGCAAAAAAAATCTCTTGACCATAAACATGAATTATACAGCTAAAGTACAAAATTTTATTCTTTACCTTTGCATAAAACATACCAAGACAGAGGACGATGAAGAATAATTTTGTAGAAGAACTCAGGTGGAGGGGAATGATCCACGACATCATGCCTGGAACAGAAGAAATGTTGAACAAGGAAATGACCACCGCCTACGTAGGGATCGATCCCACGGCGGATTCCCTGCATATTGGACACCTGGTGGGTATAATGATGCTGAAACATTTCCAGCAGTCCGGTCACAGGCCCATAGCCCTGATCGGGGGAGCTACAGGTATGATAGGCGATCCGTCCATGAAGTCGACCGAACGCAATCTGTTGGATGAAGAAACCCTGCGTCATAATCAGGAATGCATTAAAAAACAACTGATGCGATTTCTTGATTTTGACCAGACAAAGCAAAATGGAGCCCTGCTGCTGAATAATTACGACTGGACAAAAGATTATACGTTCCTGCATTTTGCAAGAGATATCGGGAAACACATCACGGTCAATTACATGATGAGCAAGGATTCAGTCCGCAAAAGACTTTCCGGCGAAGAATCGGAAGGAATGTCCTTTACCGAGTTTACCTACCAGTTGCTTCAGGGTTATGATTATTTATATTTATTCAAAAATTATGGCTGTAAACTGCAGATGGGAGGATCGGACCAGTGGGGCAATATTACTACAGGCTCTGAATTGATTCGCAGGAAAGAAGGAGGGGAAAGCTATGCGCTTACGTGTCCGCTTATCACCAAGTCTGACGGGGGGAAGTTTGGAAAAACCGAATCGGGTAACGTCTGGCTTGATCCAAAACGGACTACACCTTATGTCTTTTATCAGTTCTGGCTGAATGTGAGCGATCAGGATGCTGAAAAATATATCAGGATATTTACCTTATTATCAAAAGAAAACATACACAACTACATTGAAAAACACAGGAGAGAACCGCACAAAAGATTGTTACAGGGTGTTTTAGCAGAGTGTGTAACAAAGATGGTACACGGAGAAGATGAATATAACAAAGCTGTTGTGGCCTCGAAAATTTTGTTTGGTAATGGCACCAAAGAACAGTTAATGGATATGGACGAGCAAACTTTTCTGTCGGTTTTTGAAGGTGTTCCACAGTTTGATATAAGCCGTAACCTGCTCCCGACGCCCCTGATAGATCTGCTGGCTGTTCATACATCAGTTATGCCCTCCAAGGGCGAATGCCGCAAACTGGTACAGGGAGGCGGATTAAGTGTGAACAAGGAAAAGGTAGCGGCCGTCGATATGAACATAGACCACAGTTTTTTGATCCGTAACAAATACCTGCTGGTACAGAAAGGAAAGAAGAGTTATTTTATTGTTAAAACCTGTTGATCATGAAAACACCCGGAGCGGATACGACAACAAGACAATTAAAAGTTGCCCGGCAGATCCAGAAAGATCTGTCAGAAATTTTCCGGTCAAAAGGCTTGAGCGTTTTTGGCGGAGCGATGATCTCTGTTGTACACGTGCGCATTAGTCCGGATCTGTCCATTGCACATGCCTGGATCAGTGTTTTTCCTTCTCAAAAGGCACAGGAAGTTTTGAACCGGGTACAGGAACAATCAAGGTCTATAAGGGGGGAACTGGGACGTCGTGTGGCCAGGCAGTTGCGTATTGTCCCGGAACTTGTCTTCTTTCTTGACGATTCCCTGGATTACGCCCAGCATATTGATGAGTTACTGAAACAATAATCTGCCTCAATATTGAAAGTTGCTTTTTTCATAGCGTGGAGGTATCTGCTGGCAAAAAAATCCAGACAGATCATCAATGTGATCTCGGCCATCAGCGCCATCGGAATCGCCCTGGGAACTATGGCCTTGGTTGTGGTCATGTCTGTTTACAACGGATTTGACAACCTGGTAAAGGGGATGTACAACACATTCGATCCGGACTTGATTGTGAAAAGTGTAGAAGGTAAGACCATCCCCAATCTGCAAGTATTTGGACAGATGAAGGAGGATCCCCGTATGGCAGCTTTTTGTCCGGTGATAGAAGAAACGGTTTTTCTGCAGTACAGGAACCAGCAATCGGTCGCTACCATGAAAGGAGTGGATAGTATTTTTATAGCGACTTCCCCTCTGAAGAATCATATCACAAGCGGTTCGTTCAATGTGTATTTTGGGCAGGTAGAAGAAGCCGTTGTGGGCAGAAGCCTGGCCAATGATCTGGGTATGAACGTGGCTTTTGTTGACCCTTTGTGGATCTATTATCCCAGAAAGGACGCTGTATTCTTTCCTCTGAACCCTATGGCATCCCTTAAGCGGGAAAAGCTTTTTCCCGGAGGTATATTTACCGTTGAACAACGTTACGATGCCAGTCATCTGCTGATCCCTCTGCAAACAGCCCGCAGGCTCCTGGATTATAAAGACCAGGTTTCCCATGTAGAGATAAGGGTCAACGGTAAAAATGCGCTCAAATCGCTCAAAAAGGACCTGGAAAACAAACTGGGACCTTCTTACAAAGTGCTGACACGTTATCAGCAGAATGAAACTCTTTACAGGATGATGACGACCGAAAAAATTATAATTTTTGTCCTTCTGGGTTTTATACTGGTGATCATTTCAAGCAATGTACTGAGTTCACTCAGCATGCTCATCCTGGAAAAAAAGGAGGATATTGCCGTACTTGCCGGCATGGGGGCACGTCCGGAACTTATCCGGAAGATCTTCGTCATGGAGGGTTGGCTTATATCTATCCTGGGTTGGGCCACGGGAATGATTCTGGGACTGTTGATCTGCTGGATACAGTCCCGGTTTGGGCTGATATCCCTTCCCGGCAGTTTTGTGGTGACCGATTATCCTGTGGATGTACAATGGGTCGATATGATGCTGGTATCTCTTACTGTGCTGGGTATCGGATTCCTGGCCGCCTATGCTCCGGTGCGTTCAGTTTTCAGCAAAGCGATCTCCCTGGCGTATCCCGGGAGTTCATTGGGCGTTTCCAGGTAGAAGGGTAGATGCTGCAGCGCCGGATGGTTGATCACTTTGCGAAAAGTCTCAATCCCCAGATATCCGTCCCCTATGGTCTCGTGCCTGTCTTTATGGCTTTTAAACGGATTTTTGGTGTCGTTGAGGTGTATGGCCTTAAGTCTTTCCAATCCTATAACTTTGTCAAAATGTTCCAGCACCCCGTCCAGGTCGTTTATAATATCATAGCCGG
The DNA here is from genome assembly GCA_001603455.1 of Bacteroidales bacterium Bact_09. GTDB lineage: Bacteria > Bacteroidota > Bacteroidia > Bacteroidales > UBA932 > DMER64. Next base: position 50,815 of record LUZA01000029.1, on the reverse strand, counting down.
CATCGAAAATATGGCAGGTATCCAGGCAGACACCCAGACGGTCCCGGATTTCTATCCGGTCCATAATCTCCTGTAATTCTTCAAAGGTTCTTCCTATTTCGGAGCCTTTTCCTGCCATGGTTTCCAGCAGGACCCAGGTAGTCTGGTCTTTTGTTATGGCAGTATTCAGCGCACCTGCGATCAATTCAATACCCTTTTCCACCCCTTGCTGTACATGACTTCCCGGATGTAAATTATATAGGTTTCCCGGGGTATATTCCATACGGCAGAGATCATCCATCATGGTGTTGAGGGCAAAATCCCGGATACGGGCTTCTGCTGCACAAAGGTTCATGGTATAGGAAGCGTGTGCCAGTATGGGGCCAATACCATTCTCTTTTGAAAAAGCAAGAAACGCGGCAATATCGTCCGGATCTATGGGTTTTGCCGCTCCACCGCGCGGATTACGGGTAAAAAACTGAAACGTGTTGGCTCCTATCCCGACGGCTGTTTTTGCCATGGCAAAATATCCGTCGGAAGAAGAGAGATGACAACCTATGCGGAAGGAGGAGAATCTTTTGTCTGTGTTCATAGTAGTCTGTTTGTTCATAGTTTACAGGGTGCTTCTTGGATGGTATCTGACTTGTTCCCCCTTTTTCAGGGAAACCCTTATGTAGTTTTCCTTTATGCGGCGGAAATTCCCGGGGACTTTCAGCAGGAACGTATTGTCTGCTGTAGCTCTGATTATGACCTCGATGACATGCCCGTCTTTCCACGAGCAGGACACCTGGGCTCCCCCGCGGGCACATAGACCCGAAAACGAACCGCCCTGTTCCCATTCAGGCGGGATGGCCGGCAATACGTGTATGAATCCCTGGTGGCTTTGAAGCAGCATCTCTGCGATACCTGCACACCCTCCCAGATTCCCGTCTATCTGGAAAGGCGGGTTGGAAGAAAAACCATTGGGATACATCCCCGAGCCGAGCAGGGTTATGGATGCGATGTCACGGCTAAGGTAAGGCGATATACTTTCTTCCAGTGCAGGGGACATCATATTGCACAGCACCTTATATGCTCCTGCACCATCCCCGAGTCTTGCCCTGAGGTTCATATTCCAGGCCATCTGCCATCCCGAACCCCCATATCCCCTTCTTTCCAATGTATTGCTGCATGCCCGGGCAAGAACCGTGTCATCTGAGTTTATATCATTCCAGGGATACAAGGCATAGAGATGAGGAACATTGCGCATCCGCAGGTCTTCTTCTGTATAATCAAAGAGCCATCGCTGCAGGCATCCTGTAGCATTTATTTTATATGGAGGGAGACAGTCCATGGCTTCTTCCAGTTGGTTGATGAAAGGGAAATCGTCTGTATTGCGCAATATCCGGTTGGCCGAGATCATATTGGAAAACAATTCCTTTACAAGCTGGACATCAGAAGTTGAACCTATACAAAGGAATAATGGTACTGACAGTTTGTCGGACGCTTCTTCATCCAGAAGGTAATAAGTATTACCGTAAGACATAGAGGGGGACGGTACCCGCCACCCGAAATGCGGATCCTCCGTGAGCGTGGAAAGATAAAAACGGGCGGCTTCGAGCATAGCCGGATAAGCCTGCCGCAAGCGTTCCGTATCCAGGGTGAATGCATAATGATCCCACAGGCGCGCACACAACCACGCACCTCCTGCATTGTATCCGCTCCAGGCGGTATTGTGACCCGGAGCGGTAAATCCCCATGGATTTGTCCTGGAATGCACCACCCATCCGGGAGCATTGTAATATTCCCGGGCCGTTTTTATGCCCTGTTCCGATAGCCAGGTAGTAAAGTCAAGCAGCGGCAGTTGCAATTCGGCAAGGTTCGTAACCAGGGCCGGCCAAAAATTCATCTGCAGGTGCATATTCAAATCGTAAGCCCCATTCCAGGGTGTTTGTACCGAAGGAGTCCACAAACCCTGCAAATTAGGTGGAAGTGAACCGGGACGGGTGGAAGAGATGAGCAGGTATCTGCCGTACTGGAAATAGAATCCTGAGGAATCGGGAAGCTGCAGACTTACCCGGTGAAATAGTGACTGGTATTTGTCAACATGGTTTTTCTTAAGCTCGGGGAAAGGTACCCGGGAAGCATGCAGGACGAGGGAATCGGCCCGGAGTATAAAAGTGGAATCTTGTTGCAGGGACATTGTTTTCACATCATAATCCGTGGCAGCGGAAACGATCACGCATGCCTCGGTTGCGCCTGTAAGGTTTATGGTATCAGCTGAAAAAGCAACGGTCCCGTCTTCACCAGGAATGACCATCATGCGGGTATAAAAACGCATGCCGGGTACACCGTTCTGTCCCGAATTCAGCATTCCTTCCATGACCAGGGAACTGTCTGCCGCAAAAACGCGTGCCCTTTCCGGACGAGAAAGGGTTGCAGTGAATTTAAGCGCATGTGGTTGTGAAGCAGTAAGGTGCAGGATCATTACATCATTGTCCATAGAGGTAAAACATTCCCTTGTATAGTTTATTCCCCCTATGTTAAAAGAAGTAAACTGAGTGGCAGTGGAAACATCCAGCATCCTGCTGTACAATGTTGCTTTAGTTGCGGGAGCATCGTATGAAAAATGCAGTAGCACAGATCCCAGGACCTGAAAACTGCCAAATGTATTGTCTGCTCCGCTGCTTCCGTCAGAACCAGTTGTAGCTGCCGTGAAATGACGGTACATAAACTCCTGGGCCTCCGGAACACGTTCTTTATAAAGCAGTTCCCGGATAAGCGACAGATAGCGGTGTATCCCGGGATACAGATCATCTGCAGGCGATCCGGACCACAGCGAGATCTCGTTGAGCAGGATATGTTCCGTACAGATGCCTCCGTCAGGCATAGCGCCTATCCTCCCGTTACCGAGCGGGAATCTTTCTTCCCAGATGTTTGCCGGCCGGCCCGAAACCAAAGCCAGACCCTGTGTGCCGGATGGAAGATCTGCCCGACAACCTGCCAGCAAAAGAAAAAACCAGGGCAGCAGGCGCTTGTATTTCATAGAACGAAGATACACAAAAAAAAGAACACAGGAAGTGTATCCTTCCCGTGTTCTTTTGTTTAGCAAAAAGCTGATTATTACATCATTCCGCCCATTCCGGGATTACCTGCGGGCATTGGCGGATTCTCTTCTTTCTTTTCTGCCAGAACGCATTCGGTAGTGAGGAACATTCCTGCTACGGATCCTGCATTTTCCAGTGCCACGCGGGCTACCTTGGTAGGATCAATAACACCCGATGAGAACAGGTTCTCATAGGAATTGGTCCAGGCATTGTATCCGAAGTCGTCTTTACCTTCACGTACTTTTTGCACGACAATACTGCCTTCCTTTCCGGCATTTTCCACGATCATGCGCAGCGGTTCTTCGATGGCACGGGCTACAATGGCTATACCGGTAGCCTCGTCTTCGTTTTCCGGTTTCAGTTTCTTCAGATCTTCAATGGCACGGATGTAAGCTACACCGCCGCCGGGCACGAATCCTTCCTCAATGGCTGCCCGGGTAGCGTTGAGAGCGTCTTCCACCAGGTCTTTCTTGGATTTCATTTCCACTTCGGAAGCTGCACCAACGTATAGAACTGCTACACCGCCAGAAAGTTTTGCCAAGCGTTCCTGGAGTTTTTCCTTATCGTAATCACTTGTGGTGACATCCACTTGCTTGCGGATCTGTGCCACACGTTGATCGATGGCGTTCTTTTCGCCGCCGCCATTGACAATGGTAGTATTTTCCTTGTCAATAACCACTTTTTCTGCCGATCCCAGCATGTCCATAGTAGCCGATTCAAGACGGATACCCTTATCTTCGGTAATAACGGTACCACCGGTAAGGATAGCTATGTCTTCCAGCATTTCTTTACGACGGTCGCCGAATCCAGGAGCTTTCACGGCGGCGATCTTCAGGGTTCCGCGCAGACGGTTTACCACCAAGGTTGCCAGAGCTTCGCCGTCAATATCTTCAGCAATGATCAGCAGGGAACGGCCATTTTGTGCCACTGGCTCGAGCAAAGGCATCAGATCTTTCATGGTCGAGATCTTCTTATCGGTGATCAGCACAAGCGGATTTTCCAAGACGGCTTCCATTTTTTCGGAATTGGTAATGAAATATGCCGAGATATAACCGCGGTCAAACTGCATTCCTTCTACGACTTTCACTTCTGTTTCGGTGCCTTTGGCTTCCTCGACAGTAACAACGCCTTCTTTCTTAACCTTACCCATAGCCTCGGCTATCAGTTTGCCGATGGTATGGTTGTTGTTTGCCGATACCGCAGCAACCTGCTCGATCTTAGACAGATCATCGCCCACTTGCTGGCTTTGTTTTTTCAGACTGGCCACAACAGTTTCGACAGCTTTGTCAATACCGCGTTTCAGGTTCATGGGGTTGGCTCCCGCCGTTACGTTTTTCAATCCCACGTTGATAATGGATTGTGCCAGTACAGTAGCAGTGGTTGTTCCGTCACCGGCCTGGTCATTTGTTTTGGAAGCTACTTCCTTAACGATCTGAGCCCCCATATTGGCAAACGGATCTTCCAGTTCGATCTCCTTGGCTACGGTCACACCATCCTTGGTGATCTGGGGAGCCCCGTATTTTTTATCAATGACCACATTGCGTCCTTTGGGACCTAAAGTGACTTTTACAGCGTCTGCCAAAGCATCTACCCCTTCTTTCATCAGGGAACGGGCTTCAATATTGTATTTGATTTCTTTTGCCATAGTGATTTGTTTTTGTTATTTGGTTAATTTCAGATAATGGCTAACACATCAGATTGACGCATAATAAGATACTCTTCTCCGTCAAAGTTGATCTCAGTTCCAGCGTACTTACCGTACAGAACCATGTCACCTTCTTTCAATTCCATAGGCTCATCTTTTTTTCCACTTCCTACTGCCACGATTTTTCCGCGCTGGGGTTTTTCTTTTGCGGTGTCGGGAATGTAAAGACCCGAAGCTGTCTTGGTCTCTGCTTCCTGCGGCTGAACGACTACTCGATCTGCTAAAGGTTTGATTTTCATCTCTGATAAAGTTTAAAATGTTTATTGTTGTTTAATTAAAGCGTTTGCTGTTAACGAATCGTGTTAACGCAAAATCAATGCCACGGCAGGAAATCTGTCAATTTGTCAGCGAAGTCGTTTTGGCAGCCTTTTTCCACACGAACAGACCGTGAACGGAATTGAGCAGGTAAACACACCACATAGAAGCAATGATCAGATGACTGGCCTGTCCCTCCCGGAAATAGGCCATGCCCCACATAATGATGGTCGCCACATTGACGGTGATCCACAAATACCATTGTTCGGAATATGTTTTAACCATGAGGAACATGGCGACAATGGAAAGGAAAGTTGTGGTGGAATCAAGGAAAGGGGCGGGATCTCCGTAATACTTAAGAACAAATCCGCCTAAGGCTATCAATGCCGCACATACGATAAACAATACAAGCCTTTGCCTTTCTGTCAGGTTTTTTGCCCTGACGCACGTCCGGCTTCCTTCTCGGGTTCGTTTTCGCCACATGAAAAAACCGATGAACTGCATGGGAACATAATACAGTCCGTTAAGTACCACTTCCCCCCAATAGCCCACGCCCCAAGAAAGGTAGGTATAAAGGCTAACCTGAATCAGTCCGAAGAGGTAATTAGATATATGTCCCTTTGCAACCAATACTACACACAGAACACCCGAAACAGTAGCAACAGTCGATAACATGTCCCATTCTCCCGTAATAAAAAACACGACAAAATTCAGGGTAACGATGGCTATTAGCAGGAACCATTCGTAAGGGGAGAAAAAACGGAGAAATTTCATGAAAGATCAATTAAAAGCTGGAAATGAAAATAAAAATTCAAAATGGTGCTTCTTATCACAGGTATATGCGTAACGTACGCCGGCTGTGAGCATGACACCGATCCGGAAAAGATGGAAATCCATTAGCAAGTCTGTCCCGGCAGACCAGTACCTGTTTTTTGTTCCATCCTGCTGCAGGGTCTGCAAGTAGTCGGCAAACGGAATCAGTTGTAGGCGTTTGATATATATAATGTCCGGGATTGACGGATCACCGACCCAGACCGGAATGGCATAATCTAAAGAAGCCGTAAAAGTTTCCGGGGCAAGGACCTTATCTGCCATGCCGCGCGGAGGCCGGATAAACGTCCCCAGGTAAAAATAACGGTCTTTCATTTCCTGTCTTTGCCACCCCACATTCCATTTAAAGGCTTGGTTGCAGAGGACTCCGGGCAGGTATCCGTAAGCTTGTAAATACAGAATATTCGTGAAAAATGTTACGGACCCGGGAGAAAAAGAAGTTTGGACATTCAGCCCGAAACCCAGGCGGGGAAATATATCCCGTACAGAACGGTTTACCATTTGATAATACTGGATGCCAGCCTGGAATATCTGATTTGGGATATCCCCCTTCCCGCAGGGAAGCCGGTAAGTGTCGTTCGAAAACCAGTATCTGACAGAAGGCACAAACCCGCGCTGCCATCCGTGGCGATGAAATGTAAAGGGGATGTATGCCTGCAGGGATGCCTCCAGGTGTGGTAAAGCCAGGGTGTCGGAAACCCATTTGTATCCTCCATTGTCGTTGTCCGGACTTATAAAGGTGTTTGTTTTGAATCTGTCATTCACATCCAGTCGCAGGGAAAAAACTGGCAGCCATCCGGAAAAGTTCATCTTCAGATGGCCGGCGTGGAATCCCTTGTGGTAGGAATACCCCAGGGTCGAAGTCAATGTCCCCAGTGTATTTTGGGACATGATCGTTACTCCGGGGGCTATGGTCTGATAATAATGTTGAAAGGTGAAATTTGCGATGTCGTTGTAATTAAAGTAGAACGGCATCCAGGAATGGATCCGGAACATGTTGAGGAATTTACTATATTTTGTTACCGGATAGGACAATTCCTCCGGTACGCACAGGGTGTCGATGTTGAAATCCGACCGGGAAGCCAGGATAAAAGGATCTTGCTGATGTGCCGGCAAGTCTGCAGGCCTGTTCAGCAGACTGTCCGGATGCAACCGGGTAAGCTGGTAACCCTGTGCTGTATAATTGACATAATACAAGAAACGGCCACAATCCCTGCCTGAGGGAAATGGGTCAAAAGCCCCGAAACGAACGTTTGTCAGTTGCAGGACCTGCCCGTTTTCCGGATCCAGGCTGTAGATATTGTCCGTATTCCGGAGCCTGTCACTTTTAAAATACAGTAGACCATCGGCTTCCTGTAGTCCTGTAAGAGAATGGAAAGTCGGGGGAAGAACGGTTTTCCAGCTCCCGGATCTTCTGTCCAGGCGGTAGATCCCGGTGCCTTTTTCACCGATCATCAGCAGGAACAAGGTGTTGTTGTCAGTCCAGGCGATATCGGCCATTTGTTCTCCCCCGGGGGCGATGTGTTTTTCCAGGATTTGGCCTGTCTGGGGATCCAGCAGGTGAAGCTCCGACCCTCCCTGCGGCGGGTAATGCACAACAGCAAGAAAAAGACCGTCGTGACATGGTGTGGGATTAAAATAACGGGTTCGGGGCAGAAGCATGTTCTTTTTTCCCGTTACGGTGTTATAGCTCATGATCACAGAAAAGTTCTCATGAGCCCAGCGGTGCCCGCTTACCGTCTCGCTCCAGTAGAGATAAGGGCCGGCCGTTCTCAAGGCCGAATTGATCTGTCCCAGCAGGCAGACTGGTTGTTCCTTGGTTCCGGCTTCCTGCGGGAAACGAACCAGCCTTTTTGTTTGTGAAAGGGAAGATTTCACGGCATACAGAACATGGCTGCCGTCTTTGTGCAGTGCAAGGGTAGGAGAACTGTAGTGTACAAAATCTTTAACAGGCCTGTTTATCTGAAGGCCTTCATAAAAAGGGGCCTTCCGGGCATCTTGTTCTTTCCAGACACCTTTGTAGAATTCAATGGCCGGTTCCCACAGTTTTACTGCATAATGTCCATAATTTCTCCGGAAGGTATTACTATAAACAAAAGGCCAGAAAGAATATTTGGTGATATCGGTGAATATGCGGTCCAGTGCTTCTTCTCCTGAATAGTATTGTGCAACGGAGAGTTTCATGTAACCCAGCGCATAGTGATTCGGTACATAATGCCGGAATGAACCGTAACGCCATTTATCGTATGAAAAAGATTTATCTTGCGCGAAATAGGCTTTGTAAGGCATCAGAAAAGAAGCCTCCCGGCCCCTTCCCGCTCTTGATAATAGTGTTTCTGTAATGACAGCATCTCCCTCCAGTAGCCATCTTGGGAAATAAAGTCCCACCGCTATCCCTTCTGACTGTTGTCCCAGAAACCATCCCAAAATCCGGAAAAATCGCTCCCCGGCGCGTTGCATTTGTGCCACATGTCTTGTTTCGTGGAGCACAAGCTGCTTTTCCCAATTGTGAAGTGTGCCTTCCGGGGGAGGTGTTGTTTTCAGCTCTATTCTTTTGGGTGCCCAGACCACCATTCCATTGCTATTAATGTCGTAAGGCTTTATCAGAACAGGGATGGAGGGACTTTTTGCACGGAGCGAAGACATGACTGGCTGTACTGTCTGTTCCAGCAACCAGGCATAACGGAATGCCAGTGAATCGATGCCCCGGGGATAAATGATCTGAAAACGGGCTGTCTGTATGCTGTTCCATTTCAGGCGGGCAGGATCCTCACCCGTTCTGTAATACTGGCCGCTTGCCGTTATGGACGACCCAGCCAGGCAACAGGTAAGGGAAAAAAATACAACCAGTCTGTTCATTTTGTAAAGTTAACTGATTGTCTGGAGTTGAGCTACCAGGACTCGAACCCGGACCGACAGAGCCAGAATCTGTAGTGCTACCATTACACCATAGCTCAGTGTTTGTTGAGCTACCAGGATTCGAACCTAGACAGACAGAACCAAAATCTGTAGTGCTACCATTACACCATAGCTCAATCGGAGGGTGCAAAGATATAACATTAGCGTTTCCCAGCAAAAAAATCTTTCAACAACTTTTTTGCCAGGTCAGCCATTAAACCGGCTGATACTTCTGTTTTTGGGTGGAGTATCTTGTCAGAATAGAGGGAAAAACCCTTTTTGGGGTCAGATGCTGCATACACCAGGCGACCCAATTGGGCCCAGGAGCTGGCTCCGGCGCACATCACACAGGGTTCTAATGTTACGTACATGGTGCATTGGTCAAGGCATTTTCCTCCCAGTGCATTACATGCAGCCGTAATGGCCTGCATTTCGGCATGGGCAGTGGGATCGTTCAGGGTTTCAGTAAGATTGTGTGTCCTGGCGATGATCTTTCCACGGCACACGATAACCGCTCCCACGGGAATCTCGTCTTTTCCGCGGGCTGCATACGCCTCTTCCAGGGCTTTTTGCATATAATACTTATCTTGTGAGGTGTTTTCCAAATCGCTTTTCGATTATGGAAGGATCGGAAATATCCTTGGTTACCATAATTAGCTCTTCTTTAGAGACATCGAAAACGTCACATACGATGAATCCGTCAAGGGAATCGTTAAATTCCCTGTCTATATTGAACACAACCACTTTTGCGTTCAGTTTCAGATACCGCTTGACCAGTGAAGGAAGACGGTATTGCCTGTTGCTCATGCGCATCAGCAGCCGGTCAAGCTGTTCGGGTGTCTGAACATCGCGCAACAACACGCTGGGATCTACCAGTCCAAAATCAGGGTTGAATGGTATTCTGGGATGGACACAATCGTGATAATCCATGATGCTATGGTGTTCCATGATGTATTTATGTATCAGGGATTGATACAATTTGGGATACCAGGACGAAATGCTTACCGGTCCTATGAAATAGCGGTACTCTTCGTTGCGGAGCATGATGTGGAACAAACCCTTGAAAAGAAGCATCATGGGTATGGCCTCGTAACGGTATTCGTGGCTGATGAAAGCCCTTCCCAGTTCCATGCTTTGATTCAGAACCGGTTCAAATTTTTGATCAAACTTAAAAAGCGTGCTATTGTAGAATCCCATTACCCCAAAACGTTTCATCAAGTTGGCGCCCATGCCTATGCGGTATGCCCCCACGATGGCTTTTTTGTCTGTATCCCACAGGATCAGGTGGTGGTAATTCCTGTCGAAGGTATCCAGGTCCAGTGGCTGGTAAGTCCCTTCTCCCACGGTACGGAAAGCCTCCTCCCTTTTGCGTCCGATCTCGTACATGATATTGGGGATAAAGGAATAAGGAGCAAAATAAGCGGCAAAATTATTGATTCTGAAAAGACAGCTTCGGGAAGGCAATTGTTCTATCTCTCTGGCAGCAAGTTCGTGTTGCTTGGCCGGTGCTATGGGCGAAGCATTTTCCAGACCTTTGTATTTGTCATCCTTTTCTATATTGGCAGCCAGCGCATAGGTCCGTGCACGTAGGTAATTCCCCAGCTCTTTATAGTCTGTATAGCGTTGTTGTTCTGCTACGCTCACGGGCGCCCCGATCCGGATAGAAATCCGCTGTCCTTTTTTGTTCAAGACTTCCGCCGGAAGACTGGCTGTCTGCAACAGGGGATGGATCTTTGCCCTGCGCATGAAACGGGCCGAATTATGTCCTTCAAAATAAATAGGGACCACAGGAACACTGGCATTCAGAATAAATTTGACTATCGGGGTATGCCAGGGAAGGTCTTCCACCTGTCCTGAAGGTCCTATGTGAGATACTTCTCCGGCAGGGAAAAGACCCAAGGGTTTGCCTTTTTGCAGGCATTCTTTGGCAAGGCGGATCCCTTTGATGCTGGAACGGGAAGATACGTTTTTATCAAAAGCATTGACAGGTAAGAAGAAATTCTGCAACGGTTTAATACGCGACAACAAAAAATTAACGATAACCTTTAAATCAGGCCTTTCCTCTGATACAAGATGCATCAGGATGATTCCGTCCAGGCCGCCGTAAGCGTGATTCGATACGGTTATGAAAGGCCCCTCCTTGGGAAGGTTGGCCAGATCTGTGGAAGGTATTTCGTAAGTAATGCGCATCTCGGCCAGAAAAGCCTCGAGACAATCACGGCCCTGAAAGTCTGCTACCTTGTTATAAAGCTTGTTGATCTTGTCAAGCTTCATCAGTTTCATCAGGGCCGGTGCCAGAAAAAAACCCACAACCGATTTTTCTCCGAAGACCTGTCGCAGATCTTTTGTTTCTATCAGTTTTTTCATAAATGGTTTGGCAAATATATGTAATTTTACAACGTAATGATTAACATGGCTGACCAATTAGCTCTTTTACCCCATCAGTGCGGAGTGTACAGGTTCTTGAACAAGGACGGTAATGTGATCTATGTGGGAAAGGCAAAAGACCTGAAAAAGCGCGTATTACAGTATTTTACGGCAGGCAGGAACTTATCGGTAAAAACACGGCGAATGGTCAGCCAGGTCCAATCGCTCGAATACACAGTGGTGGAAACTGAAAGCGATGCCCTGCTGCTGGAGAACAACCTGATCAAGACCATACAGCCCAGGTATAATATTTTGCTCAAGGATGACAAAACATTTCCCTGGATATGCGTAAAAGACGAGTCCTTTCCCCGCGTTATGCAGACAAGAAGGATGATCAGGGACGGTTCTCTGTATTTCGGACCCTATACAAGCGTTTATTATTGCAAACAGCTGCTGCAACTGCTGCATACCCTGTACCCGCTGCGTACCTGTTCACTACACTTGGTGCCACAGGCGATAGCTGCGGGTAAATACAAAAAATGCCTGCAGGCACATATCGGCCGTTGTAAGGCACCCTGTACAGGGGAAGAATCGGCCCAGGATTATGATGGCTATATACGGTCAGTAGTCAGTATCCTCAAGGGAGACGTGGCCTCGGTGCGTAAAATATTGGAAGAACAGATGCAAACGGCTGTCCGGACGCTCAATTTTGAACAGGCTCAAAAATTCAAGGAACAGTGGGAAGCATTGACACGGTATCAGGCCAGGTCGGTGATCGTAAGTCCCCGCATATCCGATGTGGATGTATTCAGCCTGGTAGTTGACACCCCTTCATCCATGGCTTTTGGAAATTTTCTGCGTGTTTCCGGCGGTGCCGTCATACAGTCCCTGAATGTGAAATACAAATTACAGATAGAGGAAGATCCCGCTGCGGTACTGAGCCTGTTTATGGCCGGAATGAAAGAACAACAGGGGGGGTTGTCCAGGGAGATTATTGTCCCGTTCCTCCCCGAAGCTATTCCGGGGAACAACAAGGTACATGTTCCCAAAAAAGGAGATAAACAAACACTTGTATCGCTAAGTATGCGCAATGCAGGCAATTACAGGACGGAACAATTACATCTGATGGAATCCCGGGACAAGAGAACCGTACGGGAGCAAAAGACACAGAAAATGCTTACCCGGCTGAAAGAGGACCTACGCATGAATGTATTGCCCTTACACATTGAATGTTTTGACAATTCTAACCTGCAGGGGAGCCATCCGGTAGCGGCTTGTGTCGTATTCAGGAACGGGATTCCGAGCAAAAAGGATTACCGTCATTTTGCCATAAAAAGTGTTGAAGGACCCGATGATTTTGCATCTATGACAGAAGTCGTTACACGCCGTTACAGCCGTCTTCAGAGCGAAGGCAGCCCGCTGCCCCAGCTGGTTGTTATAGACGGGGGAAAAGGCCAGCTGTCAGCCGCTTTCAATGTACTGGACGGACTGGGACTTGCGGAAAGAATTACTGTGGTCGGTCTGGCCAAAAGGCTGGAGGAGATCTATCTTGCAACTGACAGAACCCCTTTGTTCCTGGATAAGAATTCCTCTTCGTTAAGGTTGCTGATGCAGTTACGCAACGAGGCACACCGTTTTGGAATCACTTTTCACAGAAAAAAACGCAGTGCCGGTTTTACCCGGTCTGCTTTACTGGATATACCGGGTATCGGTCCCCGGACAATGGAAAAACTGCTTGGTCATTTTGGAAGCCTCAAACAGATAGCCCTGGCGACGGAAGAAGAGCTTGCCCGGATCGTTCCGGCAAAACTTGCTGTGAAGATCAAAGAATTTACAGTAAATCAGGGTACCGGATCATAACCGCTGCTTCCCCAGGGATTACAACGGAGAAATCGCCATATGGCCAGGTACAGGCCTTTGAACGGTCCATACCTGCGCAGAGCCTCGATGGCATACCGGGAACAGGTTGGTGTGAAGCGGCAGGAAGGAGGTGTAAAAGGAGATATGCAGAGTTGATAGCATTTAACCAGCAGGATCAGGGGAAAGGTCAAACCCTTTTTCAAGCATTTTAGAAAAATGCTCCAGCAATACCTGCATTTTAGTTTCCAGAAGGTCGAAGGGTTTGACTTCATGAGGCAAATATATGCATAAAAAAATAAGCCTTGTTCCACTGCCTGTAAGGGCAGGTTTCAGTAATCGGGCATAATGCAGCCGGAAAGATTCCCGGGTGCGTCGCTTGATCAGATTTCTCTTCACAGCGGATCTGATATGTTTTTTGGGTACGGCAATGGTCATGCTACAAGGGGCGGGATAGTTCTCCTTCATCCTGAAAGCGCGGTAAAAAACACGGAAAGGACCTACTATAAAAGACCCCGCTCCGGAGAATAGGGATTCGATCTCTTTTCTGGAAGAAAGCCGCATTTTTTTGGGAAATGTGCAGTCAGTATCCGTTTTCATAACGGAAGTTTTCTGTATTCCAGTACAGCACCCGTATCCAGGGAATCACCGTTCATCAGTCCAAACTCCACGATAGCACGCATCAGGGAATCTTTCATGGTGTCTACGCGCCATTCCTGGAACAGGTTCTGGTACGTCTCGAAATAAGTGCTCAGTACATCGCAATAAAATTCATACTGCCCGTCGTAAGAAGCCCCTTCCCGGATCAGGGTTACAGAAGAACTTGTTTTGAAATAAAGCTGTTCGGGGACCAGAGGAGCTTTCCCGTCAACAGAGACGAGTTCCCACTTGCCATAGGCCAGTTCCCTGTAATGATTGAAATTCTTCTGGCAGGAAACGGTCATTATGGCCAAAAGAAAGATTAAGTACAGACGTATTGTCCGTTTCATAATCACTTATTCTTTTCCAGGTAAAGCATCAGGGCCCGTGCAATAGATGGGGCTTCCGGTGTGGGAGCTTCAAAACAAGCTTGAAGACTGGCTTCTTTCAAGGCCGTGGCAGTAGCATTACCAAAGGTCCCAAACAAGACGCTATTTTGTTTGAAGTCCGGAAAATTCTCCAGCAAGGAGCGTACGTCTGCCGGAGAATAAAACACCAGCATCTGGTATTTTTTCAGATCAACTCCCGACAAATCTTCCATGATGGTACGCGTAAGGATGGCCTTGGTGAATTTAAGCCCTGCCTTTTCAAAAGCAAGAGGCAATTCCGGATTATAGCAGTCTGCAAGGGTAAGGAGGAACACTTCGTTCTTGTGCTTAGGGTTTATGGTTTCTACCAGAGACGGAATATTCCCTTTACCAGAGAAGATTTTTCTTTTTCTGTAAACGATATATTTTTGCAGGTAGAAGGCAACGGCTTCCGTCATGCAGAAATACTTCATGGTTTCCGGTATGGTGATACGCATTTCTTCGCTAAGATGAAAAAACGAATCGATGGCAGAACGGGAAGTGAAAACAACCGCTGTATGATCCAGTATGTTGATCCGTTGTATTCTGAAATCTTTGGCCGACAGCCCCGCGACACGAATAAACGGAATGAAGTCAATGTTCAGACCAAATTTCTCTTTGATTTCTACATAGGGGGAACATCCGTTGGGAGTGGGTTGTGAAATAAGTATGTTTCTGATTTTCATTGTCATATCCCAGCAAGATAATGAATTAACACCCCAAAAGGTACTAGTTCAAACGTACAAAGATACAAAATCCAGAAAAATAGAGAATACCCGGCGGAAAGAAAAATCCTTATACAACGTAGGGCATAGATCAGATAACCGGCTGCAGACAGGACTGCTGCAGCCAAAAGTATGGTATTCCCGGAAGGTTTTCCCAGGATATGGAAAAGAACCAGAAAGGGAATAAATGCGAGACCGGTCAGAATGCAGTAATCCTGTCCGGTGCGGCCCAGAAAATTCATGAATGCAGATGAATCGATCGTCCATCCGATAATTCTCAGCAGGATCATCTTGAACAGGACCCATATGCAGAATGTTCCCAGGACTGCCATAAAAACAAAGGGTTTTGACATTCCTGTCAGTGCAAAAGGCCGGGGAGAAAGCAACCGATCATGCGAAGCAATAAAAAATGAAATCACCGCCAAGATGAAAAAACACAGAAAAAAGCGTGAAAACCTTATATTTCCCTGATCTTCGTTTTCGATGGAAATGTTATAACGGAAACAACCCGTTAGCAGCCTGGTCAGAGGAGCACGGGTGAAGATAAGAATAAAACAGAAAGATACAATGAGCCCAAGGACTATATAATCCATAATTTAAAGCAAAACCGACGGTAAAGGTAAAAAAAATAGTCTACATTTGTGGAATGGAAACAAGGACATTTAAAAAGGCAGATCTCCTGATAGGATGGGTGGTATTTGCCATTTCCGCTGCTGTTTACCTAGCGACCATAGAACCAACGGCCAGTTTCTGGGATTGCGGCGAATTCATAGCATCTTCCTACAAACTGGAAGTAGGACACCCTCCGGGGAATCCCACTTACCAGTTGTTAGGCAGGTTGTTTTCCATGTTCGGAAGCGATCTGCAGGCCGCCATGCTGATCAATGCCATGAGTGCACTTGCTTCGGCCTTTTGCGTTCTTTTCTTGTTCTGGACGATATCCCATTTGGGCAGAAGGCTGATGGAAACACAGAATATGCCCCTGAAATGGGGTAGTGCCATAGCCATCTGGGGAGCTGCAGCTGCAGGATCCCTGGTCTATTCATTTTCAGATACGGCTTGGTTTTCAGCGGTTGAGGCAGAAGTTTACGGTATGTCTTCGATGTTTACTGCCGCTGTTTTCTGGGCCATGCTCAAATGGGAAGAAAACGCAGACAAACCCCATGCAAACCGTTGGATCGTCCTGATAGCATACCTGATGGGGCTTTCCATAGGGGTGCATCTGCTTAACTTGCTGACCATACCGGCACTTGTTTTTATTTATTTTTACAAGAAATATCCCTTTTCCTGGAAAGGTGCTGTCGTTACTCTGTTGTTATCGGTGGTAATCATTGCGTTCATCCTGTATGGGATCATTCCCTGGTTACCCAAAATATCAGGTTGGTTTGACCTTTTGTTCGTAAACATTTTCGGATTACCCTATAATACCGGAATGTTATTTTTTGTAGCGGCCCTTACGGCACTACTTTTCTGGGGTATCCTTGCCACCCACCGGAAAGGAAAAATACTGTGGAACACGATATTTCTGTGCTTGACTGTCATAGTCATAGGATATTCTTCATTTGCCATGGTGGTGATCCGATCCAGCGCCAAGACACCCACAAATGAAAACCAGCCGGACAATCCTTTTGCACTGGGAAAATATCTGGCACGGGAACAGTATGGATCCCCCCCCCTGTTGTATGACGGAATTTACAATTCCAATTACGAATCCTTTAAAGATACCAGGCAAACTGTGAAAAAAAATGGCAGATACGCTCGTGTGAAGGGACCGGAAATGCCTGTTTACAATGATTCGGACAAAATGTTCTTTCCCCGTATGTGGAGCAAGCGCGAAGGACATGCCTCCTTTTATGACTCCTACAATTCCGGGAAAGGGAAATTGAATTCGGCAAGCAAACGCATGCCAACTTTCGGGGACAATATGCTGTTCTTCTTTGACTACCAGGTTAATTACATGTACTGGCGGTATTTCATGTGGAACTTTGCAGGACGCCAGAACGACATTCAGGGAACCATCCCCGGAGACCCCGTACGGGGTAACTGGGAAAGTGGGATCGGATTCCTTGACAGGGCACGACTGGGAGACCAGTCAGGAGCCCCTGATATGCTAAAGCACAACCCTGCCAAGAACCACTACTATATGTTACCCCTGTTACTGGGATTGGCAGGTCTGCTGTACCAGACGGCCAAAGACCGGCGCAATGCCTGGATTACTTTCCTGCTGTTCTTCCTGACGGGACTGGCCATTGTGGTTTACCTGAACCAGCCGCCGTACCAGCCACGGGAGCGGGATTATGCCTACGCAGGTTCTTTCTACGCATTTTCCATATGGGTTGGACTGGGAGTATTGGCCCTGTACCATTTCCTGCAGAAGAAATTACCCCAGACAATAGCTGGATCGCTAGCAGCCGCACTATGTCTGTTCGTGCCTTTCCAGATGATGGCACAAAACTGGGACGATCATGACCGGAGCGGCCGTTATACGGCTCGCGATTTTGCCTATAATTTTCTGAACACATGCCGGGAGGATTGCAATGCCATCATCGTTACCCACGGAGACAATGATACATTCCCGCTGTGGTATGCTCAGGAAGTGGAAGGTATCAGGACTGACGTAAGGGTTATGAACACCTCGCTGCTGGGTACGGACTGGTATATTGATCAAATGCAATGGCGCACCTATGAATCAGCTCCGGTGAAATTCTCCATCACCAGGGAGTCTTACCTTTACGGCACGAATGAATTCATTCCGGTATATGAACGCGTAACGGACAGGGTTTCTGCCATACAGGCGGTGAGCGTCATGGGAAATCTCAAGGCAAAACTACAGCTGACAGACGGTACCATGTACAATTATCTGCCGGCTCGTAAATTGCGCATTCCCGTGAACAAAAAAAACGTCCTGGCCTGCGGTATCGTTCCAGAAAAAGACGCACATCTGATTCCCGAGTACATGGACTTGGATATTCCTTCTGACAAGCACATGTTGCTGAAAGTAGAGATGATGTTCCTGGACTTACTGGCCAATTATGAGTGGGACAGGCCCATATATATTGTCTCAAGAGGAGGCGATCTGAACATCGGGATCCGGGAGTACCTGCGTTTTGACGGTATGGCCTATAAACTTATGCCATTTAAGGTGGATTCGATCCAAAGGAATGTGCCTTATATGGACACCGACAAACTGTATCACCTACTGATGGATGTTTACCGTTGGGGCAGCATGGATGAGCCGGGCGTATTGCTGGATTATCACGTTACGTACCTTTACCTTGTGCAGCAGGCTGTCAGGCAGATGTATTCCCAGGTCGCCAAGGCACTGATACTGGAAGGGAAGACAAATAAGGCAGAAGCATTGCTGGACAGGGGAATTGAGATCATGAAGCGGTATCCTCTCAATTATGTGGTACAACCTTCGCTCAACGAAGTGGGCGTCATGGAAACCATCGAACTGTATTATTTTTTGAAAAAACCCGAAAAAGCCCGTGCCCTGGCCATTCCGTTCCTGGACGAAACGTACAAGGCTATTGAATACTTCCTGAGCCCCTTCAAAGGCGGGTTTCTGTCTTCATCAGATGCCGAGTCGGCCATCAGTACTTATGTGCATGTGAACGATATCCTTAAGGTTAACGATGATAAGGATCTTGCAGAAAAGTACAACACACAGATCGAGGAGCTTTTCAGGAAACATCAATAAGCATATTGCATCCCCGGCGTTCCGCTTCGGGGATCCTGCCCAGGACCTGGAATCGACCGTCAGGCAAACGGTAGCCCAGGTCCTGGGTTTCTATAAAAGAGCAGGAATGGCTGTTGGCCAGATCAATGATATTAATGCCGCCGCGCGACCCGTCGGGTTCCAGGCGGAAAGGATCCTGCAGGTTCCGGATCATCACACGCATAGAGGAAGGACAACTAAAAAGGAGATCTTCCCCGCAGGCATAAGCCTGCGAGAACATCTCGGCCATTCCGTATTCACTATGTACTGGGCTTGCCGGAAATCCCTGCTTCAAACGTTCATGCAACATTTCTCTGGTCAGCTCAGCTCCCCTGCCTTTCATCCCCCCTGTTTCGACCACTGTCAGGCCGGGATGGTTTACAGTATATTTTGACGCAAAGTCAAGCAGGGCAAAGCTCACACCTATGAGCCAAACAGGCTTTATGCCTTTGGACAGTGCCATAAGCCTGTTATAAAGCGGTTCCTGGTTGTGTAGATAAAAACCGTCTACCCGGCCTCCGCTATTTTCCATGAGCACTTTCATCATATATACCAGGGAGGATCCTGTCCTTTCCAGGTAGGAAGGCAATAATGCCAGAATGGTGTACCGTGAGGGATCTCCATAAAAGAAACGGAATATTTCAAGAACGTTTTTTCCATAGCGCTCCAGGCTGTCAACCGGATGGCGGGAGGGGGTCATCCCCATAGTGGCAGAACTTGTAAAAACGTGAACGGGTGGTTCCTTGCGGTTGTAAACAGTATGCGATTTGAAAAACCTTATGGGCAGGAACGGGATCTCTTCCGGAACTCTCACCTTTGCGGGATCAACTTCCAGCAATTCCAGGTATCTGGTATAAGCAGCCGTATGCTTTGCCTGGTGACGGAATATTTTAATTATATCACAATTTTTCATTGATTCTTAGCAATGCTTCTGCATATTCCCGTGTACTCCACAGACGAGGTACCTTGTTCTGTCCGCCCAATTTATCGTTGACGGCCAGCCAGCGGTAAAAACAACCTTTCCTGACGGCTGTTATTACAGGCGGATCCATAGTTCCGGTATCGCGACGTTTGGCTTCATAATCTGAATTCAAATCCATCAAAGACCGGTCCAGGATCCGGGTAAAAATCTCCGGATCAGGAGGCATTTCTTCAAATTCTATGAGCCACTGATGCGCTCCTTTGTGCAGGTGGTCCATGAACACGGGAGCAACGGTATATTCATATACACTAGCCCCGGTAAGGTTGCAGGCACGTGCCAGGGCCCTCTCTGCGTTCTCGATCATCAACTCTTCCCCGAATGTATTGATGAATAATTTTGTACGACCTGTGATTCGAATCTTGTGCGGGTAAAGTTGCGTGAATCGTACGGTGTCGCCTATCAGGTATCTCCAAAGTCCGGAATTGGTCGAGATCACCAGGGCATATGGTTTGTCTACCTCGACCTCTGCCATGGTCAGGAAGTGCATATAAGAACCGTTTTCAGCTGCCTGCAGTTTTTCCAGGGGGATAAATTCATAGAAAACGCTTACGTTGGGCAACAATTGCAGTCCCGGATCATTCAGGTCTGTTTGGAAAGCAAAGAACCCTTCTGATGCGTTGTACGTTTCGAGATAATGCATTTTTTCGGACGGGAACAATGCCTGATAATGGACACGGTAAGGTTCAAAGCTGACGCCTCCGTGCATGAATAACTCCATATGTGGCCACAGTTCCGACAGATTCCCTTTTCCTGTCTGTTCCAGTACTTTGCGCATCAGAAGAAGGTTCCAGGACGGGACCCCCGAGAATGCGACTAAGTTTTGTTTTGTGATCAGCTTGCTTACCTGTTCTATTTTGTACTCAAAATCGGGAATAAGCCCAATCTTCCGGGACGGGGTAGTGAACAGCCTGGCCAAAAGAGGCGTATTGATAAGCAGAAAAGCCGACAGATCTCCGTAACAGCAGTTGGTTTCCACATTTTTATCGATGTGACGGTTTCCCCCCAGGGTTAACGTTTTACCTGTGAACAAACGCGACTTGGGGAATGTTCTCACGTAACAGGAGAGAATAGTTAACATTCCCTTGTAATGACACAACTGCAGATTTTCCCTGTTCATAGGGATAAACTTGGATTTTGACGAGGATGTTCCGCTGGAAAGGGCGTACCAGTAAATGGGGCTGTTCCAGAGAACGTTTTCCTGTCCCCGGAGACTTTGCTGTATATAGGGTTCCAGGGAGTTATAGTCATGCAGGGGGATCCTTCGCTGAAAAGTGTCAATATCATTAATTTCTGCCATTTTATACTCTTTTCCGAACATGGTGTCTGTCCCCCGTTGGGTAAGGTAACGGAAAGTTGCTTCCTGGAACGGAAAAGGATCCCTGGAAGAAAAGTCCAGTTCTGTAAGAAGTTTTCTGTTATAAAGCCTGTAGGCGGTGTTAATGAGTGACATGAGCGGCAAAGTTACTAAAGAAAAACCTGATGCAACACATCCAGGGAACGGATCTCAGGGATTTTTCCCATGTGATAGCCATAATACAGGAGCATGCTGTTGAGAAAATGATGGCGCCTGGATCCGCAACAGGACAACGGCCTGGCTTCTGAGGGTGGACATGTCAGGATCCGGTAAAGCAACAGGGAATCTTCCTTGTTAAATGTTCCGCCTGATGGGTCTGGAAATTCGCGAAAAAATGCCCCTCCGATGTCAAAATATGTTCTGTTTTGGGAGTAACTCTCCAGATTGGGCGCATATCCCAGATAGCGGCAGAGATGAACTGCAAAATACAGATGCAAATCGGGCAGTTCATCGCCGGCACTGTCCAGTTGGAGTATGGCCCGGGTGATATAGCGGAACAGAGCCGGATTTTCTTCCTCTTCCCGCACTGTTTTATATAACAATTCGCTCATAAACAAACCTACGCTGCTTTTGAGCACATTAGTACAGATGTTCTCCAGCAGATGGACCTTGTGGTATTCCTTCAGCTGGTACAAGTCTCTTTTGGTTTGCAGGTAAGTCCGGGTGTCAAGTATGCTAAGGGGATGGAACACAGATGCCGCCGCCCTGTTACGGGCTGTGCGGATGCCTTTTAACACAAAAGAAGCCCGGCCCAGAATATCGGTATATGCATTGACCAACAGGCCGGTCTCCCTATAAGGTCTTGTGTTGAGAACAATCAGTGTCAGTGGTGTGATCATACGAATAACCTGGCCATTTTTTCAAGGGCTCTTTTTCTGTGCGATATTTCATTTTTCTCTTTTTCTGACATTTCTGCAAAAGTTTTGTCCCAACCAAGTGGCACAAATACAGGGTCATATCCAAAACCGCCGGCCCCTTTGGGTATACGGATGATGGAGCCTTCAACAATCCCCTCAAAAAATTGGGGCGTTCCATTGAGGATCAATGCTATAACACAACGGAAACGGGCAGCCCTATTGGTCATGTATTGCATTTCTTCCAACAGTTTTTTAACATTGTCGGCCGGTAAACAGGCGGGACCTGCATAACGGGCAGAGTACACTCCGGGCGCTCCGCCCAGTCCGTCAACTTCCAGTCCCGTGTCGTCCGCAAAACAGGGAATATGAAACTTGTCCCATAAGAACAGGGATTTTTGCAAAGCATTTTCTTCAAGGGTAAATCCTGTTTCCGGTATATTTCCCGAAAGACCCAGGGATGACGGCATAATTATTGAGACTGAAGGTCCAAGTATGGCACGAGCTTCGTAACACTTGTGAATATTAGCGGTAGCAAACATCAATTCCATATACAAAGATATGAAGAATTATAGTAAATTTGTTGTTTTAAGAACCTATTGAAATGAAAATCAAAGCGATACTTCTTGCCCTGTTCCTGCCCCTGCTGCTTACTGCCCAGAGTGCGGAATTCAACACTTCCAAAAGTTTGGATATTTTTCATTCCCTGCTGCGTGAAATATCGCTCTATTATGTAGATTCAGTGGCCCTTGACCAATTGGTGTATACCGGGATAGAAGCCATGCTCTCCACCATGGATCCTTATACAGAATTTATCCCCGAGGAAAACAATGAATCCATCGAGATAATGACCACCGGGAGTTATGGCGGAATAGGCGCCCTGATCAAAAAAAGTCCTGGTGAAGGGGTCCTGATATCGGAACCCTATACCGGTTCTCCGGCGGTCAGGGCCGGTCTGATAGCCGGCGACATGATCCTTGCCATTGACGGGGAGTTTGTTCGGGACCTGAGTGCTGACGAGTGCAGCTCACGGATGAAAGGCACACCGGGAACAGAAGTTGAACTTCTGGTCCGGCGGCTTATGCAGAGAGATACGGTCTCAATCAAAGTGGTTCGTGAAAAGGTACATATTTCCGATGTGGGTCTGGCCTGTATGCTTAGGGATAGCATAGCATACATACGTATGACCGGATTTACACAGGGTGGAGCCGCAGATGCCCGGAAAGTCCTGAAAAAAATGAAAAAGGACTATCCTGTAAAGGGGATAGTGCTGGACCTGAGGGGTAACGGAGGCGGTTTAATGGACGAAGCCGTAAAACTTCTTTCCATCTTCCTGCCAAAGAACACCATGGTGGTTTCGGCCAGGGGGCGTTTGGCGCGTTTTGATGTGGAACATTACACAAAAGAAGAACCCCTGGATACCCGGACCCCTCTGGTAGTCCTGGTCAACAAAGGATCGGCATCGTCTTCCGAGATCGTGGCCGGTGCCATACAAGATCTGAAAAGAGGTGTGATAGTCGGGGAAAAGACATTTGGAAAAGGATTAGTCCAGACTATACGTCCCCTTAGCTATAATGCCAACCTGAAGATTACCACCGCCAAGTACTATATTCCCAGCGGAAGATGTGTGCAGGCGCTCGATTACGGAAAGCGGAACGGGGACGGAACGCCGGAAAGAAATGAAAACGGAGGAATTGTTCCGGATTCGGTTGTGACTCTGCCTATGTACAGCCGTATAGCTATGGAGCTGGTAACCCGCGATTACCTGCATGAGTATTCTATCCGTTATTTTACCCGGCATAAGACCATTCTGCCAGCCGAAGCATTTTATATGACCGATGAGGATTACAACGATTTTGTACAATTAACGGCCGCCAAAGAGTTCGATGACCGCAGTGCTACCGAGATATTACTCGAGACATTCAGCCGTACGGCTGAGGCCGAAGGGTATGAAGGATTGCTTAAAAAAGAGATAACTGCATTGCGGGAGCGTTTGCTTACCGATAAAGCCAAAGATTTGATGCATTACCGTAAGGAAATTCAACCGCTGCTGGAAGAAGAGATATGCTGCCGTTATTACCTGCAGGAAGGCCGCCTAAGAAGTATGATACGCGACGATCTTCAATTGGAAAAAGCTTTGTCAGTATTGACAAAGAAAAGATAATCATGTTACATTTATTTTCAAATAAAAAACAACCCATGGCAGCAGAAAAAGAGAATGGTTCACAATTGATGAACAATGTAACCAGGATATGTGGTAATACAAAGATCATAGGCAATATTATCACGCAACACGACATCCGCATAGACGGATACTTGGAAGGAAAAATCAAAACAGAGGGGAAACTCGTTATTGGAGAGACCGGCAAATGTGTTGGCGAAGCAGAATGCAAATGCGTTGACATCAGTGGCGGCTTTGATGGCGTCTTAAAAGTCTCGGAACTTGCTTCCCTGCGTAATAAATGCATTTTTACCGGGGAATTGCATTCAGATCAGCTTTCCATAGAACCATCGGTGCGTATCAGCGGACAGCTTGTTTCTCCTGAATTGTCCAAAAACGTTGACAAAAAAGTAAGCCAGTCGCCTTCTCCTGTTCCGCAGGAAATTCCCGTGGTTAGGGCGCCCGAAAAAAAGTAACCGGGTCTCAGATCGCGTTGAATACGTATTTCCGTGCCATCAGCGTTTGGGCAACTGAACGGGTCACCAGGTGTGCCGCATATCCTATCCACAGGGACTGAATTCCCAGAGATCCCTCCAGTGTCAGATAAAAGGCGTAGAATGCTATCACCGATATGATCATGATATTGCGCAACGCCTTTCCTGCTGTAGCGCCTGTAAAAATCCCGTCCCACATGAACGTAAGGCAAGATATCAGAGGCATGCTGTACAACCAGGGGAGGAAGGGCTGTGCGGCCTGGATAACTTCCGGAGTTGAGGTCATCAGACGTAGAAACCACTGGTCTCCGGCAATATAGAGAACAGTCGATACAATCCCCACCCCTGCACTCCATATGAAGAGAAGCTTGATGGATCGCATGAGGGCGGGTTTGTTTCCGGCTCCGATGAACTTTCCTGTGAGCGCTTCTCCGGCATAGGCAAATCCGTCCACGAAATAAGCGTATAAAAGCAGTAATTTCATCATAATGGTCGCGACAGCAAGCAAAGTATCTCCATACCGGGCAGCCAGAAATGTAAAGCCAGTATAGATCAACAACATGCAGACAGACCTTATGAAAAGGTTGCCGCTCAGGCCGAAATATTTCTTCCAGCCGTCTTTTTTGAAAACAGATGCCAGGGAGACATATCGGGCCATTTTTCTGTAATAGACATATAGCAGAATGATTCCGCACAGGATTCCGGTATATTGAGCGGCAACTGTTCCCAGTGCGATCCCTTTTATACCCATCCCCAGGTTCAAGGCAAAAAACACACTTAATCCGATATTGGTGAGGTTGATCACTATATCCATGATCATGGATGCAAAGGTATTCTGTACCCCTATAAACCAACCCCGGAAAACAAATAAAGCCAGTACAGCGGGAGCGGCCCAGATCCTGATGAAAAAATATTCCCTGGCCAGGAATTCCACTTCCGGGGAGGAAGGGGAAAGCAGAAGGACCAGTTGGGCAAAGGGCCACTGGATCAACAGCAGTAACAGGGAAAAGCCCAGGGCTACGGCAAGACCTTGCATTCCTGTTCTTACGATATCCTGCTTATCTCCCCTTCCGAAAGCTTGTGCCGTGATTCCGGCAGTACCTATCCTCAGGAACCCGAAATTCCAGTATAACAGGTCAAAAAGTGTGGAACCGATGGCAATTCCGCCGATAGCCGTAGCAGAACCTAAACGGCCTGCAATGGCTGTATCGGCCATTCCCACCAAAGGGATTGTGATCCCGGCCAGCATACTGGGAATGGCAAGGTCAAGGATCTGTCTGTTCAGGCTTTTGATACTCATAATGTCTCTCAGGTGCGGTATTTTCCTCCTTCAGGATCTTCTAGCAGCCTGAGGTAATTTTCGTAACGTTCAGCCGGGATCAGACCTTTCTCCACCGCCTCCCTTACAGCGCAATCTGGCTCTTCTGCATGCAGACACCCGTTAAAACGACATGATGATGAAACAGCGAATATTTCCGGAAAATAATGACACAATTCTTCTTTTGTCATTTCCAACAATCCAAAACCTTTGATACCTGGACTGTCTATGATGTATCCCCCAGAAAGGAGGGAGTGCATTTCGTAAAAAGTGGTGGTATGCTTTCCCGTCAGGTGAGCTCTGGAGATAGGAGCTGTCTTTAATTGGAGCAAGGGGTCCAGTCGGTTGGCCAGCGTAGATTTTCCCACGCCCGAAATACCCGAGAAAAGCGAGATTCTTCCTTTTAGGCTTTGTGAAAGCGAATCTAAACCCATTCCGGTCCTGGCCGACACTTCCAGCACCTCATACCCAGCCCTCAGGTAAATATCCCTGCAATGTGCTGCCTGGCTTCTATATCCTTCTGCCCATTCCAGCTCATCCGTTTTGTTGAGGATAAGCGAAACAGGCACACGATATGCCTGGCATGTTACAAGAAAACGGTCAATAAACTGATAGGGGGTTTGCGGTTCGGTTGCACTTAGAATCACATATGCCCAATCGATATTGGCGGCTATAATATGTGCCTGACGGGACAAGTTTGCTGATTTACGGATCAGGTAATTTTTTCTGGGAAGAATTTCAGTAATGACTGCATGTTCCCCTGGATATTTCCCTGCCGGTTGCCGATATCCGTGCACACGGTCCCCGACTGCAACGGGATTAGTCAGTTTGTCTCCCCGGAGTCTTAGCTTACCGCTCAGTATGGCCGTGAAGGGTTCCCACCGGGGTAATAAAGTAAGCCGGCAGAGAGCGCCTGTTTGTTTAACAACGGTTGCATTCTGAAAGACTTGCTGTTCCATAAACCGGGGTTGAGGGGGAACAAAGGTACGAAAATGTTTAAAAAAGACTACCTTTGTAATATGTTTACATTAAACGAAATACAAGGCTTTGTAAACCAAGGGATTCAAAGTCTCATTGAATCATACAACGGAAGCCAGTTGCATTTGCCGGTAGAATATGCCCTGTCTGCCGGGGGAAAAAGACTGCGTCCCGTACTCTGCCTTTTAACGTACAATATTTTTTCCGACAACTTGCCTCCTACAGTGTTGTATCCAGCTCTGGGGCTGGAGGTGTATCATAATTTCACATTGGTGCATGATGATGTGATGGATAATGCAGAGATGCGCCGGAGCCGTCAGACCATCCACAAAAAATGGGATATAAATACGGCCATCTTGTCCGGGGATGCCATGTGCATGCTGGCCTATAAATACATCAGCAAATGTGATCCCCGTGTATTGCCCCTTGTACTGGAATCATTCCACAAAGCGGCTGGACAGGTGTGTGAAGGACAGCAACTGGACATAGATTATGAAAAACAATTATTTATTACAGAGGATGATTACATTGATATGATATCCAGAAAAACCGGAGCACTGATAGCCTGTTCCCTCGAGATAGGCGGATGGTGTGCCGAAGCTTCCTCCCAGACTGTCAACAGTCTGTACAAAGCAGGTATGGCACTGGGTACAGCTTTCCAGATCCAGGACGATTACCTGGATGTTTATGGAGATCCCAGCGTGTTTGGGAAAGCGACCGGGACAGACATCGCCAACAATAAAAAAACATGGCTGCTTACTTATGCCCTGCGTCATGCAAGCGGGGAGGATCTGACGCAACTCAACAGGCTGCTTGCTAACAAAGAAACGGCCAACAGGGTAGAGAAGGTGATTTCGATATATGATAACCTGGGAGTGAAACAGGCAGCCCAGGAGTGCGTGGCAAAATATATGGACCAAACCCTGGCTGCTTTGGAAAATTTGGATACCCGTGCCGGAAGGACCGGAATATTGCTGGAATTCATTCAAGGACTTTTAAACAGAAAAAGGTAATATGGACATTTCATCTTTTAGTACGCATTGTAATAGTATTTTTGACAAAACCATCAGGGATTACCACAAGCAGGATTCGGTAGAAGCTGTCTGCACAAATCCATATCCGGAACATTCTCTGGACAATTTGTTGTACAGGAAAAACTGGATTGACACAGTGCAATGGCATCTGGAAGACATCATTCGTGATCCCGCCATAGATCCGGCAGATGCTTTGCGCATTAAACGCAGGATAGATGCCTCTAACCAAGAGCGCACAGATCTGGTGGAGCAGATAGATATCCTGTTTTACCGTGAATTTTCAGGGGTTCCCCGTTTGCCCGGAGCCGGTCTCAATACAGAAACACCTGCCTGGGCTGTTGACCGTTTATCTATCCTTGCCCTTAAAATCTATCATATGCAGATAGAGGCGGACAGAAAGGATTCCCCCAAAGCATCTTTGTGCAGGGAAAAATGGGAAGTCTTGATAGAACAGCGCAAAGACTTATCTTCAGCTATTGACCAACTGCTGGCCGATCTGAGGTTGGGAAGGAAATATATGAAATTGTACAAACAGATGAAGATGTACAACGATCCGCTCCTCAACCCCGTCCTGTATGCAAAAGGTACATAAAAAAACGCACGTTCTTTGCCTGCGTTTTTCGGCTCTGGGCGATGTGGCCATAGCTTCTGTAGTACTGAAGGCGTACGCAAGGGACAATCCGGAGATACATTTCACCCTGGCGGGTCCCGGGTTGCTTGCCCCTTTGTTTGAAGGAATTCCCAACTTATCTCTCCTGCCGGTTGACCGAAAGCAACCATTGGGCAAGATCCTCCGGAATCTGTGGCAGGTCCGTCCCACCCACGTTGCCGATCTGCATAGTGTGATCAGGACCTTTCTGTTGCGTTCTGCCCTGTTCTTGTGCGGTTTGCCGGTAGTGTACCTGCACAAGGGACGCCGTTCAAGGCGCAGGTTACTCAGAAATCCTGCCGGATCACCGGCCTTAATGCCTATATACGAACGTTATGCCCGAACGCTGGGAAAACTTGGATTTACAGCTCCTTCGCTTGTTCCAGGCAATACCATATCTCTGGAAAGAGGACCCTGGAAGAAAGTAGGGATAGCCCCGTTTGCCCGCCATAGGGGAAAACAATGGTCAACCAGCAGAATGCGTCAAGTTGCCAACCTGCTTGCCCAGGAGGGAACGTTGGTTTTTCTATTTGGAGGAGGAGAAGAAGAAATCCGGCAGATGACCGAATGGACAAGGGATAACAGCCATATCCGTCTGGCAACGGAGAGCGGAAAGGGTTTTGATACGGAATTGTCGGTGATCAAAAGCCTGGATGTGATGATCAGCATGGATTCGGCCAATATGCATTTTGCTTCGACATTGGGCATTCCGGTTATATCCATCTGGGGTGCTACGCATCCCAAGGCTGGATTTTACGGTTGGAGGCAAGATCCGCGCTGGGCTGTACAATTGCCGCTAGATTGCCGTCCCTGCTCGGTATTCGGATCTAAACCGTGCCGAAAAGAAACATATGAATGTATGGAAAATCTAACGGTTGAACAATTTCTGTCTTATGTCAGATCCTTGTAAAATAAGGCCGGAAATCATGGCACCCGCAGGAAATTGGGCTGCGTTAACAGCGGCTGCACAAGCCGGTGCCGGATCGGTCTATTTTGGTGTCGGAAAATTGAATATGCGGGCACATGCAGCTCATAATTTTATGCAGAATGACCTGCAGGGCGTTGCTTCTTTTTGCCAAAAGCACCATATGCGTTCCTATTTGACAGTCAATACAATTTTTTACGATCAGGATCTGGAAGTCTTGAAAACCTTGCTTAAAGCGGCCCGCCAGGCCGGCATCTCTGCGGTGATCGCATCCGATATGGCTGCTATCATCGAGGCGCGCGCACAGGATCTTGAGGTGCATATCTCCACACAGCTGAATGTCTCCAATATAGAAGCACTGGCCTTTTATGCTCGGTATGCCGATGTAGTGGTACTTGCCCGGGAACTGACTCTGGATCAAATACGGACCATCGCCCGAGGGGTTAAAGAACGCTGTATCAAGGGCCCTTCGGGAAACCTGGTCAGACTGGAGCTTTTCTGTCATGGAGCACTGTGTATGGCCGTTTCGGGTAAATGTTACTTAAGTCTGCATGAGTATAACAAATCGGCCAACCGTGGTTCCTGTTATCAGATCTGCCGCCGTGCTTATACAGTACGTGACAGTGAAACAGAAGCCGAACTTAAGGTGGACAATAAATACATCATGTCTCCCAAAGATCTCTGTACGGTTACTTTCCTGGACAGGATCATGGATGCGGGAATAGAGGTTCTGAAGATCGAAGGAAGGGCACGGTCTGCCGAATATGTCAAAACCACTGTTCAGGTCTATTCCCGGGCAGTCGATGCCGTGATGGAAGGGACTTATTCACCCGTATTAGCGGCAGAACTGGAAGAACGCCTGAAAACTGTTTTCAACAGGGGGTTCTGGGGGGGTTACTATCTGGGAGAGAAACTGGGCCAATGGAGCAATGCCTATGGAAATCAGGCAACGCAAAAAAAAACGTATGTGGCGCGTGTCACCAACTATTTTTCAAAGGCAGGTGTTGCTGAACTGAAAGTTGAGGCCGTTCCGCTTCATGTGGGAGACAAGATCCTGATCATTGGACCTACTACGGGCGTAATGGAAGAAACCGTAAGTGAGATCAGACTGGAAGACACATCAGTGCAAACGGCACCGCAGGGGTCATTATGTTCTATCCCGGTAAAGGAAAAACTACGGCGTTCCGATAAGATTTACCGCGTCGGGGAGGCTTTTTAGACAACCTCGGCAAGCATACAACGGGCCGATCCGCCACCATGTGTTTCTATGGTATCGAGTACCGGAGTGATTATTTTGTTGAAGGATCCGAGGACCTTCAGTTGCGATTTGGAGAGGGCCTTGCAGGCACGGTGCGACATAACCAGGAACGGTTCATTATCGCGGGAAAATACCTGGAACATGTTGCCGGCAAACTCGTTCATTTGCGCAGCCGTTATTTCTACTACCTTTTTTTTGTCTTTTTCAAAAGTTTTCAGCAATTTTTGCCTGTCTGTGGCCGAAGGGACGGATTCCATGCAGATCACCACGTAATGCTGGGCCATGCACATCATGACATTGGTGTGGTATATGGGGGCACCTTTGTCCAGGGCGTCGAAACACACCGGATCGTAGTTCAGGGTGTCGCAGACCTGGCGCAGCAGTTCCTCATCGGTTCTTGGAGAACGGCAGGCATAGGCTCGTTTGTTTCCCCTGTCAAATACCATGCTGCCCGTGCCTTCCAGGAACCGGTTCTCCCGTTCCCTCGGGCTGATATCAATCCACCGGATGCGCGGTGCGTGTTCCTGTATAGCCTGGAATACGGTCTTTTTTCGTTCCAGCCTTCTGTTAGGGGCAAACATGGGATATAGAATAGCCACCTGTTCCGGGTGGAAGGATATCCAGTTGTTGGGAAAAATGGAATCGGGAGTATGTGGTTCAGGGGTATCCTGAACCACGATCACCTCTATGTTATGCTTGCGCAGGAGTGCCACATAACCGTCAAATTCTGCAAGGGCTTTTTTCTGCACAAAAACAGGCTCTTCCTCCGTAGAAACCTGGAAGGCATTGTTAACAGCTGTTTGCGGATTGAATCCAAAACAGCACGGGCGAACCATTAGCAATTTACTCATCAAAGCTCAGGATGCTTTTTCGTATGATTTCCAAAGCATTCATTAGTTGTGATTCCTTGATCACCAGAGGCGGAGCAAGGCGTATGATGTGCCGGTGTGTGGGTTTGGCAAGCACCCCGTTTTTGGCCATAGCCATACATATATCCCAGGCTTCTTTTCCGTCCTTTGGTGCTATGACTATGGCATTTAAAAGCCCTTTGCCGCGGACTGTTAGTATCCTGTCAGAAGGAATTTCCCGCAGGAAATTACGTACGATCTCGCCCAAATAAGCGGCTTTTTCAGCCAGTTTTTCTTCTTCCACCACTTTCAGAGCAGCGTGGGCCACTTTACAGGCTAACGGAAATCCACCAAAGGTCGATCCATGTTCCCCGGGCCTGATCGTAAGCATGATTTCATCGCATGCCAGAACGGCCGATACGGGCAGTACACCCCCCGAAATGGCCTTCCCCAGTATCAGAATATCGGGATGCACGCCTTCATGATCACAACAGATGCGCTTTCCGGTACGGGCGATACCCGTCTGCACTTCATCGGCCAGAAACAGCACATTGTGTTCCCGGCACAGGTCAAAGCATTTTTTAATATAACCATCGTCGGGAACCAGGACGCCGGCCTCTCCCTGAATGGGTTCTACCAGGAAACCTGCAACGCGCGGACCGTTTTCTGCCAGGACCTTTTCCAAAGCAGGGACATCGTTGTAAGGGATCTTGATAAATCCAGGTGTATAAGGGCCAAATCCTCCGCAGGCGTCGGGATCTGTGGAAAGTGAGATCACCGTAATGGTACGGCCGTGAAAGTTCCCTTCACAGCACACAATCAACGCTTCATTCTCAGGGATGTTCTTTTTTTCATATCCCCAGCGACGGGCTAGCTTGAGAGCTGTTTCTACGGCTTCGGCTCCGGAGTTCATGGGCAAAACTTTGTCGTAACCAAAAAAGCGGGTAACATACTCTTCGTAAGGACCCAGGCAATTATTGTAAAACGCACGGGATGTCAGGCACAGTTGTTTGACCTGATCGGTAAGGGCCTTTACAATCTTTGGATGGCAGTGTCCCTGGTTTACAGCAGAATACGCAGAGAGAAAATCAAAATATTTTTTTCCTTCAACGTCCCATACATAGGGACCTTTTCCCCGGCTCAGGACGACAGGGAGTGGATGATAGTTATGCGCTCCGTATGTTTCTTCGAGCGTAATATAATCTTGAGATTTCATAGTTGCGAAGATATAGAATTTTATTGCTCTTTAAAAAAATGAAATCTATATTTACACAATGAAAATAGTATTCAGCGTCTTTCCTGTAATACTTTTCCTGCTTTTCCTGTTTTTGATGGACAGTTTCAAGCTGGTGATCAAAAAACAAATTTTCTATGCCAGCGTATGGGGAGGCGCGTGTGCTTTTATCAGTTACCTGGTCAATTCGTTTTTACAGGAATCCACTTCAAGTGCCTTTGATACCCTGTCCCGTTACCTGGCGCCCGCCGTGGAAGAAGGGCTGAAATCACTATTTATTTTCTACCTGGTCCGTAAAAAAAGAATTGGTTTCATGGTAGACGCCGCTATATATGGTTTTGCGGTCGGAACAGGTTTTGCCTTGTGTGAGAATTTGTTTTATGTTTATTCCCTTCCAGACACATCCATATTTACCTGGATCATACGGGGTTTTGGCACGGCCGTTATGCATGGCGGCTGTACGGCATTGTTCGCCATTTTATATATTGGGGCTAAATCCAGGGACCGGATGGTGGCTCCCATGGTGTTTGCAGGTTTGGGCCTGACTTACGTGGTGCATTCCCTGTTCAATCACTTTTACATTCATCCCCTCATACAGACACTGGCGATCATGATCTGCCTGCCCGTTTTGTTCGTGTTGGTATTCAGATATAATGAAAACCTACTCCGTGACTGGATGGATTTGGAGTTGAGCAGTGAGGTGGAGTTGTTGAAAATGATCCGCCAGGGCAGGTTTTCCGCTTCCAGGGCAGGGGAATATCTGATGTCACTTAAAGACCGCTTTTCCGGGGAAGTGATCCTGGATATGTACTGTTATCTGCAGCTTTACCTGGAAATGTCGCTTAAGGCCAAGCGTAACATCATGCTCCGCGAAAACGGTTTCCCTTTGATCCGGGAAGAGGGAATTAATACCAAGCTTGCCGAGTTGAAGGTTCTGCAAAAGAGGATAGGCCCGGTAGGAGATATCGCGCTTTCCCCCCTGATCAGGATGAACTACCGGGATATATGGAAACTCAATCTGTTGCAATGACAGTTCAGAAAAACCCAACTTTTCACAAGTTGGATACTATTTATTACAGCAATGAAAGCCTGAGGATTTATGACAGATGAAAGACAAATAATCCGGGCGATCATTGACGGCCATACTGCGCAATACAGGATACTGGTAGAACGATACCAGAACCCGGTCTTCCGTGTGATTTATAAAATAGTGAATAATCACGAAGAAGCCAGGGAGTTGACACAGGACGTATTTGTAAAGACGTATGAATCGCTGAACCAATATGATCCGCAATACAGGTTCTTCAGCTGGATCTACCGCATGGCCATCAACAGGGCATTGCTAAGCGTAAGGAACAGAAAGTCCTGTGTGGAACCCGGTCAGATCACCCTGCGTGAGAAAATGGCGCAAGAAGACCGGCCTTTCATACTCCGAAATCTCCGAAACACTGGGAATTCCGGAAAAAACGATAAAGTCACGATTGTTCGATGCCAGGATGATGTTAAAGGAAAAATTGGGAAAAAACCTGAAACATGTTGACTGAAAAAGACATCTTGCTTATACAGAATAAAGTGGATGGAACACTGTCCCGCCACCAGGAAGAACTGTTCGCGTCATTGGTGGAATCTTCTTCACAGGCCAATGACCTGTATGCTAAACTGCTGGCACTGCACCGTGAAATGAATGAAAGAGCGGACCTAATACCTGAAGTTGATATAACACAGGAGGTGATGAAGCGTATAGCTGATAAATCCTTTTTTCACAGGATGTTCTCCGGAAGTGTGAAGATTTATGCCTTTGCCGCTTCCCTGGTACTGGTATTTATTCTGGGTGCGCTGGCGGTAACGTTTCTTATTCCTTCCGTACGCAACTTTCCGGAAGATCAGCTTTCCGGAACCATGGCGCCTAAAGAACCTTCATTATGGACATATCATGATAAAGGAATTGATATTGAAGTGCAGCAATACAGAAGGGTCGGCTTGCAGGTCTATTGGGTTTCAGTATTTTCTGCAAACAATCTTAACATTGTATTTTCGTCACAAGGAGAACCGGTCGCTGATGATATGATGAAAATAATTGATTCAGATGATTTAGTTCGGGAGGTCGAAGATCCGGACCGGGGATTGTCTTATATATGCCGTGGAAATGTGATTTTTGCACTGGCCGGACCTCCGGATCTGTCTTGTCTGACTTTTTTCTTAAATGGGAAGCAAGTCTTTCGTATGGTGTTTCCACCAACTTTTTGACGACCTGAGTATATTTGTTATAGAAACACAATTAATCCAATAATAAAATGAAAACAAAAAACAGATCCTTAGTCATTGTGATTCTGGTAATTGTTTCACTGGCAGCCGGTTTCCTGACCGGGACCCTGGTGGATATTCCCAAAACAGACAATACACAACTTGTCGGAACCATAGGCAGGGTGCAGAATTACAAAAACGTGAAAATCACCCAGGAAGACATAGAGCTGAAAAACGAATTGTTAGTCGACAGCCTTCTCCTGAGAGCCATCTCGGTCTATTTTAATTATTATTATGTAAGTGCCGTATCCCAGGGAGAAAAGATCCAGTATGCACTGAAAGAACTTGAAAACCAGGAACCCTACAGGGAATATGCGGGGGTGCTTCTGGAGGATTTTGCGCGTTACGGGACATTTCTGGAAAATGCCCGTACCGATCTACTTCTGGCCATTGCTATCGTAAAAAATCCCGGGGAGGTACATCCGGTAATGATACGCAATACCATAGGGCAGGCCAACAATGTAATCTCCCAGATAAGCTACCGTAAACAATCGGTACTGGATCTGATAGATAACCTAAGCTCTTACCTGAGCCAGCAGGGTAAAGAAACCAATGCAACACTGGCCTCTGTGCACACGGTACTGACCATGGATCAGATAGCTGCTGCCATGGCCATGAATGATAAGATGGTGTTGCAGTATTTTGAGAAGAAAAAATTATTCACAGATGAAATACAAGGATCCTTTTCTTCTGATCTTCAGGGTATTATTGTGGCGGATATGGGCCGTCTGGACCTGATTGTACGCGACAAAACTTTCCTGGGAATGAGTGAAGTTGAGCGTGTACCAATTATTGAAGATGCAGCTTTGATAGGCAGTCGGTTTTTACTTAACGCTCCAGCCCTGCAAAATTTTTTACAAAGCATGAATGATCTGGGTTACATACATAAAAACACCCAGACTTTAGATAACATGCAGGGATTGGGTTTATTTATAAGGAATGCAGAAGGTGTTCTTGGCATAGTAATGGATAAAGATATTCTTTCCCTGAAAGAATCCTATGGAAATGCCGAGAAACTGGGGTTTTTAAATATGAATCAGCTGGGTTCTTTTCTTAACAATGCGGCTGAATTGGGCATGGTCACCGGATTGAACCCAAACTGGCCTCCAAAAGTATTTTAATGAAATAGCAAAGTGCACAAATTCAAAGCCGTTATATTGCTGATAGGAATTTTTATCCCGGGCCTGCCCGGGATTTTGCATGCACAGTTGATAAACAGCGTAACTAAGGGCAACCTGCACCTGGTCTATTTCGGGAACAGGTATTCTTACATCGTGCCTCACGTGAGACAGACCTACCTGAATGCTATGGATTTTCACAAGCGTTTCTGGCCTTACCGGGACACTACCACGTATGTTTTTCTGACAGACTTCGAAGATTCCGGCCATGGAGGGGCTATTGCCATGCCTTATAACCAGGTTATTCTGGGAATAGGGCCTTACAGTTTTGCCTTCAGCATCATACCCTCCAATGAGCGTTTTCAATGGCTTTTCAATCACGAACTTACCCATATTGTCCTTTCGGAAAAACCCAATGCCAGAGATGAAAAATTTCGCAAATTCCTTCAGGGTAAAGTTTTAAGGGCCGATGAAAATCCAGTGTCGGCCATATGGAGTTACTTCACTACTCCCCGCTGGTATGCCCCCCGCTGGTATCACGAGGGGATTGCCTGTTTTATGGAGACCTGGATGTCCGGGGGATTCGGAAGGGCCATGGGCTTTTACGACGAGATGTATTTCAGAAGCATCATTGACAAAGGAGAAGAGCTCTATTCCTTGATAGGCTTGGAAACTGAAGGAACGACTGTGGACTTCCAGGTGGGAGCCAATTCTTATTTATACGGATCCCGTTTTGTAACTTACCTGGCTTACCAGTATGGGATAGACAAACTAAAAGATTTTTATGTGCGGACTGATAGGTCCAAGGCCTT
This sequence comes from Bacteroidales bacterium Bact_09, assembly GCA_001603455.1. GTDB lineage: Bacteria > Bacteroidota > Bacteroidia > Bacteroidales > UBA932 > DMER64. The sequence goes on along the minus strand of LUZA01000029.1, from coordinate 14,025 downwards.
TTATGCCAGCCAGTTCCGGAATGTTTACGGACGCCCGGTAAAGAACGTCTGGGAAGAATGGATGGAATGGGAAACCAATTTTCAGAAGAACACCATTGCTTACATTGGAGAGTTTCCCCTAACGGACTTCCGGCCCGTTACGGATAACCCGCTGGGGAATGTATCCCGGCCGGAATACAATCCAGCAACCGGAAAAATATATGCCGCCATTAACCATCCAGGCATCATCTCGCAAATTGCCGAGATCGACAAGACTACTGGCAGGATCCGGAAGATCGCCACGCTTGATTCTCCCAACTTGTATTATTCTACCCACCTGGCCTACAATGCAGCAGATGAGAAAATCTATATTTCCGAACACAACAACAATTACAGGAACCTGGTGGAAATTGACGTGAAAACGGGCAGGAAAAAAGTGGTGAATAAACTGACCCGTACAGGAGACCTGGTATTCAATCCGGCAGATAAATCCCTGTGGGGCGTTCAGAATGACAACGGCTATTCCATTTTAGTGAAGATACCTCCGCCCTATGACAGGACCCTGCCTGTATATTCGGTGCCTTTCGGAAAGGTTTTATTTGATTTGGATATTTCCAATTCGGGAGATCTTTTGTGTGCCTCCCTGTCGGGGATACGCGGGGAACAATCCCTGTTGCTGTTTGATCTGGAAGCGCTGGATGCCGGTAAGACGGGATTTGAAACCGTTTGGGAATTGGAAGACAACACACTTACCCAGTTCAGGTTCTCTGAAGACGATCGGTATTTGATCGGGACTTCATATTATACGGGAGTTTCCAATGTATGGAGAATAGGGCTGGAAGAACGGAATAAGGAATTGCTTTCCAATACGGCAATCGGGCTTTTTGCCCCAATCCAAATAGCGGAAGATTCCCTCCTGGTGCTGCAATATGAACGGGACGGCATGCGTCCCGGGATCATCCCGGTCAAGGTGCTGAAAAATGCCAATGCGATCAGTTTTCTGGGCAATATGGTCCATCAGAAGCACCCTGTGGTGGAAGAGTGGTCCCTACCCCCCGCCTCGGCCCTGAAAGGAGTTAATGACTCCATTACAGAGAAGCGCTACAGATCTCTGAAGGAGATGAAGATCGCCGGGGCCTACCCCGACATTGCCGGGTTTAAGAATACAGTGGCTCTGGGCTACCGGCTCAACTGGCGGGACCCGGTAGGAATCAGCAATATCAACTTGTTCTTGGCCGTTTCCCCATGGAGTCCTTACGGGGTGGAACAGAAATTTCACGCCATGCTGGAATGGAATTTCTGGAGCTGGCGACTGAAAGCCAACTACAATCCCACCCACTTTTACGATATTTTCGGACCCACAAAAAGAAGCCGAGCCGGTTATTCCATTGGATTGGGATACCGCCGGAATTTCAGCCTAAAAAGCCCCCTGAAGTATTATGTAGATGCTGCCGTGTTTACATACGGTATGCTGGAAGTGCTTCCCGGATATCAGGAGATCGAGGCTCCCATGCGCAACATGCAGGCCGCCTCTGTATCTTTTGGGGTGTCCAAATTGCGCAAAACGCTGGGCGGAGTGGACGACGAAAAAGGTTTTTCGTGGGATGTGAGCAGTACCACTTACCTGGCCAAAGGGAAATTCTACCCCTCTTTCATGTCGGACCAAAGCATTGGTTTTTTGGTGCCTTTCATCAGGAACACCAGTTTCTGGATACGTAACAGTGTGGGGCATTCCCTGGGAGACCGCATCTCGAGCTTGTCCCATTTTTATTTTGGGGGATTCGGGAACAATTATGTGGACTGGCAGCCGTCGGAACAATACCGCAATGTCCTATCCTTTCCGGGAGCACAGATAGACCAGATCCCTGCGTACAATTATGTAAAGACCATGGGAGAACTGAACCTGTTTCCCATCCGGTTAAAAAACGTGGGGACTACCTGGCTGTATCCCACGTATATACAACCCTCGCTGTTTGGGACACACTTGATGACCGATTTTGATCGCAGGGATAAACAGACTCATATTTTTAATTTTGGAGGTCAGGTAGATATTCAACTGGTAATGTTTTCCTACCTGAAAACCACTTGGTCCTTTGGATACGCTAAAATGTTTCTGTCCGGAGAAAGGTCAACCAACCAATTTCTACTTTCTGTTAAATTATTGGGGAATTAGCATGCCGGTACGCATCGAACAGGTTTTGATTACTGTCGTGGCGACCGGTTCATCTTCATATTTCGGTAAAAAAACTCAAAAACCCGCCGGGTAATGTATTCCGATCCCAGCGAATGACCATGTCCCGGCAGGTAAAGCTGTTCAAAGTCTTTATTGGCCTTAATGAGTGCGTCGACTACCTGAAGGGTCGAGGCCGGATCTACGTTGTCGTCCAGTTCGCCATTTATCAAAAGCAATTTACCTGTAAGACGGGATGCGTTGTCTACATTGGAAGATTCTGCGTACCACCGACCGGTAGGATATCCCATCCATTGTTCATTCCACCAGATCTTATCCATCCGGTTATCGTGACAACCGCACAGAGCTACTCCAAATTGGTAAAAATCGCCATGGAACAACAGCGCCGACAGGGTGTTTTGTCCCCCAGCCGAATAACCGTAAATACCCACTCCGGATTGAATGTCCATGGACGGATATTTGGCTGCTGCCGCCTGCATCCAAAGAATACGGTCCGGGAATCCGGCGTCTTTCAGATTTCTCCAGCATACGTCGTGGAAAGCCTTGGAGCGGTTAGCGGTGCCCATGCCATCCACTGTAACTACAATAAAGCCTATTTCCAGCAGTTTGGAAAAACGCATATATGCTGCAAAATCTTTGGTCACGTGTGCATCATGAGGGCCGGCATAAATATATTCCACAACAGGATACTTGTGAGCCGGATCATAAAATGAAGGACGGTAAATGGTTCCCCATATATCGGTAAGTCCGTCCCGCCCTTTTGCCGAAAAGACTTCGGGTCTGGTCCATCCGTAGGCCAGGAGGTCCGCGATATCTGCTTTCCCTAATTCCATGACGACAGACCCGTCGCTGGCTGAACGGACAATGGATATGGGTTCCATATCGGGGCGCGAGTAAATATCTGTAAAATATTTTTTATCGGGCGAGAAATTCACCTTGTGATTGGCTTTTTCAGGAGTAAGGTCAATGAGATGGCTTCCGTCCGTCCTCATACGATAATAATGTTGGTTGTAAGGATCTTCGCTGTTGTTTTTCCCATTCCCCATAAAGAGAATGTAGTTTTCTTCTTCATTTACTTCAATGACCTGGCGTACAACCCACTCTCCTTTGGTCAATTGTTTCTTTACCTGACCGGTAAGTGCATCTATCAGGTACAAATGCCTCCACCCATTCCTTTCGGAAGACCAAATGAGGCTTTCCCCGTCTTTTGTGTAATGAATGAAATTCCGGTCGTAATGTATAAAGGTGTCGAACCTTTCGTCTACAATCACCCTGGTTTGTCCGCTGGTGGCATCTACGTGCACAACCTGGTAAACCTGGTGACCCCTTTGGTTGTACTCAAAGCTGAACCATTCGGAATTATCGGCCCATTTCCTGATGTACAACCGGAACGGGTTGCTGAAATCTCTTGTGTCAATTTCAATTTTCTGCTTTTGTTCAACATGGAACAGGGTGGGACGGTTAACAGGAATCAGGTCTCCGGGTTTATAATAATCGCGCCATTGCAGTTTAGGCTGTTTCTGATCTGCAGGGGCTGACTCCAGAAGAGGAATCCTGTGCATGGGGGCATCTTGTGTTTGAATGGCGGCTATTTTCTTTGAGTCCGGAGACCAGTAAATGCGTGAATAATAGAGATTCTCGGTGCCGTCATAACTTAACGGTGTTTCTTCTTTTGTGGCTTTTTCTCTCAGCCAGATATTATGATCTTTAATGAACGCCTCCCATTTGCCGTCCGGAGAATCATACACATCCTTTGTTTGTTGTCCGGGAAAACCGTGATTAGAAACGGGATCTCTTCCGGAAACAGTTTTTTCCCTTGTCCAGGATTCTTTCGTCTTGTCGGAAACATTGACTTTATATCCCTTCAATCCTTCTTTATCCCGGATCTCGTAGGTGAGGTGTAAACTGTCGATCCATTGGGGATTAATGGCCGTGTGGTATACCAGACGGGAAATAGCCGGTAGTGAATCGAGTTGTTTGTATTCAGTATTGAAATCCTGGGCGGATAGGGGAATTATACTCAAAAGTATAGCCAGAAAAGAATAAAATAACGGGTTTTTCATAAAATTTTGAGATTTGGGTACAATGGTATTGGATACTTAGATGGATTTTTTAAAGGATAAAGATATAAAAAAGAAAAAACCTTTGCTCATTTTATTGTATTATCAGAATGGACATGGGGTGTTATAAAAATGTGACAAACTTTTTGAAATACGGCGTATCTTTGACAAAATGAAAAAACGTTTTCCGGTCCCTCCGGTCATTATTTTTATTTTTATCCTAATGGCGGCCCTGCTAACCTGGGTGTTGCCGGGCGGACAGTATACAAAAGGCGAATTCTGCCCTGTTGAATCCAGACCGCAGACCTGGCAGGTGTTCACTGCGTTTTATGACGGATTCGTAAAACAAGCAGGGATCATTGTGTTCATTCTGTGTGTGGGAGCCGCCTTTTGGGTGGTCAATGCCACAAAGGCCGTAGATTCCGGGATCAGATCATTTTTAGAATTTGGACGCCGTATGGAACGATATCCGCTCATGCGGCGCATAGGCGTTAATAACTTGGTAATAGTGGTGGTTATGGTGCTTTTCAGTCTGTTTGGAGCCGTCTTTGGGATGAGCGAAGAGACCATAGCCTTTGCCGCTCTGATCGTACCCCTGGCCTTATCTATGGGGTACGATACCATAACGGGTGTGTGTATGGTGTATGTTGCTGCCCACGTGGGATTTGCAGGGGCTTTCCTGAATCCGTTTACTGTAGGAATTGCCCAGGACTTGTCGGGCCTACCCATCTTTTCGGGCATGGGGTACCGCCTGGCATGCTGGGCCGTGCTGACAACGGGAACCATCGTCTTTGTACTGAGGTATGCGCATAAAGTGCATAAAAATCCCGGGATCTCACCTATGTGGGAAGAGGACAACCTCCGCAGGGAGGCGATTCTTGCCGAGGCGGATCCCGTTCCGGAAACCGCAGGAGGGCAGCCGGGGCCGGGATGGACCGCCTGGACTGCTTATTTCCTGGTGCTGGCAGCCCTGATATGCTTTTCCGTATGTTTCCCTGCCACACACATTGCTATGGGCGTAGGGAGCCTCTATGTTCCGGGGTTGATACCGGTCCTCACGTTGCTGTATGCGGCAGGGGGCCTGAGGGCCCTTACAGGGAAAAAAAGAGAGGGAGCGGCCAGACGTCTTATCCTTCATTTTGTGCTCTTTACGGTCTTGTTCCTGATCGTGGGTGTCCTGGGTTATGGCTGGTACATGAGCCAGATATCGGGTCTGTTCTTGGCCCTGGGTATCATGAGCGGTATGACGGCCGGTTTTTCTGCTAATACCATAGTAGGCAAGCTGACCGAAGGGGCCCGCGACATCCTGGGAGCGGCACTGATCGTGGGACTGGCCGCAGGGATCGTCCAGATCCTGGAACAGGGAAGGATCATGGACAGGATCCTCTTTGCCATGGCCGGAGGCCTGGAATCCATGGGTCGGGGCGGTTCGCTTCAGGTGATGTACATGATCCAGACGGTCATCAATATGCTCATACCTTCTGCCTCGGCAAAAGCGGCCATGACCATGCCCATCATGGCGCCTTTCAGTGATCTGGTAGGCGTTTCGCGTCAGGCGACGGTGCTGGCTTTCCAGTTTGGAGACGGATTCACCAATATGATAACCCCCATCTCTGGAGTGCTGATGGCGGTGCTCGGGATAGCCCGGGTCCCTTATACCCGGTGGGTCCGTTGGGCCTGGCGTTTTATTCTGGGGCTTATTGTGGCCGGGGCGCTTTTGCTCATACCTACGCTTTTCGTTTGGTAATAAGGGTAAATTGTCAGCAACTTGTTTGTAAATAAAAAAATTAATCCTATCTTTGCAACCCGTTTTACGCACAGGAAAAATACATAAAGCAAAGATTAACAATACATTATGCCAACAATTCAACAACTAGTCCGTAAAGGAAGGGAACGCGTGGTAGAAAAAAGCAAATCCCGTGCTCTGGACGCTTGTCCCCAGAAACGTGGTGTCTGTGTACGTGTGTATACCACTACTCCTAAAAAACCGAACTCCGCTATGCGTAAAGTTGCTCGTGTACGCCTGACCAATCAGAAAGAGGTCAATGCTTACATCCCCGGTGAAGGCCACAACCTTCAGGAGCACTCCATCGTATTGGTGCGCGGAGGTCGTGTGAAAGACCTGCCGGGTGTTCGCTATCACGTACTCAGAGGTGCTTTGGAAACCTCCGGGGTAGAGGGAAGGACACAGTCACGTTCGCTCTATGGAGCCAAACGGCCCAAAGCGAAAAAATAACTTTATAATTAATTACATCAAATGAGAAAAACAAAGCCTAAAAAGAGAATTCTACTTCCTGATCCCAAGTTCAACGATGTGCTGGTTACACGTTTTGTGAACAATTTGATGCTTCAGGGAAAGAAGAGTATTGCCTACGGCATCTTTTACGATGCATTGGATATTGTAGGTGAGAAGGTGAAAGATTCTGAAAAGGCTCCTTTGGACATTTGGAAAAAAGCGTTGGAAAACATCACGCCGCAGGTTGAAGTAAAGAGCCGCCGCGTGGGAGGAGCCAATTTCCAGGTGCCCACAGAAGTGCGTCCTGAGCGGAAAATTTCATTAAGCATGAAAAACATGATCAATTACGCAAGAAAACGTTCAGCGCATTCCATGGCCGAAAAACTGGCCGCCGAAATCGTTGCTGCCTACAACAACGAAGGTGCCGCGTTCAAGCGTAAAGAAGATATGCACAAGATGGCCGAAGCCAACAAGGCTTTTGCTCACTTCCGTTTCTAGAGGCAGGGTATCTTTGAGCACCTGAAAATGTCACGAGATTTAAAATATACAAGGAATATTGGCATCATGGCCCATATCGATGCCGGTAAGACCACTACGTCTGAACGCATTCTCTATTATACGGGCAAGACCCATAAAATAGGGGAGGTTCACGAAGGGGCTGCGACTATGGATTGGATGGTTCAGGAACAGGAACGGGGTATAACCATCACCTCGGCTGCTACCACAGCGTTTTGGAATTGCTGCAAAAACCGGTACCAGATCAATATCATAGACACCCCCGGACATGTGGATTTTACCGTAGAAGTAGAGCGTTCCCTGCGTGTACTCGACAGTGCCGTAGCCACGTTCTGCGCCGTGGGCCGTGTACAGCCCCAATCCGAGACTGTTTGGCGTCAGGCCGACAAGTACCGGATCCCCCGGCTGGCTTTTGTCAACAAAATGGACCGGGTGGGGGCCGATTTCCTTGCCGTAGTGGACGAAATACATCATAAATTGGGTGCCAACGCCATTCCCATTAGCCTTCCCATAGGATCGGAAGAAACATTCCGGGGGATCGTGGATCTGCTTTCACGCAAAGCCCTGATCTATGATAGCAACAGCAAAGAACTGATCAATTATAAAGAAACAGAAGTCCCTGCATCCATGCAGGAAGAAGTGGACTTCTGGAGAGGGAAGCTTGTAGAAGCAGTAGCCGAATATGACGATTCACTGATGGAAAAGTTCTTTGAAGATCCCGGTTCCATTGGCCAGGAAGAAGTCATTGGAGCGCTGCGCAAAGCAACGCTTGCCCTGAAGATCGTCCCGGTAACATGCGGATCTTCCCTGAAAAACAAGGGAATCCAGTTCCTGCTGGATGCCATCTGCCACTACCTTCCGTCCCCCCTGGACATTGAAGCCGTTGTGGGGGTGAATCCCTATACACAGAAAAATGAGCAAAGAACTCCCTCAGTGGAAGAGCCTTTCTGCGGCCTGGTATTCAAGATAGCCACCGATCCCTTTGTGGGCCGTCTGGCCTATATACGTGTTTATTCGGGCAAAATTGAGACGGGTAAGACCGTTCTGAATATCCGGACAGGAAAGCGCGAACGTATAAACCGGCTATACCAGATGCATTCCAACAAGCAGAATCCCGTAGAATTCCTCGAAGCCGGAGACATTGGAAGCGGCATCGGGTTCAAGGATCTGCGTACAGGAGATACCATATGTGTGGATAAACATCCCATAGTGCTGGAAGCCATCACTTTCCCTGATCCTGTCATTGGACTGGCCGTGGAACCCAAGACACAGAAAGACCTGGACAAACTGGGTGTGGCTCTTTCCAAACTTGCCGAGGAAGATCCCACATTTACTGTTCGTACCGAAACCGAAACCGGTCAGACAATTATAAGCGGAATGGGCGAGTTGCATCTGGAGATCATCGTAGACCGCCTAAAACGTGAATTTGGTGTGGAGATCAACCAGGGAGCCCCACAGGTGAATTACCGGGAAACCATCCTGGGTAGCGTTACACACCGCGAAGTGTTCAAGAAACAAACGGGCGGACGAGGAAAATTTGCCGATATTGTCTTTACCCTGGAGCCGGCGGATCCCGGAGTGACCGGCCTGCAATTTGTTGACCAGGTGAAGGGTGGCAACATTCCCCGGGAATACATTCCGGCTGTCGAAAAAGGATTCAAGGCAGCTATGGAAAACGGAGTATTGGCCGGATATCCTGTCACAGGCATGAAAGTGACCCTGACAGACGGGTCTTACCATACGGTAGATTCAGATACCCTGTCGTTCGAAATCTGTGCACGCCAGGCATTTCGTAAAGCTGCACCCAAGGCGCAGCCCGTATTGATGGAACCTATCATGGCCCTGGAGGTTGTCACTCCGGAGGAATATATGGGAGATATCATTGGCGATCTGAACAAACGCCGCGGACAGGTAACCGATATGGACTCAAAAGGCAATGCTCGCATTATCAAGGCCAAAGTACCGCTGGGAGAACAGTTTGGGTACATTACAAGGCTCCGTACCCTGTCTTCGGGCCGTGCCACCAGCTCGATGGAGTTCTTTGAATATGAAGAATTACCCGCCACGCTGGCCAGTGAAATCATTGAAAAAACCGGATGGGCCAAAGGTTTTCACGCATCAAATGTTGAATTTTAAAATACTTGGTTAACACATTAATACAATGAGCCAAAAGATCAGAATCAAATTAAAATCTTACGATCACATGCTGGTGGATAAGTCTGCCGATAAGATCGTTAAAACCGTCAAGGCAACCGGCGCAGTGGTCAGCGGTCCCATACCCCTGCCCACCAACAAGAAAATCTTTACGGTCAACCGGGCCACTTTCGTCAATAAGAAAGCACGGGAACAGTTTGAACTGAACTCTTTCCGCCGCCTGCTGGATATTTACAGCTCTACTCCCAAGACGGTGGATGCCCTGATGAAGCTGGAACTGCCCAGTGGCGTTGAGGTTGAAATCAAAGTCTGACGCTTTGTAGCGATTACGTTCTTTGATCTGGATTTTATATTAACATAGCTTTCGTGTATATTTGTACACGAAAAAGGGGCCCATAGCTCAGTCGGTTAGTAGCACCTGACTCATAATCAGGGGGTCGCTGGTTCAAGTCCAGCTGGGCCCACGGACTAAAAGGCACTTGCGCGTTGCGCAGGTGCCTTTTTTTGTCCGCGGGCCCCGGGGCCTTTCCATTTTGATTCCCCCACCACCGCCTTCCCCGGGGGGAGGCCCTGCGGCCTGTGGCCGCGAAAAAGGTCATTTACTATGGCGTTCTGAGGATACCTCCGGCAATACCCCAGAACCGGGTGAAGAATTCCAGGAGTTTGCTCAGGACGGACTCTCTCTTTTTGCTGCGTTCTCCTGTGGGTGAGAAACGGGAGACAGGCGGAAGGACTTTTGTGAGTGCGGTCCCGGTAGAGGGGACATAGCCATCCCGGAAGGCATTGTCCATGAAACGGTATGTCTCTTCCCGGTTCAGTTTTTCTTCTTCTATGATGCGATCCAGCTCTTCAACTTTCTTCTCATCCACAAAATTGCGCCAGTCGTCATCCACATCCGAAGTGGGAGTCAGGGATTCAATGAAGCGCTGTATAAGGTCTTTCTTGTTGCGTAAATCCACACTTGCATCTATGGCCTTGTTTATGGTCACTACAATCTCCTTATCTTTAAGATGGCCCTCGTGGTACTTTCTTACCAGGGCCAGGATGTAGTCAATATTGATCTCAACCTGCTTGATAAGCTCCATTTCAAAGACAATATCATCTGTAATGTCTTCGCTTTCCCTTTTGGGTTTAAGCCTGAATTCGTTGTACAGATCTATGTATATGCTGTGGTAGTCCTGCACATCCCGATCATTCAGGATCTCGTTCCCGGCAAAGTCATCAAAGGTGGTCAAGATGTTACGGAGCTTGAGTATGGCGCCGTACAGCTTAATAAACTCCTTCTTCTTCTCTTCCCCGACAATCTTTGTCCCCAGGGGATAATCGCTCTGCAAGCGGCTGATGAGCGTTACATAGCCGGGCATATCTTTCTCACCGTCCTTGTATCCATTGTAGTACTCATTAAAGGATTTGAGCAGTACCAGGCCGGTAGCTTCTTTGTCTCCAAACAGGGCTATGCTTTCGTTAGTGGCTTTTTCCAGGTTCCTAAAGCAGACAATGTTGCCGAAGGTCTTGATGGTATTGAGAATGCGGTTGGTGCGGGAATAGGCTTGCAGCAGCCCGTGCAGCCTCAAATTCTTGTCCACCCACAGGGTATTGAGGGTTGTTGCATCAAAGCCGGTAAGGAACATATTGACCACAAGCAGCATGTCAATTTCCCGCTTTTTCACTTTCTCTGAGACATCCTTGTAATAGTTTTGAAAGTTCTGACTGGAAGTGTCAAAATTCGTTTTGAACATGGCGTTATAGTCCGTGATGGCAGCATCCAGGAAGTCGCGTGAGTTCTGGTCAAGGTTCCCGGTGTTGTCCAGGTTCTCATCCTCTATCATACCCAGCTCCTCGTCCACCGGGTCATTGACACCAAAGCTGTAGATGGTGGCGATCTTCAACTGTCTATCGCTGGGAAGGGCAGCCATCTGCTTTTTGAACTCGGTATAATACTGCATGGCCACTTTAATGGATGATACGGCAAAGATGGAATTGAACCCGGCCAGGCGGCGGTCGTTGAGCTTGTAGAATGAGTTCCTCTTAGTTTTGCGGTCGAAGTTTTCAAGAATGTAACTAACGATATTGCTGATGCGCTGTGGGGCTGCCAGGGCCTTTTCCCGGTCAATATCCCATACCTTTGTGTCGGCAATCTCATCCTCTTCCCGCATGGTACGGATGTAGTCCACCCGGAAAGGAAGCACATTCTTATCGTTGATGGCGTCAACAATAGTGTAGGTATGCAGCCTGTCTCCAAAGGCCTGATCTGTGGTACGCAGGGTAGAGACGCCAAAATTGCCGGCATTAACAGCAAAGATAGGTGTCCCGGTAAAGCCAAAGAGGTTATATTTCTTAAAAGTCCGGGTAATTGCCAGGTGCATTTCCCCAAACTGAGAACGGTGGCACTCGTCAAAAATAATGACTATACGTTGGGTGTATGAAGGATGGTTCTTATGCTTGTTGATCAGGATCGTCAGCTTTTGAATGGTTGTGATGATGATCCTGGCCTCGGGGTCTTCCAGCTGTCGTTTCAGGATGGTGGTGCTGGTATTGCTGTTGGCAGCTCCTTTCTGGAACTTATCATACTCTTTCATGGTTTGATAGTCCAGATCCTTTCTGTCGACTACAAACAGTACTTTATCGATGTAAGGCAGCTTGCTGGCTAGCTGAGCTGTTTTAAAAGACGTGAGCGTTTTCCCGCTGCCCGTTGTATGCCAGATGTACCCTCCGCCCCTAACGGTCCCATACGTCTTGTAATTGTTGGACACGTTGATCTTGTTGAGGATTCTTTCCGTAGCTACAATCTGGTAGGGACGCATAGCCAGCAGAACCCGGTCGGTGGTAAACACACAATATTTGATCAATACATTCAGCAGCGTATGTTTGGCAAAGAAGGTCCGTCCAAAATCCATAAGGTCCGGGATAGAGCGGTTGTTGGCATCGGCCCACCAGGAGGTGAATTCAAAGCTGTTGCTTGATTGTTTCCCTTTTTTGATGCTCCCTTCCGCTGTTTCCCTTATATGGGTAGAACGCGTAGTGTTGCTGTAATATTTGGTATAGGTGCCGTTGGAGATAACAAAGAGCTGCACGTATTCAAAGAGTCCGCTCCCGGCCCAGAACGACTCCCGGCTGTAGCGGTTGATCTGGTTAAAGGCCTCTTTTATATAGACGCCTCTTCTTTTGAGTTCCACGTGAACCAGTGGCAGCCCGTTTACCAGGATGGTCACATCGTACCGGTTGGGCCTTTGCCCTTGGTCGGTTTCATACTGGTTGATGACCTGCAGGCTGTTGTTGTGGATGTTGTCCTTGTCTATGAGCCGGATGTTCTTTACGGTGCCATCCTCCCTGGTCAGCAACTGGATGTGGTCTTCCTGAATGATATGGTTTTTTTCTTCTACGCCGAGGTTCAGGTTCGCCACCCTGGATGTAAAGAATTGGTTCCACTCTGCATCGGTGAACTTGTATTGGTTCAGTGCCTCGAGCCTGCTGCGCAGGTTGGATATCAAATCGCTTTCCGAGGTGATGGGCAGGTACTCATAGGCCTGGGACTGCAGCAGTTTAATAAACGCTTTTTCCAGGTCTGCTTCGCTCTGATAGGCAGTCTCCTTCCGGTAGGGAGGCTTGTATTCAGCAACGACGGTGCTTTCCGGGTTTTCAGCAACAAGCGCATACTGTATCATCATTCCAAAGGATTAATGTTCTTCGTAATAATAGGAGTAATCGACTCCTTTCATGAATACTTCGTGGCTGTTTATTTCATCGGTCAGCGCATTTCTAATCAGGTTTTTTATTGTTGTGCTGTCGGTAGTACTTTTGACCATTGCGCTCAGGTAGTCGTTTTTGCCTATTCTGCTCCAATCCACGCATTTTCTCAGACGTTTTTTCAATATAAGATCCAGCCAGATGCGGGTGCTTCGTCCGTTACCTTCCATGAATGGATGGGCAACGTTCATTTCAACATATTTTTCGACAATATCATCGAATGTATTCTCAGGCATTTGTTCAATCTGCAGTAACGTGTTGTCCAGATGCTGTGCCATGGCAAACTTGAAACCGCCTTTAGAAATGTTTTTCTGCCTTATCTGTCCGGCAAAATCGTAAAGCCCGCCAAACAGATATGCGTGAATCTGCTGCAATCCTTTTACCGAACCCACTTCCATGCTGTCAATTAAAGAACTTTCAAATAAGGCGTATGCCTTATGCTTGCTTTTGCCGTCAATGGTTTCATCGCTGTAGATAAACCAATCTATGAAACGGCTTGCCTGTTTACTGGGGAATTGCCTGGCCAGGGTAATGATACCATTGTAATCCAGCATATCTGTCAAGCGCATTTTCCCATCGGGCGCAAGAATTTTCAACTGGTTAGTGGCGCTAACCAGTTCGCTGTTTTGCTTTTTGAGCTTTGTTTTCAGGTATTTCCAATAGTTGCGTGTCTTTTTGTAGTCGTCCTGATTGGTGAGCACAGCTACAATATCAAGAACAGAAAACCACCACAGGGCATTTTCCTGATCCCAGACGGCTCGCACTTCGCGGTCGTTAAAGAAACGAATGGAAATCTTACTCATATTTCTTGAAGGTTAAAAGTTTACCTCTGTAATATTCGTATTGTTTGCGCCGGGCCTCGATTTCAGCCGGCAAACCTATTGATATGTCATTGACCAGGGCATCGAACTTGTCAAGTATATTCACAATGCGCTCCTGCTCGGCAAGGGGAGGGATGGGGATTTTAATTCGTTCTAATTCATCAATTGAAATTCCTTTTACGGTTGTTCCTTTTCCTCCAATATTAATTGTTTGAAAGAAATAAACTAAAAATTTTTCATCTAAAAAATTTTTCAAAAACAATCCTCTTAAATCTTGATTGATAGCAATTTCTTTTCCTGTAACAACAGCCAATCCTGGAT